>CAYHAI010000001.1:0-9428 GCA_964354585.1 uncultured Planctomycetales bacterium
AATGATTTACCCGTAGGCACAAAGACCTTAGCGCATCTCTTGAAATCCGATTCTAATTTCGGGACTTTAAATGCGACTATAGAAGCAAAAGAGGATGTTTTGGTAGTTAATGGTAAAACACTCAAAGTGTTAAGCGCCAAGTCTCCGGCGGAGATTCCCTGGAAAGATTATGGGGTTGAGGTAGTCATAGAGTCAACAGGTGTATTTACGGAAAAAGAAAAATGCATTGGCCATATGCGAAACGGCGGCGCCAAGAAGATTATTATTACTGCGCCGGCAAAGGGACAGGATATAACCATTGTCTTGGGCGTAAACGAGGAAAATTATGACCCCAAAATTCATAATATTATTTCAAATGCCTCCTGTACCACCAATTGCCTGGCGCCGATGGCCAAGGTTTTGCTAGACAATTTTGGGATTAAAAGCGGCCTTATGACCACCATCCACTCCTATACGAATGACCAAAGGATCCTTGATTTGCCGCACAAGGATTTACGTCGTGCCCGCGCTGCAGCGGTGTCAATGATACCTACCTCCACCGGCGCGGCTAAGGCAATCGGAGAAGTAATGCCGGAATTAAAAGGCAAAATGGACGGGTTAGCAATCCGCGTTCCCACGCCCGATGTCTCTTTAACCGATTTAACTTGTATCGTAGAAAAGGACGCTACTATTGAGGTAGTAAATGCGGCCTTCAGGAAAGCATCCGAAACTAACCTAAAAGGCATATTGCAATACCTTACCGAGCCGTTAGTTTCTCGTGACTTCTACGGTTCAAATTATTCCTGCATCTTTGATGCCGAATTAACTAAGGTCATCGATAGCAGGCTGGTTAAGGTTTTGGGCTGGTACGATAACGAGTGGGCGTATTCGGTAAGAGTTGTGGACCTGTGCGAATATATAGTCAAGAAAGGCCTATAAAAAAGACATAGGAAATTTTTATTTTTATGGGGGGGGCGGATATAATCCGCCCCTTTTTATAATATGCATTATCTTTTTCTTCTCACAATTTTAGTCGTGGGTTTAAGCGGAATAGTGGCCCAGATTCTAATCTTGCGGGAGTTATTAGTCAGTTTCTATGGCAATGAACTTACTTTAGGGATAATTTTGGCTAACTGGGTTATTCTTGAGGCGCTAGGTGTTTTTATTATCGGCAGGTTTATCGATAGGATTAAAAATAAAATAAACGTATTTATTATTTTAGAGATAATCTTTTCAATAATCCTGCCAGTATCTATTTATTTATCCCGGACATTTAAGGATATATTAAGGGTTCCTTTTGGGGAGGCCGTAGGGCTATATACAATATTTTGGGTTTCTTTTTTAATCATTCTGCCAATAAGTTTTTGCCATGGGGCATTGTTCAGCGCGGGCGCTAAAATAAGTTCTTTGTTTATTAAAGATCCTGCGCGTTCTATCGGCAAGGTTTATACTTGGGAGACAATAGGCACGATTATCGGCGGGGTAATTCTTACTTACTTATTTATACCCAATCTCAATTCTTTTCAAATTGCTTTTATTATCTCTATAGCTAATCTTACCGTATCAGTAATCTTATTTAGATATCTATCAGATAGAAAATTAAAATACCTTGCGTTGTTTATATTTACCTTGGTTTCTTTTTTATTTTTCAGCGGCAGCCCCACTCAAATACATGGGCTTTCTCTAAATAAACAATGGAGCAAGCTTAAGGTTCTGGATTATCGTAATTCCGTTTACGGCAATATTGTGGTTGCCAAAAAAGAAGAGCAGTATACATTTTTCTATAATGGTATTCCCATAATTACCGCGCCCTATCCGGATATAACCTTTGTGGAGGAATTTGGTCACCTGCCTTTATTATTCCATCCTTTACCCAAAGATATCTTGGTTATCAGTAGCGGGGCAGGGGGGTTGATAAATGAAGTCCTAAAACACCCGATAAAAAAACTTGATTATGTTGAGTTGGATCCCTTAATTATAGAAATGCTTAAAATTTATCCTTCGGATTTGACTCAACGGGAATTATCGGACAAAAGAGTAAAGGTAATAAATTCAGACGGCAGGTTTTTCTTACGTAAAACTAGCAATCAATATGATATAGTCTTAATTGGCTTATCCCGGCCGTCGGATTTATCCACCAACCGCCTTTTTACCCAGGAGTTTTTTTCTTTGGTGAAAAACAGATTAAATCCCGATGGTATTTTAGCCTTATGGTTGCCCGGGTCTCTTACTTATCTGAGTAGAGAATTAAAAGACCTGAATGCCTGTATATTCAATAGCCTTAAAAATACTTATGCTTATGTGCGCATTATCCCCGGCGATTATAATATATTTTTAGCTTCGAGTTCCAACGAAATCTCCAAGGTTACCCCTGACATAATCACGCGAAAGATATCTCAACAGCATATTCAGGCCGATATACTTGTGCCTGCGTATCTTGATTACAGATTAAATAAAGCGTCGCTAGAATGGTTTAACTATTCTTGGCGCGATGCCACCAAGAAAACTAACCTTGACCTTAGGCCCCTGGCAGTATTTGAAATGCTGATTTTTTGGAATAAGCAGTTTTCTGTTAAAATTACCCGGCTCTTAGAACTTTTTAAGAGTTTAGATTTAAAGATAATATTTATTTTGCTCTTCATCATAACTCTGTTGATTTTTTACGCTTTTAAGCGTAAGCCTAACTTATCCCGGTTAAACATCGTTTATAGTATTGCCACCACCGGTTTCTTTGGCATGCTGATGAACCTGATTTTGATTTTTAGTTTCCAGGTATTTTACGGTTATCTATATCATCGCATTGGCCTGCTCATAAGTATTTTTATGGCCGGCATTGCCTTAGGCAGTTTTTTGATTACCCGCCGCAGCGAAGATGCAAGGAGTGATTTAAGGTTATTTATTAAGTTAGAAATGATCATCGCTATATTTTCTTTTCTTCTGGCCGGGATAATGACTAGGTTTTTAGGAAATCTCCATTCTTCTTTAATTTTTATCGGGCTATTTTTTATTCCCGGCTTTCTAGTAGGCTTGGAATTTCCTTTAGCCAGCAGGATATACTTAAGAGACAACAAACAGATAGGGCATGTATCCGGCTTACTTTATGGCGCTGACCTGTTGGGTGGTTGGTTTGCCGGTATATTAGGCGGTATCGTCTTATTGCCTGTTTTGGGCCTTTTTAATAGTTGTATGATTATAGTGATGTTGAAGCTAAGCAGTTTGTTTTTATTGACAAAAAGGCTAATTTAATATATATTACACTCTTACTTAATTTGGATAGGGAAGGATTTAAAAGAATGGCGAAAATGACTATAAAGGATATTGACCTTAAAAATAAACAGGTCTTAATGCGGGCGGATTTTAATGTGCCTTTAGGATCGAATTTAAACATTACCGATGATACGCGCATCAGGGCAACGCTGCCGACCATAAAATATATCTTACAAAACGGCGTAAAAAAGCTCATCCTGATGAGCCACTTAGGTCGGCCGGATGGCAAAAGGCTCGATAAATACAGCCTTAAACCAATAGCAGTAAGGTTAAAAGAGTTATTGGCAGAGCCGGTAAAATTCCTGGATGATTGCGTAGGAGATAATGTTAAAAAAGAAATTGAAACCGCTAAAGAGAGGGTTATTTTATTAGAAAATTTAAGATTTCACGCCGAGGAAGAGGCAAACGATACTAATTTTGCTAAAGCATTAGCTTCCTTAGCCGAGATATTTGTTAATGATGCCTTTGGCACTGCCCACCGTGCCCATGCCTCTACCGTTGGCGTAACACATTATCTTAAATCGGCAGCCGGCTTTCTCTTAGAAAAAGAGATTCAATATTTAGGCAATGCCATACAGAATCCCCAAATTCCCTTTATGGTGATTTTAGGCGGGGCAAAGGTCTCAGATAAGATAGGCGTGATTGAGAATTTGCTTCCTAAATGCGATGCGATTATTATCGGCGGCGGGATGGCCTACACCTTTTTAAAGGCGCAAGGCAAGCCCATTGGAAATTCTAAATTAGAGAAAGACAAGTTAGATTTAGCTAAATCTATCCTAGGGAAGGCAAAGGCATTAAATAAGAAAATTTTATTGCCCATAGACAATATAGTAGTAGATAATGTTGTTGCGGATGCCCAGTCAGAGGTGGTGGGCGAAAATATTCCCGAAGGTAAAGTTGCCGTGGATATCGGTCCAAAGACCATCGCGATATTTGAAGGAAAATTGAAATTTGCGAAAACCATTGTCTGGAATGGTCCTTTAGGGATTTTCGAGATGGATGCCTTTAGTATTGGCAGCCAAGAGATTGCCAAATTTATAAGCAGTCTTAAGGCAACCACAATTATCGGCGGAGGCGATACTGCGGCAGCTATCGCTAAATTCAAATTAGAAGACAAAATGACCCATATTTCCACGGGTGGAGGTGCCAGTTTAGAGTTTTTAGAAGGGAAAATTTTGCCGGGGATTGCCGCTTTGACAGATAAATAAAATGAGAAAGACCATCATTGCCGGAAACTGGAAGATGTATAAGACTATTGCTGAGGCTATTGAGCTGACTAATGGCTTGAAAAGAGAACTTTTTAATTTAGACAGCCAAGATATAGATATTGTGCTTTGCCCGCCTTTTACGGCTTTAAGCGAAGTGGCGGAGTTAATTGCGGATTCAAATATTCGGTTAGGCGCTCAGGATACCTTTTGGCAGGACGAAGGCGCATTTACCGGAGAAGTTTCACCGCTGATGCTTAAGGACGCCGGGGTTAATTTCGTGATTATCGGACATTCGGAGCGCCGGCAATATTTCGGCGAGAATAATGAATCGGTAAATAAAAAACTAAAGGCAGCCCTAAAGGCCGGTCTTACACCTATTGTCTGCGTAGGCGAGACCTTAAAAGAACGCGAAAGTGACAAGACCTTTAAGGTCTTAGATGACCATGTGCAGAATGGACTTAAGGATATAGGGGAAGAGGATATATTAAAGGTGGTTATTGCTTATGAGCCGGTCTGGGCAATTGGCACGGGAAAGACCGCCACTTCCCAACAGGCACAAGAAGCGCAAAAATACATTCGTAATTTATTAACTAAGTTGTATAATAAAGATATAGCAAGTAAGGTAAGAATTCAATACGGTGGCAGCGTCAAGCCGGAAAATATCGGCGAACTGATGCGTGAGCCCGATATTGACGGCGCTTTAGTCGGAGGAGCCAGTTTAACGGTGGAGTCATTTGCGGCCATTGTCAAAAAAGCCAGCGAGGTAAAGAAATGATGGGTTTAATCATTGCCATACATGTGATTATCTGTATTTTGTTAATTGCCATAATTTTGGTTCAGGCTGGCCGCGGCGGCGGCTTAGTGGAAGGTTTTTCCGGCGTAGAATCAATGTTCGGCACCAAGACCAATGCCTTTCTTACCCGCACCACCACGACCTTGTCAATTTTATTTTTTCTTACCTGCGTGAGTTTGGCGGTTTTATCTGCAAGGCAGAGCCGTTCTTTAATGAGCAACACCAAGACAACTACGCCAACACAAATTCCGCCGCAAGCGCAAACGCAGAATGCCACAGAAGAGAATAAACCTGCGGAGGTTCCTAAGGCTGAGTAATTTCGCGCCGCAGGCGCGTCCGCCTTTGGCGGAAGTTGTCGGATTGAAACTACCCTTTTAAGGGTAGTTTTTTGTTGCAGAAAGCAACACACCGGCCTATCCGATAAGGCCGGGTGTATGGAAGCAGAAAGCAACACACACCTCGCCCAGTGGGATGGGCGAGTGTTCGCTTTCTGCGTTACCGGTCTATCCCGCCGCAGAGGCGGCGTACCCGACACTCCGATATGTCGGGGTAGGTATAAGGCCGGGTGTATGGAAAGGGGCGGGGTGAAGAAAAAATTATTCTGGATTTTTGCCTTAAGTAGCGCGGTTTACTTTACGCAAGGGATAGAAGGCCTGCCTGCGCAAGGCCTATTTTATTACCTCAAAGAGACACTCCATTTTTCTCCCCAAAAAATAATGCTTCTGGGAAGCATTACTACCGTTGCCTGGTTGGTAAAACCGATTATCGGCTATATCATTGATAATTTCTTCAATAAAAGAGCCTGGATTTTTATCGCCCTTGCGCTGGATATAATTTTAGTATTATTTTTAGGATTGATAGCCCTGCCGATTATTATCGTCGTTATGTTATTAATTATAAATTCAAGCAACGCGGCTTTTAGAGACGTGGCAGTTGACGGTATTATGTGCGTCGAGGGCAAAAAGAACAATACTACCGGTAAGATCCAGAGCATCCAATGGATTTCTATTTCTATTGCCGGATTACTCACAGGCATAGGGGGAGGGTTCATTGCTGAGAAATGGAATTATCGGGTAGCCTTCTTATACCTCATACCGGTTTATTTACTGGTTGCGCTTCCGGCGTATTTTTATCAGGAGGAAAATGCTGCGCAGGATAAACCTTCCAGCACGTTTTTTATAGATATGAAAAGATTATTTTCCGATAAGAAAATAATCATAATATGTTTATTTATTTTCCTTTATACGTATTCGCCCTCTTTCGGGACTCCGCTTTTATTTATCCAAAGAGATGTCTTCAAGTGGAGTAAAATTTGGATAGGCACCTTGGCTACTATCGGCACGGTTTTTCAGATTATCGGTGCTTTATTTTATTATAGATTTAGTCAAAAGATAAAGATTAAAAAATGGTTATTCTTTTCGGTTTTTCTGGGAGCAGTAACCACTTTAAGCTATCTTTATTATACCCCTATGACGGCAGTGGGTTACGATATTATATATAGTCTTATCGGGATGTTCATTTTTCTGATGGTCTTAGACTTTATGGCCAGGAGTAGCGTAAAGGGGCTGGAGGCAACTTCTTTTGCCTTGCTTTGCAGCGTGAACAATTTAGCGCAGGTAGCCAGCAGTTTTTCTGGCGCAATCCTGCTGCCTCTTGTAGGCCTAAGATGGCTCATTGTCTTATCCGCATTAACCAGCTTCCTGTGCTTATTTTTAATTAAGAAAATATAGCTATATATAACATTTAGCGGGTCCTGCCTCGGGCATTTTCTTGCGCTCACGCGCTTCGAAAACGCCCGAGTCACCCGCTAAATTTATAAATTATGCTTGCAGCAGGCAGAGGATAGCAGTATAATTTAGAATTATGCTAAAGATATTAGAACCTTTTATCTTAACCTTTATCCCTATATTTGTGGCCGTAGATGCCATCGGTAATATCCCTTTGTTTATTTCTTTGGTAGAGGGCGCAAACAAAAAACAAAGGCACAAGATTATTATTGATTCAGTTACTACTGCGACAGTAGTAGCGATTCTCTTTATGTTTGTTGGGAAATGGGTGTTAAGGTTTATCGGCATTACCATACCGGACTTTCAAATCGCCGGCGGAGCGCTTTTGTTTATTATCTCGATACGGCTTTTGCTTCCCGGCACGCAAAAATACCTTTTATCCAATGGCCACGATAAAGAGGTGGGCGTTTTTCCTCTGGGCACACCCTTGATTACCGGTCCGGCAGTATTAACCACCACCTTAATGATGCTGGATAATTTTGGCATCATCCCCACCTTTGTTTCCTTGGTTATAAATATGGTTATTGTCTGGATTACCTTGGCCAAGGCAGATTTTATTATAAAACTGATGGGTTCAAGCGGGACGCGCGCTTTTTCAAAAATTATGTATATCTTGCTTGCTGCCATCGGCGTAATGATGGTCAGGCGGGGTATTTTCGGGGTATTGATAAGATGAGTGAGGCTATATGATGCGTAAAGTTCTCACCTTTATTATGGCCGGCGGAAAAGGCGAACGTTTATGGCCTTTAACCAAAGACCGCACCAAGCCGGCTGTGCCCTTTGGCGGGATATACAGAATTATTGATTTTACCTTGAGCAACTGCATTAATTCCGGATTACGCAAGATTTATATTCTGACGCAGTATAAATCCGCATCTTTGCAGCGGCATATCCGTTTAGGCTGGAATATATTGCCTTCGGAACTAACCCAATTTATTGAAATATTGCCGGCGCAACAAAGGGTCGGTGACTCCTGGTATCTGGGCACTGCCGATGCTATTTATCAGAATCTTTATACTTTGGAAATTGACCAGCCTGACGATGTCTTGATTTTAGCCGGAGACCACGTCTATAAAATGAATTATTATACGATGATAGACTTTCATCGCGAGCTCGACGCAGATTTGACTGTAGGCGTGGTAGAGGTAGATAAGGATAAGTGTGGGCATTTAGGCATCATAGAAGTAGACAATATGGGCAGAATAGCAGGTTTCCAGGAAAAGCCGGCAAAACCCAAAACCATATCCCCTGACTCCAATAACGTCTACGCTTCTATGGGCATATATATTTTTAAGCACCCGGTGATTGAGCAGGAGTTGCAGCAGGACGCTAAAAAGCGCAATTCCACCCACGATTTTGGCAAGGATATTATTCCGCAGATGCTGGAAAAGGGATTGAAGATAGCGGTTTATAATTTTTCCCGCCAGGCTATTTCCGAAAAAGAGGTCGAGTATTGGCGGGATATCGGCACTATTGATGCCTATTATGAGGCCAATATGGATTTAGTGCAGGTTGACCCGGTGTTTAATCTTTATGATAATGAATGGCCGATTAGGACGTATCAAGAGCAATTTCCTCCGGCTAAGACAGTTTTTTCCGGAGAAGAGATTACCGGCCGCGTGGGGCTGGTGCTTGATTCTATAGTTTCCGGCGGTTGTATTGTGAGCGGAGGAAAGGTTCAGCGCTCTATACTTTCCCCTAATGTAAGAATAGATAGTCATTGCCAGATACACGATTCTATTCTTCTGGAAGGCGTCACTGTGGCCGAATACGCTAAAATAAAAAGGGCAATCATTGATAAAGACGTGAATATTCCCGAAGGCATGGTTATCGGTTATGATTTAGAGGAAGATAAGAAAAAATTTTATGTTACCGAATCCGGTATTGTGGTGGTGGCAAAGGGCACAGAAATTAAGTAATAGCGTAGCCAGTAGGGACTGTCCCACGACAAGACAAGCGTTGTTTGGGAGAAAAGCGGATGATCAGGAAAGCGAAAATTAAAGACATAAAACAAATACAGGCATTGATTAATTATTTTGCCAAGCAGGATTTGATGTTGCCCCGCTCTTTAAATGAATTGTATGAAAACATCAGGGATTTCTGGGTAGCAGAGCAAAATTGTAAAATTGTCGGCTGCTGTGGCTTGCATATCTCTTGGGATGATTTAGCGGAAATAAAATCTTTAGCCGTACAGAAAAACCAACAAGGGTTAGGCGTAGGCAAGGAATTGATTGAGGCTTGTATTAATGAGGCAGAGGATTTGGGAGCAAAAAGGATATTTGTGCTTACTTATAAGCCGGAATATTTTAAGAAATTAGGGTTTAAGAGAGTTAAGAATGCTGAACTGCCGCATAAGATTTGGGCAGAGTGCATTAATTGTTGTAAATTTCCCAA
>CAYHAI010000002.1:0-6912 GCA_964354585.1 uncultured Planctomycetales bacterium
AAACTATATCTTCGGTAATTGGAGATACCAACTGCGGCCCGGGACATGAGTCATAACTCCCCCGGCCGCCCCTGCCGGCAGATGCATCAGGGATAAAAATAAACGGGAATAAAAATAAGATTGCAGCTATGGTTATAACGGTAATTCTCATAATCGCCTCACCTCCATCTAAAATGGATAAAGATCCTGCCCCAGCCCTCTTTGGATTTCACCAGCCTGCTGTAGAGGCCGCGGTATTCTTTTTTCATCAGGAAATTGAGGATGCGCTTTTTGGTTTCTCCTTCCTGCGTGCCGTAAGATATCTCAATCAGGCTGACCCGATGAATTTTTGCCTTCTCTAAAACTTCGGCTAACCTTTCTTCTATGTCCGCAATCCCGGCGGATAAGTTCAATTTTATCTTCATCTTCTTTTGAATATCCTAAACAAAAACCCTCTGCAATATAATTTATTACAGAGGGTGCAGATGTTATTTTTAATCTGGCTACCTTAACCTTAAACCTTTGGACAGCGAGCCAAAGTTGGATTTGACTTATTTACTAAAACCATTGCCGTCCAGCAGACAAAAATGGCCACGGTAATGACTACCCCTAAGATTAAATCACTAATAATGTTTTTTGAAATGAGAAACAACTCTTTATTCCAGAGGTGGTCAATAATTCCAAAAAGGGCCCCTCCCCAAAATAACAAATTGAGCCAACCTATCTTAATATTCTTCGTCTTATTCCATAATATGGATGTAACTATAGCACCTACTGCCGGGACACTATAACACATTTGTTCTGCCTCCTTTCAATATCTTTTCTTCTAATAAGATACCACCATTTTAAATTATGTCAAGCATCCGTTCAGGAAATCAAAATTGGCTCCCCATCTGAAATCTGAACGAACTATCGCTATAATTTTACCAAATACAATTCACGGTTGCAAGAAGAAAGATTTATAGGCACCGCGCCTGTCGGCGCTCCCACATCTCCCGCGCCCCATTCGCCCCGCTTGGGAGCGGGGCTCATTCGGCACCAGCCTGGGTCGGCTGGCTTCTTGCTAATTTTAATGCGGGTTCAGCTTTGCTTGTGTTTTGCGGCTGGGTGCGGGCAGCCGCAAAACACAGCGTCCTTTAATGAGTATCTAAAAACTACAGGCGTCCCTCCCCGTGTAAGTCAATGTTGATAACAGATAGCCTCTTGAAAATGCTCTAAAATTGGGAATTTATATATAAATTTAGCCTATTCAGGCAGGATTTTTCAAGAAATGGGCTTCAGAGGGGTGCAAGAAACATGCGACACCCCAAAAATGACCTTATTAAGCCATAATTAGAAAGGAGCACATATACATGATTACCAACTCTTATACCACAAAGAATGGAGTTTTTCAAGAACTTCTAACTCTCCTGGGCATGACGGTTCAGAGTAGATTAATAAGGCAAATACAATATCTTAGAGTTGAGAACCAGATACTTCGCAGCAAACTTGGTAAAGTAGTTACTACAACGCCCACTGAGAAACGAAGACTTATTAAATTCGGGTTACTTTTAGGTGGAAGCATCCGGGATTTTATATCTATCGTAACGTATTCTACTTTTCGCAGATGGGTTAATAGTACTAAAAGCAACAAAAACAAACAAGCCCCTAGGAAGCCTCACCCTCATAAGACCCCCCAGGAAGTCAGGGAATTAATCTTACGATTAGCCAAAGAAAATAACTGGGGATATACAAGGATATTAGGTGAACTCAAAAAACTTAGAATCGTAAGCATATCTCGCAGCACCGTAAGAAACATACTAAAAGAAAATGGATTTGACCCGGCTCCAAAAAGATATGAGGATACCTGGGATGCGTTCATAAAGAGGCATTTTCAGACTCTATGGGCATGTGATTTCTTTACAAAAACGGTTTGGACTATTTTAGGACCTAAAACATTCCATGCTCTCTTTTTTATCAATATACATACCCGCAAAGTTCACATTGCCGGCTTCACAAAGAATCCCAAAAGAGATTGGGTAATAAAGAAAGCGCGAGCCACAACCTTTCTGTTTGATACCGATAAATCATCAAAATTACTGATAAGAGACGGAGATTGTAAATATTCAAATGAATTTGACAAAATTTTCGAAGCAAGTAATGTCCGAGTTAAGCGAATACCCTATAAATCTCCTAATCTTAACCCATATGCCGAAGGCTGGGTGGGAACTATAAAAAGAGAATGCCTTGATCATTTCTTTGTGTTTGGCGAAAACCACTTCAAATATCTTATAAGAGAATATGTCAAATACTATAATAGCGTAAGACCCCATTCAGCTATGAATAATATGCCACTGAATTATAAACCGAATAATAAGGGGCGAATTAGGTACACGTCAAAACTTGGCGGGATAATAAGGCATTACTATCGAAAGTGATCTTTTTTAGCTTTGTGGTTCTTCTACTGGCAATTCTAACATTTTAATAGTAGGTAGAGGGATTCCCGTTATGCCCTCAAGATCTCCGTGCATACCAGCTATATTTAAGATTATTTTTTCTATTTGTTTCTCTCTTCTAGCCCAATATTTTTCCATAGATCTTTTTTCTGTATCCAAATCTTGTTTCATACCAATAAACGCCTCCATTATCGCTTGGACACGATTACGAAACTCAGGGCCTGTTAGGTAGCTATATACGATTTCCTTTTTCTCTTCCTTCCCTGTTTGGATTTCTTTAGTACGTGCGACCTGAATCAAAAGAGTCCTCAAGGCCAAAGCCAAGCTTATAGCAGAGGGTATATCTGTTACCCATATTGTCTCTATTTGACGAAAATGATGGAATCCTTGTGGTAAAACCTCAGATACAATAACAGCCAAGTCTGCTTTTGCAGCGCGCTGGTCATCCTTTAGCTTCTGGATCCATCCATCACTCCAATTTTTTGTTCTTTTAGTCTCCCATAGAATTTCCCCACATACTCTGCCTGCCTGTGTTTTAACAGTCTGTAGAATATCAGCTCCCTTAATACCAGAGGCAATTGATTCAAACTCATCGAAACAAAATTCATCTTTTAGTAGTTGCTCTAACTCAAGCTCAAGCACCTCGCCTTGCATCTTCTGAGATCCTTGCTCAGCCTTTCGTTTGAGCTCCTCAATCTGTTCCCTCATGTCAGCAAGCTGTTTATCTTTTTCTAAGTCTTTTAATCTATGATTCTCTTCAAACTCGCGCGTTGCTTTGTCTCGAATTTGTTGACGTTCGGCATCAATCTGCCGGCTCATCTTTAATTCAAAAGCTTTTTCTTTCTCTTCTATTTCTCGCTGTCTTTTTCTTAATTCAATCTCTTGCTGCTGTGCTTCTTCTAAGTGCTTAGTCTTTTCTTCTAACTGCTGTTTTAAATCCGTAACTTCCAGACGACTTTTCTCTATTACCTCTTTTTTTATCTTTTCCTCTATAAGTCTTCTCTCGGTAACAAATCTTTCTTTAAGTTCATTCTCTCGCTGCTCAAAAGTCTTTGAAAAACTCTCTTCTTTCTCTTGAAGTTGGCGTTCTCGCTTACGAAATTCTAACTCTTGTTTCTGAATTTCTTGTAGCTTTTTATCCTTTTCAGCTATTTGTTCTTTTAAATCGCTCAATTCTACATTAACGGATTCTTGGGCTTCTTTCTTGGCTTTTGTATTAAGTTGCTCTCGTTCATCTTTAAGACGTAATTCAAATTCATTTTCATACTTGTTTTTTATCGCTAATTCAATATCTCGCGTGATTGCTTCAGACAATTTAATTATTTCTCCACATTTTGGACATTTAATTATTTCTTGAATCATCTATTCCTCCCAGTTTAATAGGTTCATAAAACACAAAACCTCCGCCAGTCACAAATTGACCAACGAAGGTTTTACTTTTTTAACGTCCGGGATTTCCCCCTTCAAACGCGGGACACTACCTAATTGTCAAATATTATCTTACTATTCCTTTGGTTAAAGTCAACAAAAATTTAAGTGGCGGAAAGAATAAAAATTCCTCTTGCGCTGTTGGGGGGCGGGCGTAGTGCGGGTACGCCCGCCCCATAAAAAAGCCGGGAAAATTTTCAAAGAATGCTGGGGATTTACAACCAGATATACTTTCTATCCCAAGGATAATATGACCTCTTGAATGGGTTGAAAAACACCCACTCTTTTTATCCTATTTTATTTTTTCAACTTTAAGTAGACCTAGTGTTTCAAACTTTAGATTTTGAGCTTGTGGATCAGTTAATTTATAAATCGAAATTTCTCTTTTTAGACTGCTTGTTTCTCTATCAAATTCAGCACATACTAAATTATCTCCGTATATTCTTAAGACAACTTTTTCAGGGTTACTTGGTATTATAAAAAACTGCATTTTTTTAGAAGCGGATAACTCTCCTGCCATTTGAGTTAAATTAATACAAAGAAACAAATTTATGATAAGCATAATATTTTTATGTCCAAATATTCTTAAAAGACGTGCGGAAAGTGCTCCTCGTTCTTCGCGAAACTTCCAATCTGCCTCATCATATGCTTGAAGCTTACTATCGTAATCTTTTTTGTCACGCTGAGTAACTAAAGGAAATATAAATTCGGAAAATCCTAATATAACAAATAAAATAATAAACGGGAGAGCCCGTATCCATCCATATACAATAAAATTACCTATCGAAATTCCAAATAAAGGTAAAAACTTAATTATACTTTGATACAAAGAGCGTTTATTCTTAAAAAATATAAATGATAGCCCTTCTATAGGAAAGAATAATACTGCGGTTATAGTGTAAAGAATAATAGCTGTACTTATAATTTGAGGTAAACCGATATTTATATATTCCTTGGGAAAATTAAAAAATGATGCATAACCTGATTCATATGCAAATGTAAAAAGATACCCTAAAAAAGGGACCGATGCAATTATAACCCCTTCACTTATCCAATTCTTTCTCCCTTGGTTATCCATTGTCAATTATCTTATTATGTTTTAGGGATATTTCTATTCCCTTAGAAGGCTATTTCTACTATTATTCTCTATATGGGCGTGATTTTAAAATATTTTCAAAAGTAGGTTTATCTGTGAATCTTAGACATACATCATTATTAAATAATTTTAAATTATTCTTGGCAGTTTCAGAGAATTTAATAAACTCCTGATACTTTGCAAATTCATCCTTAAGCCAAACTATAGTTTCAAACTTTTCTTCTCCTAGCCTTAAAACTTCATCTTCTATTTTCCTATTCATGTCTTTAATGTAATCATTTATTGTCTTTATGAGCGAATTTAATCTATCAATATGAGCCGCTATATGCATACCACTATGAACAACACCGCGAGCATTAAATTGAGCTATGAGTTTATCCATCTCCGGTCTATTTTGTTCAATCTTTTCTTGTAGCCAAGCGTTAGCATCATCAATAATTCTATTGATTTTGACTTTTGCTATTTTTATATTATTCTGCTTATCAACTTTTTCTAAACCCTTCTCTACTAAAGTTTCTTTTTGAGTAACAACACTTTTTATAGCCGTAGCTTCATTTCTTCTTTCATAACCTTGTTTTACCATAATACCGCCCATTGTACCAATTACAGCACAAATACCAACAATTATATATCCGACTACTATCTGAACGTTAGGACTCATTTGCTTTCTCTTTCTGAATATTCTTTAAATACTGCCAAGAATATTGTTTAACCTTTCCCTGAGCATCTACTGAAAAAACGTAAAGGAGTAATTTTCTAGCAACCTGCCAAGGAATACGTCTACTAGCAATTCGAGCAACGGTTTCGGGAAGACCAATCCCATAATAATACCGTGCTGCGCCAGTTTTCATTCGGGTTATTATTTGACCAAGAGAATAGACAAAAGCGGTTTCCCTGACCGATTTAGCGGATTTACTTGTAGATTCTCCTTTTGTCTCAATAAAGAAATACCGAGAATACCTATTGTGGCGGACTTTTATGTCCACGCCATGCTCTGCAGTTTCTTTCTCCCGCAGCCCTCTATCCCATCCTCTGCGAGCTAAATAATTAATGATTGCGCGCCTCACGAATCGTTCAGTTAAAATCTTTCTCATAATCTATGCTTTAGAAATTTTTTCCGTAACAGCATTAACCCTATCTTTACCCACTAAATAAAAAGTATAACCCTTACCAGCTAACTCTTGCCATTTGTGGCCAGCCTTTTCCTTATAATCAGCATCTTCAGCACCTAATAAGTGCTCACCTTTATATTCAAGAATAAAATAGCTGTCTTTCTTTGTCTTCACAATAAAGTCTGGATAAAACTTTCCCTTAAACCAACCTTGAATATAGAATCCCTTCTTCTCAGGATTGCGAAACCACCAAAGCACATTACTCAAGCCGTCAATCTGATAAACAAAGTCCAACTCCTCTTTATTCATCTTTGCTGCCTTCTCATACAAATGCCTACTAAAATTATCCCTGCATGGATTCATCAATGCGAAATTAGGCCCAAAACTAAAGCACTCGCCCTTTGCAACAATAGCCCTTCTGTTAATCAAAGTATTAAATTTCTTTTTAGTAGTAATGTCTAAGATGGCGTCTATCTTTCTTTCTATGGCATCCTTAACCTGATACCTACCCATGCTCAACTTGCTTAAGGTATATTTTGTCAATAAAAAGTTGATTGCGAGCTCTAAATACTTCCCCATATCCGGCATAGAAATAAAACCACGCTGGATTTTTTCCTTGAACCAAAGCAGTAAATCTTCTTTTCTGAAATCCTTGTGATGGTACCGAAGAGATAGCTTACCGGCGGCATCCCTGACTAACTCTCCTTCTTTGTCAATATCAACTTTTGCCACTAAGCTATCTTCGGATAATTTTAATTCTACTTCCGGGCTTTGCCGTGCTAAAATATCTGCGCTTCCTATAAGATCTCCTGCATAATCCAGTCTCCTAAAGTCATTACCATCTTTTATATTCATATAAGGA
>CAYHAI010000003.1:0-3596 GCA_964354585.1 uncultured Planctomycetales bacterium
AAAAGTTGACAATTCCTTAAAATATGCTAAATTTATTATGAACATTTGTTCATAATACTAGAAAGGCATCCATGAGGCCTAAAAAGACAAGGTGGGTGAAATGTGTTCCGGGTGAGCGGTGTTTTAAGCCGTTATGCAAACCCCTGAATAAATTAGAAGGAGTTTATTTAACCCTTGATGAGTTTGAGGCCGTCCGCCTTGCCTGCCTTGAAGAATTAAAACAGGTTGACGCCGCAAAGCTGATGAAAATCTCCAGGCCTACCTTCTCCCGGATTTTAACTTCCGCCCAGAAAAAAATTGCGGATGGATTAGTGAATATTAAAGCCATACGAATTGAGGGGGGCTGTTGTAAGATTAAGAAAAGGAGCAAATAATGAAGGGATGGAAGAAATTTTTGTATATCCTCGCTGCATTTCTGGCATGTTTCTATCTGCCTATTGAAAATATCCGTTTCAGCAGCGCGGTATTTGAAGCTCTGGCATTAGTCAAATGGTATGCCCGTGAGCACGTGCTTTTATGTCTTGTGCCGGCTTTCTTTATAGCGGGCGCGATTTCGGTCTTCGTGAGCCAGGCCTCCGTTATGAAATATTTCGGGGCAAAGGCAAATAAGTTTCTTTCATATAGTGTCGCTTCGGTTTCAGGAACGATATTAGCGGTTTGCTCTTGCACTGTCTTGCCAATATTTGCCGGAATTTATAAACGCGGTGCCGGGCTTGGCCCTGCGAGCGCATTTCTTTATTCAGGGCCGGCGATTAATGTCCTTGCGATTATCCTTACCGCACGCATCCTTGGCTGGCAGCTCGGGCTTGCCAGAGCAATAGGTGCGGTGGTATTTAGCGTTGTTATCGGTCTATTAATGCACTTAATTTTTTTAAAGGAAGAAAGAGCGCGCCAGGCAAGCGGTGATTTTAATGTGGGAGAAGTAAAAGAAGCACGCTCATTAATTCAGACTACTCTATATTTTGCCTCTCTGGTTGCAATACTCGTTTTCGCTAACTGGGGTAAATCGCAAGAAGGCGATAAAGGGTGGTGGACTTTGATATACCAGTATAAATGGTGGATTACCGGGTTTTCTTTCATAAGTTTGATCTTCATACTCTTTAAATGGTTTAAGAAAAATGAGCTAAAAGAATGGGCAACGACTACTTGGGGTTTTGCGCTCCAGATTTTGCCGCTTTTACTTACAGGAGTGCTTGTCTCTGGTTTCTTGCTGGGCAGAGTTGGCCATGAAGGAATAATTCCGTCGAGTTTCGTTACTACGCTTGTTGGCGGAAACTCTTTATTCGCCAATTTCTTTTCCTCAATAGTCGCAGCATTTATGTATTTTGCTACACTTACAGAGGTGCCGATACTGCAAGGTTTGATGAATGCGGGTATGGGCAAGGGTCCGGCTCTGGCGCTACTTTTGGCAGGTCCGGCTTTAAGTTTGCCGAGTATGCTTGTTTTACGAAGTATCATGGGAATTAAGAAAACCGTTATATATGTGAGCCTTGTGGTCATTATGGCTACTATCAGCGGTATGATTTTCGGTTTTATGGTTAGATAGCAAAGGGGTGAAATGATAAAGATAGAAGTTTTAGGGCCTGGCTGCCCAAGGTGCGCCAACACAGAGGCAAATGTTAAAAAGGCCTTGCTTGAGTTAAATAAAACAGCTGAAGTAGTTAAAGTAACCGATATCAATACCATGATAGAAAAAGGGGTGATTCAGACTCCCGCATTGATAATTGATGGTAAGATAGTGATGCAGGGCAGGATTCCCTCGGTAGAACAGATAAAACAATTTATCCAGCAAGGAGGCTAAGATGGGCAGGCATGGAACACGGAAGGGTACTTCTCGAGAAGAAATCCCCTGGTATCCGACCGTTGATTTAGATAAATGCGTGGGTTGCAAAGAATGTTTTAACTTCTGCAGCCATAAAGTATATGCGTGGGATGAAAAGAACAACAAAACAAAGGTAGCCGAACCATTTCAGTGTGTTGTAGGTTGCAGTACCTGCGCAGGGATGTGCCCGGAAGAAGCCATTTCATTTCCGCCCTTAACCATGCTCGGAGATTTTACAAAATAATCTGGAGAGCAAAATGAAGAAATTTGTTACTTTAATCCTCTTATTAGTTTCAATAATGCCTGCCTTTGGTCAAGAGGCACCTAAAAAAAGTAGAGTTGTTGCATATTATTTTCATGGAGACTTCCGTTGCCCCACATGCTATAAGTTAGAGCAATATTCAAAAGAAGCAATAGATACGCATTTTAAAGACGTTCTTTCTTCGGGAAAGCTTGAATTTAAAGCAGTCAATATTGATGAAAAAGCAAACAGGCATTTTGTCAATGATTATCAGCTTTACACCAAGTCTCTGATATTATCGCTTGTAAAAGACGGCAAGGAAATAAAGTATAAAAACCTGACTAAGATTTGGGAATATGTAGGTGACAGGCAAAGGTTTTTTGAGTATGTAACAAGCGAAGTGCGGGATTTTTTAAAGGACTCGTAATGGATGGTGTTTTCATAGGATTCCTATCGGCATTTTGGCTTGGGATTTTGACTTCTATTAGCCCTTGTCCGTTGGCTACTAATGTCGCCGCAATTTCGTTTCTTTCCAAAAGAATAGCTCATCCGCGGGTCGTTTTCTTTTCGGGGTTTGCTTATACAATCGGCAGGATGCTTGCCTATGCACTTTTAGGTTTTATTATCATTAGTTCACTCTTAAGCGTTCCTGTCCTGGCAAACTTTTTGCAGAAGTATATGAATAAGATTTTCGGCCCGATTTTGATTCTTACAGGACTATTTTTAGTAGATATACTAAAGTTGAATACCCCTAGTTTTTCGCTTTCTGAGAAACATCAAAATATCCTTGCCGAATCAGGAATAGGGGGAGCATTTGTTTTGGGCCTAATTTTTGCCCTGGTTTTTTGTCCGATATCTGCGGCACTCTTTTTCGGGAGCCTCATACCGCTTGCGCTTAAATCTCAATTAGGAACAACGCTTCCGTTTATCTACGGTTTTGGAACGGGTTTACCGGTTTTACTATTTGCCTTTGTGATTGCGCTTGGGGTAACATCGCTTAAGCCCTGGTTTAACCGGATGACAAAGCTGGAATATTACATGCGAAAGATTACCGGTATCGTATTTATACTTGTTGGCCTGTATTATGCGGGGATATATTTGCTAAAGGTATTTTAGGGATTAAAATTGGAAATAGGTAGAGATAAAAATTACGAAATAATAGTTTTACCTAATCAGGATGTAGGGCTAAAAGCTCAACAGATTTTAGTTACAAGACAAGTAGATTTTAAACACATATCTACTTTAGCAGTTGTTGTCCCAGAAGAAAAACGCCAAGAAGTCTGCCGCCTTCTAATAGACGAAGGTGTTCTTATCAGCGGTTATTATAAATTTTTGTACCGCGATTACGAAGAAGATTTTTTTAGGAAAGCGCAAGACTATAAACCCTCTGCCACAGAAGAAGAGTTTTTAAAGTCGCTTACCCTTTGTTATGTTGCTCCTTGTATTGCAGATGAAACAAAAATTCGCCTCATTGCTTATTTTTCCTATGATATCTCAGAAATCTTACCCTATCTTAATGCAGTAATAAAAGGT
>CAYHAI010000004.1:0-2607 GCA_964354585.1 uncultured Planctomycetales bacterium
CTGCTTAGTTTGTGGTGCATTCGTAGGATATGCTTTCTTCATTATCCCCTTTACTATTGCGTCACCAAGGATCTCTCCGAAATATGATTTGTCTTTTTTAATGTCCAGCGGTCCTTCATTGTTGTAAAGCATCCGGCTTGCGGCTTCAAAGTATGCTGTTGCCTCTGCACGTTTCTGGTCAAGGTTCGCCATAGTCTTCTTCCATGCAGGAGTCATTGCCCCGGTGTTGAGGGTTTCTACTCCGGGAATAACCTCAAACGTGTTCGCATCTTTCCATCGCTTATCCGCTTCCGCATAACGATCATCCCAATGCTTTTTAAGGAGATAAGCATCATTAACGACTTGCTGAAGTCTTTCCTTATCTGTGATATCCCTGGTTATCGATCCGGCCAGAGAATTATCCTCATTGATCTTTGTGTTAAAATCCTGAATCTTTTTTTCAAGATCTCTTTCTTTTTTGATGAAGTCAAGTTGCGCCAGTTTCCATGCCGACATATCCTCCATCCATGTCTCCTTCCTGTCAGCTAAAGATTTCTCCGCAATCTTGCGCTGTTCCTCAACCTTTTCGTATTCGGCTGAAAGTGTTTCTTGTGCTTCATCCAAGCTCTCCTTCTGCTTTGCAAGCGGATGGTTGGATGACGAGGTAATTACGCTATTGATAATCTCTTTCTGGTACTTCTGCAATAAGGCAAGCTGATCCGCATCTTCTTCTGTTTCTGGCTGAACTTTACGCATACCGGTTTTAGGATCCATAAAGGTCCCTGGTGTTGCATCCTCAAGATATGGCTGTGCGTAATTAAGTGATTCCTTATTTAACTGCTCCGGAGTATAGTTCTTTCTTCTCTTATTCAAAAACTCCTGTGTTGCAGTATTGTTTAATATCGCCCAGGTCCTTTCTCTTTCTTCAGAACTTAATCCCTGCGATTTAAGATACTTGCTTACATTGGCTTCCTCAGTCTTTGTTAATTCCATGAAATCCTCTGGCCGGGATTTAATATAATTAAACTCCGGCGTTTCGATCATCTTTGGAACAAAACTGCTTATTTTCTCGTCAGATTGTTTTTGTGCTTTGTGTGCCTGGTCAAGCTTGGTTACATCGACATCAACCATTAATGGCTTAATGGCATCTTGCTTAGAATAGTTTTTTTCGTAGATCTTTGATTTGTCGAAAAAATCCGGATATTCCACCGGAACAACTTCTTCCGGTTCTTTTTTTTTTGCAAGACTGAGCTTGCCGATATTATCATTGATAAATTTATCTCTCAGTTCCTTTATTACAGAATTATCCTCAACTCCGGATTCCTTATAAAATGGAGTAGAGATACTGTCAAAAAACATACCCAGGGTATTTCTTTGTGTAACGGAGTCCTGGCGATATAATCTCTCGTCAGCGAAAAACAAATCCTTATCTCTCTTGTATAAATCCTTTTTTACCTGAAAAGGATCAGGGGTATAGTCTTGCGGCGTTTCAATAACCGGAGCCTGAACTACCGGTTCCTGCGATTTATTTTTCTTCCCCATTTCTAATTTTCTAATGCTTCTGATAATTCATTAATCGACTTTCCTTTTGCTTCAAAAAGCTTATTGATTCGATCTGTGTTGTTTAGCTGATTATACATGCTCTGGATATAATCATCAAATGGCTGCCAGTCCTGTTTGTTTTCTTTGGCTCCTGCAAAGAGATCCTTCCTTACTTCATCATAAGGTACAGAAGAAGTTTCGGTGTACGATACGGTTCTTCCTGTCGGATCCATATACAGATTAGCAAGATCAGAGGATATTCCTGCCGGAACCTCCTTCCCCTCTTTCTTCTGCTTGTAATTAAGGCCAAGCGTTACAAACTTTTCATAACCAACCTTATATTGTGGAGGCTGGCCATTATCTCGGGATTGTTGATTGAGTTGACGTATGGCTTCAAGAACATGTTTTGGGATCTTCTCCCCTTTCGGAATAGTCTCTTTAACAATTTTTAAGGTTTTGGGATCTTGAACATCAATCTGTATTTCTTCCTGGGCAACCGGAAGCATGTTTATTTCAATAGGTGTTGCTCCAACAGTTAATCCCTTGGCTTCTTTTACCCCTGTAATCGTATTAATATTATTTACCGAACCAATAACTGATATTGGCTTAAATCCAAATACACCACCTATCGGAACCCTTCCAACACTCTCATACGGATATACCTTATCGGTTGCGGTTGAATCCTTAGTTCCAAAATACATATCCCTTATCTGTGGTTCCAATGGATAGTTTCCTGTGGCATCCTTCTGGGGTAATCCATATCCTCCACCTCCAGTTCCGCTACCACCCCCGGTCATTGTTCTTTCCTCCCTTACAGGATATTCAGGTGAATAGCGTTTTGCAAACCACTCTTCTTTCGTTTCCAGCATCTCCGGATTAGCGGCCTTCTCTGCCTTGTATTCTTTATCAACGGAATTCTTTACATTCTGAGGCGCTGTTTCGAGAAGTTTTGACATACCAGATAATAGTCGTGCAGGCTTGATACCTTCTCCTGTCACTTTTGAAAACTTATTTGTTGCCGGATCCCAGCTCCAACTTTTAACCCATTTGTCCATTCCAGGGATCTGCTTAGAGATGTTTGAACGA
>CAYHAI010000005.1:0-4192 GCA_964354585.1 uncultured Planctomycetales bacterium
TTTTAATCTGCCGTGAATAAGCCCCAGCCTGAATTCCTTGAATTCACCTGCCTTTAACTGTCCATACATCTTTTTGGCGCCGGCAATATCCAGGGCATAAGACTCTTCAATTACCGGATAAACGATATATACTTGCCTGCCTTGCCTTAACTCTTTTTTTGCGATTTCATAAGCCTTTGCTTTCTCTTTTTCTGTAAGAAGCAATGTCTTAATCGGTTGCCTTCCGGGAGGAAGTTGGCGGATAACCGAAATATCCAAATCTCCATAAATGGTAATGGCTAAAGTTCTGGGAATAGGCGTTGCCGTCATAATTAGACAATCGGGATTAATCCCTTTCTTAGGCAATAACGCCCGCTGGCCCACGCCAAATTTGTGTTGCTCATCAATCACCACTAAACCTAAATTTTTAAACTGCACACCCTCCCCTAACAAAGCATGCGTCCCAATCACCAAGTCTATTTTTCCTTCTTTTATCTCTTGATAAATTTTCTCCCTTTCTTTTTCTTTCTTGGTTAGACTACTTGTAAGTAATCCAACTTTTATTTCTTTTTCACCAGACACGAGACACGAGACACGAAACACGAGATTCTCATAATGTTGTCGTGCCAATATCTCCGTCGGCACCATTAAAGCCACCTGATATCCTCCCTGAACAGCCAAAATGCTGGCAATGGTGGCTACCACTGTTTTTCCTGAGCCCACATCCCCTTGCAGTAACCGCTGCATGGCTTGCGGCTGGGCCATATCAGATTTTATCTCGGCAATAACTTTTTCCTGGGCGGCAGTCAATTGAAAAGGCAGATGCGCAATAAAATTCCTTGCCAGATCACCCTCTATCCTGTGGGCATAGCCTTGCTTCTCCTTCCTTTTCAATTTCCGCAAGGCAAGGGGCAATTGAAAGAGAAAGAATTCTTCAAAGGCCAGCCTTTCATAAGCCTGTTTCTGCAGGTCTAAATTATCCGGGAAGTGGATATTAATGATGCCCTTGGCCAGGTTTAAAAGGTTATTTCTTGAGCGCACAGCATAAGGAAGGAAATCGTTAATTTTAGACAGATATTCATCCAGCACTGATTTTACGATTTGGCGGAAATTGCGCTGGGTTATGCCTTGGGGTAAAGAATAAATCGGAACAATTCTACCTATATTTAGGAGGTCGTCCTTCTCGCTAGAGACAATTTCAAACTCCGGCGAATTCATTTGCAGCCGGCCGGCGTATTCTTCTATCTTACCGTACAATATCAGCCTGGCGCCGACTTTAAAATAATCCTTAAGATACGGCTGGTTAAACCAGACGCAAAATATTTTTCCGCTTTGGTCTGATACCGCTACTTCAATGATACTAAAACCGCGGCGCCGAAAAGATTGCCGTTCTGCCTTCGCCAAAACCTCGGCTTTGACGGTCCGTGTCTGACCAGCTGCTAATTTAGATATGGGAAGGAAATTGGTGCGGTCTTCGTAGCGCCGGGGAAAGTAGTAAAGAAGGTCCTCTATGGTATTGATGCCAGTTTTATTTAAGGTCTTTGCCCTCTTCGGGCCAATACCTTTTAAATAGCGAATAGGGGTATTTAATGCTCTTTCCATAACTAAAGGGTAATCTGCGGCTCTTCTGATTCGAATTGGGGTTCTTCAGGTAAAGGGGGTTTCTTAGTCTTATCCACCTCGGCTTTTAGAGTAGTCTCTGCCAGGGCAGTTGCCGTAAATAAAAAGATATAAATTCCTGCCCAAAAAAATACCCTTTTCATATTAATCGTCCCTTACAAATCTGTCTTTAATCTCTGGCAATGCTTATTATTTTTCCTCATAAGAGTGCGCGCTATTCTTTCTTCGACCTTGGGATGCAAGAGAACAATAAGCAGCCCTCCTATAATATTGCCGATGGTTACCGGAATCAGGTTTCCAAAGACGGTAAAGAAACCGGATATAAATTCGCCCTTTGCCATTAGTCCAGCAGGTAAAAAATACATATTGGCTACAGAGTGTTCGTAGCCCGAGGCCACAAAAGTCATAATGGGAAAATAAATTCCTAATATCTTGCCCGTAATGGTTCTGGAGGCAATACACATGATTACCGCCAGACACACAAGCATATTACAGAGAATCCCTCGGCAGAGGGCTTGGCTAAAACCCAACTGTAATTTTGCTTCTGTGATTTTAACTGCCGCCGCCCCTATCGGGCTCAAATTGCCAAACCCGCCCAATAAGCCCGACTTAAATACCAGTGCGGCAATAATCACCGCCCCTAAAAAATTACCGAAATAGACAATCAGCCAATTGCGCAAGACCCTGATAAAAGAATATCTCTGATAGATAAGGCCGATGGTCATCAGGATATTTCCGGTAAAGAGCTCTGAACCAAGGATAAGCACCAATACCAGGCCCACACTAAATACGCTTCCGGCAAGAAACCTTGCCAGGCCGGCATCCAGCGTGCCGCCGCTTAATACCGCAGTAGACACCGCTGCGCCAAAGGCGATATAAATTCCCGCCAAAACTCCAAAGATGAATAACTCAAAAATGGTTTCCGAGGCCTTCTTTTCGCCGATATCACTGATTGCCCTGGACATCCCTAATGGACTCAAGAAAAGATTATCCATCTTTCTCCTTTCTGCGGCTAAACCCCTAAAAGATTGTCTTGTAATAATTACTTATCGACTTCAGGGAATCTAAAAACAAAACTCCCAGATAATAAGTTAAGGTGATAGTGATAGCGCTTATGATTATCTTTGCCTTTGGGCTGAAGCGGGGATTAAACCAGACTAATGGCAGCGCAAAAGGCCCCACACAGAGAAAGGCTGTGATTAAAGTTGATGTCTTGAAATACCATTTTTCTTTGGGTTTATTATTCATCTTGACACCCCTCGTATATTATAACTCTCCGCACCAAAAATCCCAAGCAATTTTCACAATTCGCTCCAAATCATATCTAATGCCTCTGCCGCGCGCATATCTAACTTAATATCTACTATATGCGAGACCTCGGTTTCTGCGGGATTTATCTCAACCGTGGGAGAGCCGCAAGATTTGGCAGATAAAATCGGCTGTTGGATATATGGAAAAACGCTGGTGGTTCCGATAGAAAAATAGAAATCAAATCCCTGCTTTAATTCCCGATGAAGCACTGCCAGTTTATCTTCCGGCAGCATTTCGCCAAAGAATACTACGTCAGGCCTGGCTATGGCTTTGCACTCAGGGCAGTGTGGTGGTATCTCTATTTCACTGAAATCTGCAATTGTCTTGCGCCACCCGCACCTTGCACAAAGTAATCTATGCATATTGCCGTGGATATCAATAACATTTTTTGAGCCGGCAGCATGATGAAAACCGTCAATGTTCTGGGTCAATACCCATACGCGCTCAAACCGCTTCTCCATCTCGGCAATAACTTCATGTCCGCGGTTATATTTGGCATTCCGGCAGTTCTTCTCTATCTGCGCAAGATATTTCCAAGCTAACTGCGGCTGCTTCTCTAAGGTATCGCCTGCCAAAGCCATTTCTATGGGGAGGCCTTCTTCAGTTGTTTTATCATTATACAAGCCGCCTATTCCGCGGTAGGTCGGCAAACCCGAATCCGCAGAAATCCCCGCTCCGGTAATAAAAAGAATACTCCTAGACCTCTTGAGTAGGGCAACCACTTGGGTTATTTTATCGTTTTGTTTAGTATCGGCATCCATTTTACAAATCTTCTATAAATTCTATCAAATTGCCGTCGGGATCATAGCCAAAGCAGAGTTTCGTATGCGTAACCGGCGAATGAAGAGGCCGAGAGAGAAATTTTACCCCTAATTTACAAAGCCTTTTGTATTCAAAATCCAGGTCTTTTACCGTAAAAGAGATATGTCCGTATCCTTTTCTCGGAATTATCTTTGGCTTTTTCCAACAATGTAATTCAAAGACAGGGCTTTCTCTTTTATCCTGGCCCGGCGCATAAAGTTTGGCATACCTTAATACTATACCTTTTTTATTAAATATGGTCTCCAGATGCCTACCTTTTAGCGTAATCACCTTCTCCACTTTTAACCCCAGAATATCCCTATAGAACCTCAGGGCCCTGCGCATATCCCTGACCACAACTGCCGCGTGCCTTAAGCCTTCGATCATTACCTCTCCTCACAAACTCCCAAACTCCCAGACTCCCACAGACTCCCAGACGTTTTCGGTTACAATCGGGAAACTGTACCCTGCTGACGCTGGA
>CAYHAI010000006.1:0-3865 GCA_964354585.1 uncultured Planctomycetales bacterium
GTTTGCTTTCGGTATCTTGCTTAGCCTTATCAAGATTAGTGAGTTGCTTGGTTAAGGATGAGAGCTGGTCTTTAAGGTTCTTTTCTAAGTCCTGTTTGGATTTGCTAAGCTCAGCGAGTTGTTTGTTTAGCGTGGATGTAGCCTCTTCTTTGGCCTGGGTTAAGAAGGTGAGCTCGGCCTTTAAGGAAGCTTTCTCTTTATCTAAGGAGGTGAGTTGGTCCTTTAGTTTTGCTTCAGTCTCTTCTTTGGACTTGGTTAAGGAGGAAAGCTCGGCCTGGAGTTTGCTTTCGGTATCTTGCCTGGCCTTATCAAGATTAGTGAGTTGCTTGGTTAAGGAGGCCTTTTCTTTTTCCAGGTTAGAGGTGCGAGTGTTAAGCTCAGTCTCTAAATCCTGCTTGGACTGGGTTAAGGAGAAAAGCTGGTCCTTTAAGGAGTTTCTTTCATTTTCTAAGAGGGGAAGTTTTGATTCTGTATCCTGTTTTGTCTGGTTAAGAGAGGAAAGCTGGTCTTTTAGTTTTGCCTCGGCCTCTTCTTTAGCCTGGGTTAAGAGAGCGATTTGGTCTTTGAGGTTCTCTTCTAAGTCCTGTTTGGATTTGCTAAGCTCAGCGAGTTGTTTGTTTAGCGTGGATGTAGTATCTTCTTTGGACTGGGTTAAGGAAGAAAGCTCAGTTTTAAGCTTGCTTTCAGTCTCTTGCCTGGCCCTATCAAGATTAGTGAGTTGCTTGGTTAAGGATGAGAGCTGGTCTTTGAGGTTCTTTTCTAAGTCCTGTTTGGATTTGCTAAGCTCAGCGAGTTGTTTGTTTAGCGTGGATGTAGTCTCTTCTTTGGACTTGGTAAGCGAGGCAAGCTGGTCTTTTAAGGAGTTTCTTTCATTTTCTAAGAGGGGGAGTTTTGATTCTGTATCCTGTTTTGTCTGGTTAAAAGAGGCAAGCTGGTCCTTAAGTTTTGCCTCGGCCTCTTCTTTAGCCTGGGTTAAGAGAGCGATTTGGTCTTTGAGGTTTCCCTCAATTTCTTCTTTGGTTTTTTCCAGCTCCATAAGTTCTGATAGTAATCTAGCATTTTCTTTTTGCAAAGAATCCAATTCAGTGTAATCATCCGTCTGTGCTATTGAGGAAAAATAAGGCATAATAATAAGGGGAGTCATTATTACAAAAATTATACTAATCCGGACTAGTCTCTTTGGCCACATATTTAACACGAAATCTCTCTCCTTGTCAAAAGTTATGGTTATAGATTAAAGAAGATGAGTTTAAACTATATAAAATAAATTCAGAAAGATTTAAAAAGGTTGAAAATTAACAAAGCCATTTAATTATTTCTTGTATTTTTTAAGTTCTTTATGCGTCCTCAATGACGCTTCCAACAAAGATAACCCTGTTTCAAAATCCTGGCCTTTATTAAATACGCCGGAGACTCCATGAGATGCCGCCTCTTTTGCTAGCGGGTCATCCAGATAAGCGCTGATGATAATAACCGGAATATTTTTATTAAAGTTTCTAACTTTCTTGAGCGCCTCGGCGCCATCCATAATTGGCATATGCAGGTCTAAGAAAACAACATCTGCTTTTTTTTCTTTGATCAGTTGAATTGCGCTTTTACCGTCGCCTGCTTCTATTACCGAATACCCCTTTGACTTAAGCCACGAGGCCATCAATTGCCTAAAGTCGGATTCGTCGTCGACTAAAAGAACCCTGATTTCTTCATTCATAATTTAACCTCCATTCTTTTGGGTCAATGGCAAAGTAAAGATAAATTTTGCGCCCGCGCCTTTTTCGCTCTCTACCCATATCTTTCCGCCGTGCAAATTGACAATTTCCTTAGCAATGGATAATCCTATTCCTGTGCCGCTTATATCGGTAGAGACCCTTTCCCCTACTTGATAAAACTTATCAAAAACTTTCGGGAGGTCTCCTTTAGCTATGCCTATACCCGTATCCGCAACACTTACCTCAATACCTTGGTCTTCACGAAGCAGGCGCGCCTGAATAACGATTTTACCATCATTGGGAGTAAATTTAATGGCATTGCCGATGAGGTTATTCAAAACCTGAATTATCCTATTGGGGTCTATATTAATCTGAGGCAGAGTCTGTGGGATTTCTTTCTCAAGACTAATAGATTTCGTTTCCGCCCAAGTTTTAAATCCTTCCATAGATTCATAAATAATTTCCTCGACTGAAGAAGGCTGACATTTAAGTTCCATTTTTCCCGCTTCCAGTTTTGAAAGGTCGAGCAGGTCATTTATTTGCAGACTTAGCCTTTTGAGGTTGTGTTCTGCTATAGAAAGAAATTGCTTCTGAGTTTGGGAAAGCGGACCGGACATTCCGCTAAGAATCATGGTTATGGACTTTTCCATCGCCACCAATGGCGTGCGCAACTCATGGGATACACTGGTGACAAAATTTGTTTTCAGTTGCTCTAATTCTTTCTGCTTAGTGATATCGCTTAAAACCGAAACCATACCGATAGTCTTACCATTTTCATCTTCTATAACTGCGCTGCTTGCCCGTAAAACTTTCTTCGTTTCGTCATCCCTACTGACCAACTCTATTTCCCTGTCTTCTTTATGGGGTGAACTTTTAATGAAAGAAATTAATTGTTCTTCTTTAGGATTATCTAAAATGGATTTGCCGATTTTCTCTTTTTTGGAAATCCCTAAAAGTCTTTCTGCAGCCGGATTCATCATTATAACCTTACCGTGCGCATCTACCACAACCAGTCCTTCAGCGATACTGCGTATCACTGCCTCTGTCTCTTTCTTATCCGTAAGCACCTTACTATATTTTCTCCAGGCGATCTCTTCGCTTTGTTTTTCCTCTTTAATAATTGTTTCATATTTTTTGCTCAATTCCTGAGTATTCAGCTCTACTCTTCTGCCTAACTCTTTGGTAAAAACCTCCGACACCCTTTTGCTAATTTCCTCGCCATGCTTTCGTGAGTCTACCACCTCGCTAATTTCTTTAGATAACGTGCGCATTAAAGATTCATCTATAAGCATACTTGTTTCTAAATACCTTTTTCTTCTTTCGTTATCGGCTTTTATCTTTGCCTTGCCTGATAATTTAGCAGAATGAACTAATAACAATGCAATCGTTATGCTGACGATTGCGGTTACGATATATAGTATCGCTATTGAAGACATCCTAAAACACCCTTTCTAAAATCTCAAGCTTAATGTTACCATAGAACATCTATCTCTTCAAGAAAATTAAAAAAACTAATAGCCGCTGCTTAATATAAAATAATATCTATCTTATTTACTTTATCTAAGGGGAGGGTGAGAATAACTTTGCGTTTAATAATAATGCGTTGCGGCACTTTTTGCGGCAGATCACGAGCATTAAGCCTTGCCTTAATTATCTTATACCTATCTAGTTTAAGTTTTTTAGGGCCAGAAAAATTAACCTGCAGATGCCTTCCGGCAAAAACTCGGTTAATGGTAATAGTAGGTGCACCTTTAAATTGCGCAGGGCATAATTTTGGCTCAATAAGCAAATCTCCATCCTGGCCCCTTAGGCCAAAGGCTTGCGTTAAAAGAGGCAATACAAACCAACTGGCAGAACCCGTCAGATAAGAATACATCCCTTCCCCTTCGAGATTAAAGTATTCCGGAAGACAGGGATAAATTCTACTTACCGGCGTATTCATTGCCATATCGTAAATAGACCTTAAAACCTGCCAACCCTCCTTGGCTAACCCGCGTTTATATAAGGCATAGGCGAAGAGCACGAGCATATGATTAAAGAAAGCGCCATTTTCCTTGTCGCCATAAACAAAAGAAAAGGCGCGGCCAAAATTATGTTGCTCTTGTTTAAAGTTGGTATTTCAGTGGTATCCTTTAAGTTTTTTATCCAGAAGGTATTTG
>CAYHAI010000007.1:0-6972 GCA_964354585.1 uncultured Planctomycetales bacterium
CGGGTCCTTAAAGAAAAGAATAGAGCTTATCGCAGAGCAATCCCGAAAAGATAGAATAAAAATATTAGTTTATTCTATACCCATTAGCAGAGAACAATCTTTAAAACTAGATTTTGTTCAAGATTATCTTTCTTTTATAAAGCCGCCCAAATTAGTAAACGGCATAAAGATTTTATCACTCGAAGATATTTATATTAGAAAAATTTACGCTATAACCGGCACTTTTCAGACGGAAGATTCTATTGGCAGAAGAATTACCAAAGGCGGCAGGCAAGAGCCAAAAGATTTCTATGATTTATATTGCCTTTCTCAGATTTTTATGAAACTATCGGACTTTTCTTTCAGATATGGCAACCAATTGATGCGCGAAGCCATTATAAGATGGTTCCGTACTTATAGTCGTATGGATATGAAAACAGGATTATTAGAATTAAAACTTAAAAGGAATATCGATTACAGCGAAATCGAGCGTCATTTTAAAAAAGAAATTAATAAGATTACCGAAAAAGAGGTTGAATTTATATGAGTTCAAGACAAGATTGGCTTTGGGATAGAAAAATAACGATTAAGGAAGCTAAGTTTATGCTCCGTAGTCCTGAAAATAAGCATTTTTTGTCTTTAGCAAGCTTGCTACTTTCTCGAAAAAATACACCCAAAGAAGTACTCCAAGATTATTTAAAACCAGTGATTTTTTTGCAAAATTGGAGCAGGATAAAAAAACAAATGCGCAAAGATACTTGGAATAATCCGCGTATAGAATTCTGGCAGGCAATATATGAAAAACTAAAAGAAAAATATGAGAAAAAGGGCGTTTTTTTAAATAAAAATATAGCTGTTCTCAGGCCTCAAGATGAATTTTGTAAATTAATCGCGGATAAAATAAGGATTATTCGCAAACAAAAAGGGTTAACGCAGCGCGCCTTAGCTAAGAAATTAAAGGTTTCGCAACAGATAATATCTCGCGTTGAAAGTGGAAGAGAAAATATTTCTCTACTTACGCTTAAGAATATTGTCGATAGCTTAGGAGCAAAAGTCCATTTAGAAATATCTTAAGAAAGAATCTAAAAATGCCAAAGAATATTCTGATAATTGACGATGATAAGTTGATAGCGATAACCTTGAGAAGATTACTGACGAGGGAGGGCTATAATGTAACCACCGCCTTAAGCGGAAGAAAAGCCCTTGCCTTAATACACCAATCCGATTTTGACTTAATTATGTCGGATATAAAAATGCCTGAGATGGACGGCATAGAAACAGTCAAGAAGATTAGGGAATATTTGGCGCAAAACAAGAAAAAGCCAATCCCTGAAATCTTTATCACCGCTTATGCCAAAGAAGATATATACCAGAAGGCCCTGGAATTAACCGCGGCTGGTTATATAGAAAAACCCTTTGATATAAAGACATTATTACGAACCGCAAAAGAAGCTATAGAAAAAAGAACGTACTATAACTAAGGAGTGCCTAAGATGTCAAAGAAGATTTTGGTAATTGATGATGAGGAGATTATCATAAAGTCGCTTTCTCGGCTTCTTGAAAAAAATGGCTATGAAGTATTCGTTGCTAAAAACGGTCAAGACGCTATTGTTATGACTGAAGAAGAGGCCTTTGATTTAATTTTAGCGGATATTCGTATGCCGGGGATGAATGGAGTGGAAGTAGTTCAATCTATATACGAAAAATTGCAAAAGAATCTTAAAAAAATTCCAGTTATATTTATCACTGGTTACGCTGATGAAGAAATTAAACAAAAGGCCGAAGCATTTAAACCCATTGCTTATATTTATAAACCTTTTGATATTGCGGAGTTGGTTGATAAGATAAAAGAGGCCTTGAAATAGATGATTGTTACGAGTTCGATTATTTTTTCTGAAGTTAAAAATTACCTTAAATTAGGCCGAGAGTTACAGGCCTATCTAGCAAAATATCCTGATGACTGGAAAAAATTTCAAAATATATTTAATCTAACACTAGATAAAGTCTACAAGGATATTTTAGAATTCGAAAAAGAAAATATGGATAACGAATCAAAAGTATATAAAATGAAAAAAATATTTGAAAAACGATATAGACGTCATTTTTTATTATATGGTGAGTATATAACATGGTGCCTTGAAAAACCTTATGGATATTCCGGAGATTTTAAAATTATAGATAATATCTATTGTAATCAACCACGCACAAATAGCATTAGTAGGCTATGGGATAATTGGTTTTTGCAGTTAGCTGCTCCAAAAGCAGTCCGGGAAAGAAAAAGAGATTTTAAGAAAATTATTTTTGATTTTGTTAAAGAACGTGGGAATAAAAATTTGCGTATTATGAATTTGGCATCTGGATCTGCAAGAGAAATTAAAGAATTGCTGGAGGCAGATTCGAACAAGATCTTCATTAAAACTATCTTTGACTGTTATGATTTTGATGCCAGAGCTATCGACTATGCAAAAACATTATTAAATAATTATGAAAATGTAAATTTCTTTCAAAAAAATGCCATTCGAATGGCATTAAAAAAAGATATAGAAACAGAGGTAACATATAAATATAATTTGATTTACTCAACTGGATTATTTGACTATTTAGATGGGAGTATTGCAACAAGATTAGTGGGTAATCTAAAAAAACTTCTTAAAAATGATGGCGTGATGGTGATTTCAAATGCAGCAGATAAATACAATAATTCTTCTGTGGGGTGGATGGAATGGGTGGTAGAATGGTATCTTATCTATAGAACAAAAGATGAATTCAAAAAAATTTTTTTAGATGGGGGTATTTCGCCAAAAGAATTGCAAATAATGCCTCAAGAAAGTAAAGTTATGCAGTACGCTTTGGTTAATAAGGAGTAAAACTTATGAGTTTTTATGCCCTTGGCGCCTTAATCAACGGAATAATAAGTAGTGTTTTGGGCATTTTTGTTTTTACGCGCAACAGAAAAGATATCAGATACATAACTCATAGTTTATTCTGTTTAACTGTTTCGATTTGGAGTTATTTTTATTTTGTATGGCAGATTACTTCCGATGAAAATGTGGCTCTTTTCTGTTGCCGTGGTTTGATGGCCGGTGCAATTTTCATCCCCGTAACTTATTTACATCATCTTTTAATTTTCTTTAATATACATAGACACCAGAAAAAAATAATATTTTATGGATATTTAGGTGGTCTACTTTTCTTGGCACTAGACTTTACATCTCTCTTTATTAAAAATGTCAGTCCGAAGTTAAATTTCAAATTTTGGCCTAATCCAGGAGTTGCTTTTCATACTTTTTTGACTTTATGGGGTTGGTATGTTTTATATGGTATATTTATAATTATTACCGAATATAAGAAATCCTCCGGTTTTAGAAGAGACCAATTAAAGTATGTATTATTAGCAACATTTATTGGCTGGAGTGGTGGTGCTACAAATTATCCTCTTTGGTATAATATACCTCTTCTTCCATTTGGTAATATTTTTGTTTCTGGATATATGATAATTCTTAGCTATGCCATTTTACGTTACCGTCTCATGGATATTAAAGTTGCCATTACCCGCACAGGCGTATTTGTGGCGGTCTATACCTTGGTCTTAGGCCTTCCTTTTGCCGCAGCGATATGGCTGAAGGCTTGGCTGATTGGGATATTAGGAGCCGGTTGGTGGATACTACCCTTGGCTCTAATGGCGCTTTTGGCGACGGTGGGGCCGTTTATCTACATCTATATTAGCCGTAGGGCAGAAGAGAGGTTGCTTAAGGAGCAGCGACGATATCAAAATACCTTAAAACAGGCATCAGTGGGAATGACGCGCATTCGTGATCTACGCAGACTCTTGGATTTAATCGCGCATATTGTTACTAAGACAGTAAGGATCTCTTATGCCGGCATTTATATTTATAATGAACAAACTAATGAATATGTCCTGCAGGTATCGCGAGATAAAGGCAGGGTGCCTATACCTAAACTCACTGCTGATAACCCGCTAATTGCCTGGATTATGCTTAAACGCGAACCGCTAATTTATGAAGAAGTAAAACGCCATATGCAAGATAGCCCGGATGCCACCTATAAACATTTAGAAGAAAATATGCGCCTCTTAACTGCCGCGGTAATTATTCCCAGTTTCTTAGAGGATAAATTCATTGGTTTTTTTGTCTTTGGAGAGAAATTATCCGGACAAATCTACACTCCCGAAGACCTCAATGTCTTTGAGGTGCTGGCCAGCCAAGCCGCCTTAGCCATAGAAAATGCCCAGTTCTACGAAGAGGCCAAAGAAATGCACGAGCAGATTGCCCAGGCAGAGAAAATGGCTACAGTCGGGACTATGGCGGACGGGCTATCGCATCAGATAAACAACCGCTTTTACGCGCTATCGCTCATTGCCGGCGATACTATAGATACTATAAAAGTGACTGATACTTCAAAATGCACGCCTGAGATAAAAGAGATGATTAGCCAGATTAACCATGCGCTGGAGCGTATCCAGACCAATGTTATCCAAGGCGGAGAAGTGGTCAAGGGCATTTTAAAATACACCCGCAAAGGAGAAGAGGGCTTTGAGGCTTTGACCTTGGACCAGGTCATTGATGGCACCTTGGATATGGTACAGTATAAGGTAAAACTCTCCGAGATTGATATTCTGCGCGATTATCCCAAAAATATCCCAAAAATAAAGGGTAACTCTGTGCAATTGCAAGAAGGATTCTTTAATTTTATTGATAATGCCTATGACGCTATTGTAGAACGCCGCACGCTTTTGAAAGAACCGGGATATAAAGGAAGAATTACCATTTCTGCCCATTCCAAAGGAGATAATCTGGAAGTTGTCATTGAAGATAATGGTATGGGCATAAAAGATGACCACGCAAAAAAAGTCTTCACTCCCTTTTTTACCACCAAGACCTCCTCGCGCAAAGGAACCGGATTAGGGCTCTACGTGATTAGGCGTATTATCACCGACTTGCACAAAGGCAAAATCGCCTTTGAGTCCGAATACAAATTCGGCACACGATTTATTCTTGAGCTGCCGATTGCGAAATAAATTGAAATTCTAACGCTTATGCTTTATAATAAGGAGGAAGGGAAAGATTAAAAGATGGCCAAAATTTTAAAATTAAAGCAGCACAATGAAAATAAAGAGATTGAATTTGAGTTAAGATACCTCAAATCTCTTTCAGTTAGACAGAGATTTAAATTAATGGTTAAAAAAACCAAGGAAATACTTGGTTTACTGGAGCAAAGTGGATACAGAAGGCCTTTTGAAATTATTAAAAGGGAAAAATAAAGTTTCGGCAAAATTCGGCAATACGTCGGTTTATTTCCCTTCTTTAAACGACCTCCTAAAAATGAAACAGGCGGCAGGAAGACCCAAAGACCTTGAAGACCTCAAATATTTAAAGAAATTAAAGAAATTATAAGGCAAAATCTCCTTAATTTTTCAGAGCCCAAAAATTTCTCTTGACAAAATCCTTTCTTTATGATACGCTAAATTTGGTTAAAAATGGATAAAAACTCTTAAATAAGAGTAATTCGTGGAAGATAAATTTTTTACCCTCAATGAAGTAACAAAATATTTAAAAATCCCCAAAAGCACACTCTATAAACTTTCAGAAAAAGGCCAAATCCCTTCGGTAAAAATCGGCAAACAACTGCGCTTTAGAAAATCCAGTTTAAATCAATGGCTAAGTGACAAAGAAGGTCGGGGTGCAAAAAACACCAGCGGCAGAACAAAAAATATCCTGCTGGTAGACGATGATACGCTAGTGCTTAAAACCGTGGGCAACTTGCTCAGAACACAGGGTTACAATGTCGCGCACGCTGCCAGCGGAGAAGGCGTGCCGCTGTCCAGCGCGCCGGCCATCAGGGGCGCCAGAACCGCGGCGTCGGCTATGCCAGTGATATAGGGGATTCAGACTATTCAAAAAATCCGCCAACTTCAGCTCAGCCAGAACCGGCCGAGCATTCCAGAAATTATCATCACCGGTTATATGGATACCCAAAAGCAGCAAGAAGCAGAAAAATTAGGAATTATAGACTACATCTACAAGCCTTTTGCCACCGTTGACTTTATCAGGGTAATTAAGGATAAATTTGCCAGTCAGAATAATTAAACGGTATAAAACTTAAAGGAGTTTTATGCCCCGTTCAAGAAACAAAAGTAAGAAATTAATCCAGAGGGTCAGCTTGACCCTCTTTTTTTGTCTAATTTTAAGTTCTGCTTTTGCCCAGAACGAACTCACCATCTCTAAAGTTACTGCTTCCAGTTACTATAGTTCTTACAAAGCCTCCAAGGCCATTGATAAAAATCTCTCTACTTATTGGCGAGGCGCCAGTAAAAAGTCTTATTGGTGGCTAAATTTAGATTTGGGCAAGACTTGTTCTTTAGGTCAAATCTCTATCTTCTGGCATAAAGACTATGGCTCCACCAACTACAGCCTCCAGGGCTCCAATGATAACAAGAAATGGACTAATCTTCAGGCAGGATTATCTTCTTCGGGAGGCGCTTCCAATCCCTATCAAAAAGGCCATCCGCTCAGCGGCTCATACCGTTATCTAAGAATATATATCAACAAAGCCCAAAAGTCATATCCGATTATCTATGAGGTAAAGCTATATAGCGTACCAGTTGATACCACACCACCCACTGGCACAATTAGAATTAATAACGACAGCCAATATACCAAATCAACCACGGTTACTCTTAACCTCTCAGCCCAAGATAATCCCGGGGGAAGCGGCCTTTCCCAGATGCAGTTCTCAAGCGACAATTTAACTTGGTTAGCTCCTGAGACCTATGCCACTACTAAAACCTTGACACTTACTTCAGTTGATGGCACAAAGACAGTCTATGCCAAGTTTAAAGATGCGGCAGGTAATTGGTCGTCAGCTGTATCTGATACTATAATTTTAGATACCACCCCGCCAACCATTTCTATAAACCCTATTTTAAGCCCAACAAATCAAAATGTCATTCTTTCCTATATAGTGACTGATAAC
>CAYHAI010000008.1:0-4667 GCA_964354585.1 uncultured Planctomycetales bacterium
TCACAGGCGGCACATCTCGCCGGTATCGCGCCGCAATGAATACCGGCGATTATTTTAAACCCTGTTTCTCCTGCACCTGTAATCCAGACGCAATTGAACAGTTCCGATATAGCGACAACTTTATCACATCGGGAATAAGCGTCCATAAATCCTTTGACGCGCCTTTGTCCTCATCCGCCTTGAACGGAAGCAAATCTCCGGTTGCTAAATCAAATTGCCTTTCCCAACCTAAAACGGTTGGTCGTGTCAATGCCATCAACAGGGTAAGTTTATCATCAGTCTTGGCGCCATCATCTTTTATGATGTCCCGGTATTGCTGCACCTCTCCCCTGGTAAAAGCCCGCTGTTTAAATATCGGCTGCGCCTCAATGGGAATAGTGTCAAACATCGAAGGCGTAAAATTCATTGTGCCGGACTGCGTAAACGGCATTAATCCAAGCAAGGATTTTTTTGTTTTCTCATCAAGTCGAAACTCGGCCATCAAGCCCCCCTTTTTTTATTATGCTGCGACAAACCGATTAGCGCTTGTTTTTTGAGCGATAAGATCAAAAAATCGCGTATACTCCATGGCTTCAAGCGCATTGCCGCCGGTCATTTTATCAATGCGATCCATCAACACTCCCCTAACGTTATCCGCTGCTATCAAATCGGAATTATCTCCAAGCAATACAGACCTTATTTTGTCAACAAGCAAAACATCAACCGTGTTTTGAATATGCCTATTTCGGTTGGTAACCGCTGGGACTGGTTTAATGATGCAATCCGATTCCAAGAGGCGTTTTATTGCCTCTTGAATATCGGATGTATTTTCAGCATCATGCTTTATGCGCAATCCCATGTGATAACTCATACGCATCAAGCAGACCCCTTGACAATTCCGAGTTGAACGAGCTGGTAGCGCAATTCCGAAAGCAGCGTGACGATTGACGCCGCGCTTGCCTCGGAGTTGAAACCATAAGTTCCGCCCGTGACCGTGATCGCGCCCTGGCTTGACCCCAAAGGCTGAACTATCGGCGTCGCATTGAAAAAGCCGATCTTCTGCGTTGTCGCGCTTGTTCCAATTTTCGTTCCGGTTGTGGGGCCGCCCATAACCAGGTTCACCCCGTCCGCGCATGTGATTGTTCCGAGTGCGCTCACGGTTGATCCGAGAGAAATTGCGCCCGTCGCCACATCCTGAAGCGTCAGCGCCGCCGTCCCCTTGGCGTTGATTTTCAGCGCCTCGTTCGTCCCGCTTGAAATCGCGCTGATAGACGCGCCGCTGGCCGCTGCCGCGCCGTTGATCGCAACACCCGTAGCCGCGCCAGTCACCGACCCTGCTTTCAGCGTCGGGTTGGTTGCGCCATTAGGCCCCACCGTAAGACCGGCCGTTGTGGTGTCCTCAATCGCTAATGCGCCCTCAGCAACCGATGCGTCTACGCCGCCGCTTGTGTTGATAGCCTCAGCCATGATCCTGATCGCGGTAACAAGCGCTGCAACCTCCGCCGATCCGCTCATCGTGTTGATGTTCCCGTCAACCGGGAGCGTGTGTCCGTTTACTGTGTTCATCGCCATAGCCTTCTCCTTTTTTTGTTTGTTTGTTTTATGATCTGGTTCCCTGCAAGATTTCAAAACAGTCTTCATACGTCAACGACGCATCAAGCAAGGCGCCCGTCACGCCGTTAGGAAGCAACTTAAAATTCATCGCCCAAGCATTTAACCCCCCGACCTCCGCTTCCGCCATAGTCAATAATTGCATATCCGCTGAACTTATTGACAGTTTGCTTGCCGCTGGAGTACCGAGAATTAAATTATTGGTTGTCGGTTTCGCCAACAGTTCCGCCCACCAGTCTTTCGTTGCTTGCTTTACGGCAAGAGGATTGCAAGAGAAACGCGGATGGGATTCCGTGATCACATAGTGGCTGATCCCCGTTGCGTCAGATTGTAAAGGAACGGGGTTGATCACGTTCCCGAGGTCAAGCTGCCACGCGCTGATTGACTCCGAAACGCCATTGATGGATGCTGTATGCGATAAGTACGCCTGCGGCTGGTTCAAGTCCGGCGCCGTAAGCGCGAGATCAGAAGCGTCAACAATGTCGGTAAGTTTCCCGAAATAATTATATTTCGCCGTCCACACCCCGCCCACCTTATCGCATCCGATTTGCATGTTGCCAATGCACCCGACATATTTTTGAAACGTGAATGTTTGACTTGCGCCGATAGATGCGTTGCTAACCCATATTGTATATGTTGCGTCGTCTTTCGCAAGGCGCCGTACAAGCCCGATCCCCTTATCTGTGGAATACGCGCTTGTCGTTGTCATTCCGCAGGCCTTCGCCAGCGTCCACCACTGAGGCGCCAATATCTGCGTCGACCCCACGCAACACCGGACGGAACACTGAATCGTTCCTTTCTGCACACCGACGACGGATTGATCTTCAGCGTGCGTTCCATCAGAATACTTGACATTTTCATCGTCAAGCTCAGGATCAATACTCGTTTTAATGTCCCGGATTCTAATAACCCTTTCCGTTGTTGACGGTGTGGCATCCGTCCCCTGACTCGCTCCTTCCGTCTTCATAACCATATAACGGAATTTTGAATTTTGATAGACGCTCATTTCGTTCTCCTTTTTTTTTAATTTGCCGGCGTTGACGGATTAGTAATGTCTTGGGCGTATGAGACAGCCCATTTAGTTATTATCCTACCAGGAGTTAAAATATCTCCCGTATTCGTTTTTTCCCTATATGAATCAAGGTATCTAATACAGTAACAATTCCCGTTTAAATTTATATCCGTGCCAAAACATTTTTTCAAATCGTCAAGCACCTTGTTATATTCAGCGTTGATATTATACTCTGGCTTGTCAACAACCGATGTCAAGGATGGATAAACGATAATATTATAGACCGCCTCATTCGTGTATGCGTTGGCATTCGTACCGCCCTTTTCATCCTGACAGTTTTCTGTCTGCAATACGATATCGGCATTGGGGAATGCGTCCTTTTGCGCGAAGTCCCTCTCATTGCAGTTTCCCCAATCATAATTGTAACCGCCTGCGATCGTCATGGCTTCAATGTCAACAACTATCCGCGCTTCGCAAGCTGTCAATATCGGCATAGTTGCTGCCGTCGTTCCGCTCTTGACCGCGCCATAATCACCGTTCCCAGTTGCATTCACGCCGCGCGCCTTGTAATAGTACGATGTTGAAGCGGTACGTCCGGTATCATCGTAATAATTCCCGCTTGTCACATCCGCAATCTTGCTGTAAACCCCGCCAGCGGTCGTTGCCCTGTAAACCTCAATGGTTGCAGCATTAGCAGCCCATACCAAATTAACGCGGATAATAGAGGACGATATTGTCGTCGTACTTATTTCAATCGCGCCAGGGACAAGTAACCCTGTGGAAAGCTCACCCACGCGCGCGACCCCGCGAGTATTGTACGCATACAGCAGCGCTACTTTTGAAGCGGCCATGTCCGTGTTCCGCGTCGCCTCATCTGCCGCGCTGTATATTTTATCGCTTGTCCCCTCATTGTCAACATTCAGCAGCTTTACGCTCTTTCCTGCCGCCAGGTCTGCAACCGTCGTGCCTGTGTTGAATTTGTTCCGTGCGGCCTCGTCGAAGGTGCCGCCAGCAGCAACAAGCACATTTGCAAGCGCCAGCGTGCCCGCGCTTCCCTGTACCGTGTCATCCGCCATAACTTTCGCCAGCCCCGGAAAATCACCGATGCCGTCCGTTGTCGTGTCGCTGTTAGGCTTGTCAACATACGCCTGTGTTGAACCATCTGAATTTGATTGCACCCGCAAGCGGATATATCTGTGATCCGCCGTCTGTTTTCCCACGGCGTTTAATTCCGCCAGCGTCAGCCATGCGGAATATGACGCAACCCCATCGTCAAAGCTCCAAGCAAATTTTAGATTTGTCGACGGCACGGTTCCCGGCATAGCCATTGCCGAAGGATCAAAGTTGTTAAATATCTTTCCCGCGCCCGCATCGTGAACATATTCCACATACGGGCCGTCCGTTGCATACCCGGAGTACCAATAAAATTCCTTGAACGATACCAGATGCGCTGCATCGGATGTATTCCGAGTTATAAGCAAATACATCGTTGCGCCGTGTCCTGTTCCAGCAACCATGTCGATATCACCTAAAACGGACTCTGTAGTGTATGCACCTCCCTCTATTGTGATCTTCGCGCGCTGCCACGATGCCCCGTCACCAGATAACAATGGATACAACCGTAGAGTATACCATGTAGCAAGCGCCAGTGCTTTCGTTGATATTGATGTTGATCCGCCGGCATCAAAGCGCAAAAATTTAGATAGACAATAGCCACCGAAATCACCGGAACCAATTGTTCTTAGTGTGTTCTGGTTTGACAAATTGATCATAAAATCCGCCACAAGGTCAGCGGTGATTTGCACCTTAATTTCAAAATATCCTTGCGCGCGCGCAACCCCAGCCGTAAGCGCCAGCCCGTTTGTCGTCCACGCCCCCGCGCCGTCCATTGTCACAATGCCACCCGCAATGTTTACTTTGCCGCCCGAATCCGTCTCTGTCCACCCAGACGTAAACGCCGTAGTTCCAGCAGGAGAAGCATCGAGGAAAAGTAATTCCGCAAGCTGTGAATTGATGTTACTAAATTTTAATTTTGTGGCATCCGAAAGAGAACCAGCCACACGAG
>CAYHAI010000009.1:0-4219 GCA_964354585.1 uncultured Planctomycetales bacterium
GGGAAGTTTGTATCCGAATTCCTCTAATAAAGCCCGCACATAAAAGAACTTTCTTTGGGTCTTATAATCTAAGGAGTCGATAAACTCCTTTACAGGGACTCTGCCCGATTCCGTCTTAAAATAGTAAGTTGTATAAAGAGCCATTTAGTGCTTTAGTCTCACTTAAAGTATACAACCATTTGGTTGTATTGTCAAGAGAACTTTTTACCTCCCTTTCTACTTACAATAGACGTAAGAGGTGGCAAAATCTAACGGAAATTTTTAGCTGGTAGTTTGGGTATTATTGGGTCTTATTTAGGAAGTCAACGATAATCCGGGCGGCGCGGAAGGCGGCGCCATTTTCACCGAGTGAGGCCTTGACTTGGGCGAGATTGGTTTTCATTTTTTCTAATTCAGCGGGGTCTTCAAGCAGCCTTAGGACTTCTTGGGAAATTTTTTTCGGAGTGGCCTGAAACTGAATTAATTCCGGTACTATTAATTTAGCCGCCACGATATTTACCATACCAATATAAGGAAGCCTTACCTGCGGCCGATAGAGAAGGTAATTCAAAAGGCCCATCTTATAAATTACCAGAAAAGGTTTCTGCATTATCGCGGTTTCTAAGGTAGCGGTGCCTGAGGCAACAAGGCAGAAGTCAGCGATGTTTAGGCAATCGTAGGTTTTGCCTTCCACAACTTTTAAATTCAGATTAAAGTTATGGGTAATGCGGTGGTAGGTGTCCCAGTCTATCTGGCTGGATTTTGCCACTACAAACTGGATATCCTGCTTTTTCCTATGGATAAGGACAGCGGCCTCCAGCATTAGCGGTAAAATATTTTCTATTTCTTGTTTGCGCGAACCAGGAAGAAGGGCAATAGTGGTTTTAGATTCATAGAGTTTTAATTTATCATAAAATTCTTTTTTTTCCCTTATAGGCCTGACAATATCTAAGAGAGGATGGCCGACGAAATCTACATCTATGCCGTGCTTTCGGTAAAATTCTTGCTCAAATTTAAAGAGCACAATCATTTTGGAAATATATTTTTTTATGGTTTTCACCCTGCCTGGCCGGGATGCCCAAACCTGAGGGCTAATATAGTAGATAGTCGGGATACTATTATTAATCGCCTTGGCCAACCTGAGATTAAAACCGGAAAAATCCACAAAAATTATTGCCGCAGGTTTTTCTTCTTCTATTTTTTTCAAGATTAGTTTTTTTAGGGCGAGGAATTTAGGCAGTTTTTTTAAGGCGTCAAATAGCCCGATGACCGCCAGGTTTTTTATGTCAGAGTAGATTTCCGCTGTGGCCTGGCGCAAAGTTTCGCCTCCCACTCCGGAGATTTTAATTTGAGGGTTTAGGGCTAAAATTTCTTTAGCCAGATTGCCGGCGTGGAGGTCGCCGGAAGCCTCTCCGCAGATTATAAAGAGGTGTTTTTCTGCCATATCTGTTTTTGGATTACCAGGGCTACTGCCAGCGCCTGCCGGGCAACTCTGCCTGAGACCAGGGGTTCTTGGTGGTTAATGATACAATTAAGAAAGGACTGAAGTTCTTTTTGCAGGGGTTGTTCTTTTTCAATAGGCAGGTCTTCTTTAGTAATCGTCGGCCCAGTCTTTTTATATACGCTTGCCCTTGCATCCTTATAGTCTAAAGATATATAGGTATCTTTCTGGAAAATTCTGATTCTGCGCATAACTTCATCAGAGACGCGGCTGGCAGTAAGATTGGCCACACAGCCATTCTTAAAAGTAATGCGGCTATTAGCAATATCCTCGAATTGGGTAAGGACATTTACGCCTACAGATTCGATTTTTTTAATCTGAGAGGGAACAAGGCCGAGGACGATATCTAGATCATGAATCATAATATCCAGCACCACGCCCACATCTAAGGAACGGTTAGGAAAGGGGCTTAAGCGGTGGCATTCAATAAATTTAGGTTCTTGGATGAGTTTTTGGGTGGCGGCAAAGGCAGAATTGAACCTTTCAATATGGCCGACTTGCAGGATGAGTTTATTTTTTTGGGCTATTTTAATCAGAGAGTCGGCCTCTTTAAGATGAAGAGTGAATGGTTTTTCCACTAGCGTGTGTATCTTGTGCTTTAGGAAGTCATAGGCTATTTGGTAATGTAGTTTGGTGGGCGTGGCAATGCTTACCGCATCAACCTTGCCAAAGAGCTCTCGATAATCACTGTAACCGGGGACATTGAGATCTCGGGATATTTCCGCCAGCCGGCCCTTATCTGTATCACAGACCGCTACCAAAGAACAGCTTTCAATTCCTTTGTATATCTGAGCATGGATGCTGCCTAAGTGGCCTACCCCTACCACGGCTATTCTGATTTTTTGCATAACCAAAATAATAACAAAGTATTAGACAAAAGTCAATGGATATGATATATTACTAATTCACGCAAATTTAAGGATAAAAAGGCTAAAATGAGAGATTATCGCAGATTATTCAGGTTTACCCGGCCTTATTACGGTCAACTGGTCCTTTGCGGCATCTTTATGGCTATTGTTACGCTCTTGGATGTCTTTCGCCTGAGCGCGATTGTGCCCATTGTGGATAGGGTATTTACCAATAGGGCGATCACTTTCCCCAGCGGCAAGTTCCCCCTATTTATAGAAAACATCTTAAACCAGCTGAACAACCTTGCGCCTTTAAAGGTCTTGTATATCTTACTGATAATAGTGCCCATTGCCTTGGTTATTCGGGCGTTTTTCGAGTTTTTGCAGTCCTATATTATGTCCGATGTGGGCCAGAAAGTAATCCGGGATGTCAAGGACTTAGTTTATGGCAAACTGCAGACTTTATCCTTAGACTATTTTACCCAGAAGAGAAGCGGAGAGTTAATCTCGCGCATTACTAATGATGTAAGACTGATAGAAAACGCGGTATCTTATGCTATTACCGATTTGGTTTATCAGTCCTTTCAGGTAATTTCTTTTGCCCTCTTGACCTTTTTTATTAATTGGAAGATGGCCTTGATTTCTGTGGTCGTCTTACCTGTTGTGGCTATCCCTATCGTCGTGGTCGGCAAGGTATTACGCAAATTAAGCAAGAGGTCCCAGGAAAAGATGGCCGATATAAATTCTTTATTAACCGAAACATTTATCGGGGTCAGAATCGTCAAGGCCTTCTGCGCCGAGCAAAGAGAAATAACCAAGTTTAAAAAGCAAAATCAAGATTATTACAAGATTGCCATGAAATCCATCAAAAGAATGCTGCTGTTGGGTATCGCTACCGAATTAGTCGGCGTAGCCATGGCCCTTTTTATTATCTTCTACGGTGGCAGGCAGGTGATAGAGGGTAGCCTTTCCTTTGGCGTATTTGCTTTATTTATGGCCGCCCTACTTACACTTATACGGCCGTTTAAAAAATTAAGCCAGGTTAATTCGATTATGGAGCAGGCCTTGGCCGCCAATACGCGAATTTATGAGGTCTTAGATATCACCCCGAGCATAAAAGAAAAATCCAGCGCCGAGGAACTGGGAGGCTTTAAAGAGAGTATTATTTTTGAAAATGTCTGGTTTAATTATGCCGAACAAGAGATACTAAAAGGAATAAACTTAGAAGTGAAAAAAGGCGAAATGCTGGCAATTGTCGGACCCAGCGGAGTGGGTAAAACCACGTTGGTAGATTTAATTCCGCGTTTTTATGACCCCAAGAGAGGAAGAATTTTAATTGATGGCAGAGATATTCAGGGGCTAATCCTTAAATCATTACGTCAGCAGATTGGCATAGTGACGCAAGAGACCATTCTCTTTAATGATACCATAAGAAATAATATCGCTTATGGCAAACCCGATGCTTCACAAAGAGAAATTGAACAAGCAGCGGCCCAGGCCTATACCCAGGATTTTATTCGGCATTTGCCTTTAGGTTATGATACGGTAATTGGAGACAGGGGGGCTAAGCTTTCCGGAGGCGAACGCCAGAGGATAGCCATTGCCCGGGCGCTCTTAAAAAATCCGCCCATTCTCATTTTAGATGAGGCCACATCGCAATTAGATTCTGAGTCAGAGCGGATTGTGCAGGAGGCCTTAGATAGACTTATTCAAGGTCGTACCGTATTTGTAATTGCGCACCGGCTTTCTACAGTGAGGAATGCGAAGACGATAATCGTTCTAGATGAGGGTAGGATTGTGGAAGAGGGCACACACAGCGAACTCCTGAGTAGAGACGGTTTATATAAGAAGCTTTATCAGCTGCAGGAAATACAAAAATAAATGAAGCCTG
>CAYHAI010000010.1:0-9279 GCA_964354585.1 uncultured Planctomycetales bacterium
CCTCGAAGAAATGGTTAAACAGGAAGCCTCGGATTTATTCTGCCGCGCCGGTAGCGCCGCGCGTTTAAGGATAGATGGCGGGGTTCGTGCTCTAGACGACAAGGTATTAAGCGAGGAGGATTTAATAAAGACAACCGAAGAATTAACTACGCCTCAACAAAGAGAAATTTTTAAAAAAAACTTAGACATAGATTTTGCTTTTTATAGTGAAGAGCTCGAGCGCAGATTTCGGGTAAGTATTTTTATCCAGAGAAACTCGCCTTCCATTGTTATAAGAAATGTGCGTAACATTATTGGGACCTTTGAAGAACTTAATTTACCCATTGAGGTATTAAAGAAGCTATCTCTGGAGAGGAGGGGTTTGATCCTTCTCACCGGCAGCGCTGGTAGCGGCAAATCTACTACTATCGCCAGCATGATTGAATATGTCAATAATAACAGTAACAAGCATATTTTAACGGTTGAGGAACCTATTGAGTTTACCTTTAAAGATAAACATTGTCTGATTAATCAAAGGGAATTGGGCCTGGATGTTTCATCGTATGCGGTTGCGCTGCGCGCCTTTACCTTGCAAAGCCCGGATGTCATATTTATCGGTAATATCCGCGATCAGGAGACGATGGCTGCCGCGCTTACTGCCGCAGAAACCGGGGTATTAGTTTTCAGCACCCTGCACACGATAAATGCCAGTCAAAGCATAGAAAGAATTATCAATTTTTTCCCGCCCCACCAGCATACGCAGATAAAAATTCAGTTGTCCTATTTATTAAAAGGCATTATCTCATTAAGGCTGGTGCCTTTAAAGGATAAACCTGGACGCGTACCGGCTTATGAAGTGATGTTGCTTACCCCCACCATAAGCCGACTGATCCGAGAGGGAAAAGTCTGGGAGATGACCCAGTTTATTGAAGACGGAAGAATTTTTGGTATGCAGTCTTTTAGCCAATCCCTGATCGGATTAGTAAGAGACGGAAAGATTAACGAAGAAGAAGCAGCGGACTTCTCGGATAACAAAGACGAATTTGTTTTGGCCTTAAAAGGCATTAAGCGGACATAACAGAAAGCGAGGTATTTAGATGTTAGGGGATATCAAACCAAAACTCACCTCAATACAGGCCCACCTAGAATCTTTACGAGGTCATCTTTGACATAGATAATAAGAAGAAACAGATAGATGAGATATCATCTCAGATGTCTCATCCTAAATTCTGGGGCAGTCAAGAAGATTCGGCTAAGGTAGTAAAACAATTAAAGTCTTTAAAATTAACCGTTGAGCCGTGGGAGAGTGTTTTTAAGAAGTATCAAGAAATAAAAGAACTCGCTGAAATTTTAAAAGACGAAGATAAAGAATTGGTTGCCGACGTCAGCCGAAATATCAATATACTTTTAGATGAGGTTGATAAATTAGAATTCAAAACCCTTTTAGGAGGTGAGTTCGACAGAAACAGCGCTATTTTAAGCATTAATGCCGGAGCCGGCGGCACAGAATCTTGTGATTGGGTCCAGATGCTTTTGCGGATGTATAGCCGCTATGCCGAGAATCACGGCTATAAGGTAAAAACTATAGATCTGCTCTATGGGGAAGAGGCAGGGATAAAGAATGTCACTATTCTTGTTGAAGGAGAATATGCCTACGGATATCTGAAGGCCGAGCGAGGTGTGCATCGGCTGGTGCGCATTTCACCTTTTGATGCCAATAAACGCCGGCATACCTCTTTTGCTTCGGTAGATGTAATCCCCGAACTACCAGAAGATACGGAAGTTAAAATTGAGGACAAGGATTTAGCCATTGATACCTTCCGCGCCTCAGGCCCGGGCGGACAACATATGCAAAAGACGGATAGCGCGGTAAGGATTACTCACCTGCCCACCGGGATAGTGGCGCAGTGCCAGAATGAGCGCTCCCAATATCAAAATAAACAGACTGCCCTGCGGATACTCAAGGCACGGCTTTATGAATTAGAAAGAGAAAAAAAAGAACAGGAATTGCTTAAGGCATACGCGCAAGATAAGAAAAAGATTGAATGGGGCAGCCAAATCCGCTCTTATGTGATGCATCCTTACAATATGGTAAAAGACCATCGCACAAATTATGAAACCGGTGATGCGAGTAAAGTTATGGACGGCGGTCTTGATGAATTTATTGAAGCATATCTTAAGTCTAAAATTCAGAGATGATAAGGACAAACCCTAAATCCCAAACTCTAAATCCTAAACAAATCCCAATTCTCCAAATCACAATGTCCCAAACTGATAGGTTTGGAATTTGAAAATTGGGATTTAGAAATTGTTTAGAAATTAGGGTTTCGGGTTTAGGGTTTTAAAAAATATGCTAAGTTTTATTAAGAAAACTATATTGAAACAAAAACAAAACACTATCGCTAAAAAATATCCTTCGGCGAATATTGTTTTGCATCCGGATATGCCTAATCCGTCGCTAAATAAGATGGTGGAGTTAGCCGCAATTGTGACGCAGGTAAATTCTTTTGAGCCCAAGATAAGCAGCCTTTCCGATTCGGATTTAAGAAATAAAACCGGCGAGTTTAAAGAGTATATTTTGAAAAAGTCCCAAGAATATGCTCCGGAATTAAAGGCATTGGAAGAGGCGGTGTTGTCGGCGGCTATTCCGGAAGAAAAAGAGAAGATAAAAGAAAAACTAAAAATTACCCGCAATAAAATATTTGAGGATATATTGCCAGAGGCCTTTGCCGTGGTCAGAGAGGCGGCCCGGCGCACGGTGAATATGAGGCACTTTGATGTCCAGATAGCCGGAGGCATGGTCTTGCACGAGGGCAAAATTGCCGAGATGGCCACCGGAGAAGGGAAGACCTTAGTCGCTACCCTACCGGCATATCTTAATGCGCTTCTGGGCCGGGGCGTGCATATTGTCACGGTTAATGATTATCTTGCCCGTCGGGATAGAGAATGGATGGGGCCAATTTATGAATTTTTGGGCCTCAGCGTCGGAGTTATCCAACATGAAATGTCTGATGAAGAGAGAAAACAGGCCTATGCCTGCGATATCGCTTACGGGACGAATAATGAATTTGGGTTTGATTACCTGCGCGATAATATGAAATACGGTTTAGAGGACTTGGTGCAAAGGCCTTTTTATTATGCGATTGTAGATGAGGTAGATTCCATATTAATTGATGAGGCGCGCACGCCCTTGATTATTTCCGGTCCTGCGGAAGAATCTACGGAGAAATATTATATCATTGACAAGCTTATTCCCCGGCTTAAAGGAAGGATAATTTTGGAAAAGGATGAGATTGAGGCAAAATATAAAGGCGAAGATTTATCCAAGGGCTTTGATTATATTGTGGATGAAAAGGCGCATACCGCGCATTTAACTGAAGAAGGCGAGCCCAAGGTCTGCGCCATCTTAAATATTGATAATCTCCATGATATGGAAACTATGGAGTGGCGGCACCATATTATCCAGGCCTTGCGCGCGCATAACTTATATAAAAAAGATGTCGATTATGTGGTTAAGGATGGCGAGGTTATAATTGTAGATGAATTTACCGGACGGATGATGCCGGGCAGGCGCTGGTCAGACGGCCTGCATCAGGCAGTGGAAGCCAAAGAGGGTTTAAAGATAGAACGCGAAAATCAAACTTTAGCCACGGTTACTTTTCAGAATTACTTCCGGATGTATGAGAAATTAGCCGGGATGACCGGAACCGCATTTACTGAAGGCCTTGAATTTAAGGCGATATATCAATTAGATGTGGTGGTTGTTCCGACCAACAGGGCTTTAATCCGCACCAATTATTCTGATTGCGTTTACAGATCAGAAAAGGAAAAGTTTAACGCCGTAGTTGAGGAGATAGTTCAACTTTATAATCAGGGCAGGCCGGTTTTAGTGGGGACTATCACCATAGATAAATCCGAACGGCTTTCCGAGATGTTAAAAAGGCGCGGCATCCCCCATCAGGTGCTTAATGCCAAATATCATGAAATGGAAGCCCAAATTGTCGCCCAGGCCGGCAGGTACAAGGCAGTAACCATTGCCACTAATATGGCCGGCCGCGGGACAGATATTTTATTGGGCGGCAATCCGGAATATATGGCCAAAAATCTTCTCCGGCAAAAAACAACGCCGGACGAGCCTAATTATCAAGAGGAATACAGGAAATTATTAGAGAAATATAGGCAGGAGACCGACGAAGAACACAGGAAAGTTGTCGCCGTGGAAGGCTTGCATGTATTAGGCACCGAACGCCACGAGGCGCGCCGCATTGATAATCAGTTACGCGGCCGCTCAGGAAGGCAGGGAGACCCCGGCTCTTCCAGATTTTATGTGTCATTAGGCGATGACCTGATGCGTTTATTCGGCTCAGATAGGCTGGTAGGAATTATGGATAAGTTAGGCTTAGAAGAGGGGCAGGTAATTGAACATCCCTGGGTCACCAAATCTATTGAAATTGCCCAAAGGCTCGTAGAGCAGCATAATTTTGAAATCCGGAAGCAACTCTTGGAATACGACAATGTGATGAATAAGCAAAGAGAAGTAATCTATGGCCAGCGTCGGGAAATTCTAGAGGGGATTTCCTTAAAAGAGGATATTTTAGCCACAGCGGATAAAATTTTGGAGGCAATTATCGCTGAATATATCGGCGATAATCTCAGCGCTCAAGAAGATGATAGCGTCGGCCTGCTTAGCGCCATAAAATTAAAATTTGGTTTAGATTTAGATAGGTCTATAATTAAAGAAGAACTAAGCCCTAACCTCAAAGAAGAACTGTATCAAAAAATAGTCAATGCTTATGAAGAAAAAGAAAGGTCGCTGGGCGCAGATTTAATGCGGCATTTAGAGCGCATGGTATTTTTACAGATAATTGATGCTAAGTGGAAAGACCATTTATACGCCATGGATAATTTGCGCGAGGGCATTGGCCTGCGCGCCTATGGCCAGCGCGACCCTTTAATTGAATATAAACGCGAGGCATTTGAGATGTTTGCTCAAATGGTCTCAGGCATCGAAGAAGAGGCAGTGGAGACTATCTTTAGGTTACAGGCAGCTAAGCCAGAAAGATTTAGAGGCGTATTTAGTTCCCTGTCGCAGGAATTTCTCCATCCTGAAGTTTCGCGATTTGAAGAACCAAAAGAGCAGCCCGCAATTGAACCGCCGCACCGTTTTGGCCCGCCCCAACCCGTAGCCACCCCGCCCACTATAAAATCCCATCCTAAAGTCGGCCGTAATGACCCCTGTCCGTGCGGGAAAATAGATCCTATAACGGGCAGGCCGTTGAAATATAAAAAATGCTGCGGAAAATGAAGTCGGTTTTCGGTTTTCGGTTAGCGGTTATCGGTAAAGAAATATTTCTCTGTATTTTATCTGCAAGTTTACTTATCTTATCTTTTCCAAAATTTAATCTTGAATTTTTTGCTTGGTTTGGGTTTGTGCCGTTGTTTTTTGTGATAGAAGGTAAATCTAAAGCTAAGGCATTTTTATTTTCATATTTTACTGGAATTATCTTTTGGTTGGGGATTGTTTATTGGTTAGTCCATGTTACTTTGGTAGGTATGATTTTGTTACTTTTATATTTGTCATTATATTTTGGCATTTTTGCTTATTTAATTTCTTTTTTCTCTATACGCTATACGCTATACGCTATACCCTCAATCTGGGTTATCTTAGAATATCTACGCAGTCATCTCTTTAGCGGTTTTCCTTGGGCGCTCTTGGGTTATTCGCAATATCTGAATTTACCGATGATTCAAATAGCGGATATTACCGGCGCCTGGGGCGTGTCGTTCCTGGTGATGATGGCCAACGTTGTTATATATACCGTATTGCGTCGTGCGTATCGCGTATTGCGTCAAAAAGAAATAATATCTATTTGCAGTTATTTTTTACCCATTTTTTTAATTTTAGTTTCTTTAATTTATGGTTTTTATCATTTACGCAATACGCAATACTCAATACGCAATACACTAAAAGTTTCCGTCATCCAAGGCAATATCCCGCAACAGCTAAAATGGGATATCGGCTCAAGGGATTTTATCATTGATAAATATTTAACACTTACAAAACAGGCCTTAAGAGATAAACCGGATTTAATTATCTGGCCCGAGGCAGCCCTACCCGTAGTTTTAGAAGAGGAGCCTCAATATTACGAAAGGATAGTTAATTTTATAAAAGATAGCCGCGTTCCTGTGCTTTTAGGCGCTGTTACCACCGAGGAGAATAATTACTATAATAGCGCTTTGTTAATATCGGGCGAAGGTAGGTTATTAAAGAAATACAACAAACTCCATCTTGTTCCTTTCGGCGAATATATACCTTTAAGAAAAATATTTAGATTTTTAGAGACGGTTGTGCCAATCGGTGATTTTGCGCCAGGGAAAAGTTATACATTATTTTCGCAATACACAATACACAATACACAATACACAATGCCATTTTCGGTGCTTATTTGTTTTGAAGATTTGTTCCCTGACTTATCAAGGGAATTTGTCAAAAAAGGCGCGCAGTTCTTAGTGAATATCACCAACGATGCCTGGTTTAAGAAGACTTCTGCGGCCTATCAGCACCTCCAGGCGTCGGTATTCAGGACAGTAGAGAATCGGGTAAGTTTACTGCGTTCGGCTAATACCGGCGTATCCGGGTTTATTGCGCCATCCGGAAAGATTATTTCTTTGGTTCAGGATAGGGGCGAGAATATATTTATTGACGGATATAAAACACAGGAAATCATTGTCCCAGAAAGATACTTAAGTTTTTATACGCGCTATGGGGATGTCTTTGTTGCTTTTTGTTTTTTAGTTGTGTTAGCCCTTATCATATTGCCATTTAAAAAGAAGCGATGAAAAAAATATTGTTATTTTTGATGATTATCCTGCTAATTTACCTTTTAATCGGCCTTTATTTTTTAGATAAAGATTATTTCCTTTGTCCGATTAAATATCAGGGGGATATTATTATCCGAAGCGATGGCCGAGGAGATGGGTTTTTTGGCGCCGAGCGTAACGGAAGAAGACAGCATGAAGGTCTCGATCTTTTTGCGGCAGTGGGAACTCCAGTTTTAGCCGTTCGCTCTGGTCGAGTAATCGCAGCAAAGCAAAATCGCGGAATGGGTAAATATGTGATTATCCGCCATCCCGGCAATATCATTACCATATATGGGCATCTTTCTGAATTTTATGTCACTAAAGGCAAATTCATCCGGCAGGGCGAAGTTATTGCTAGGGTTGGTAAAACCGGTAATGCCAATTATCGCGATATCCAACCGCATTTACATTTTGAAGTAAGGAAAAACGGCGTGCCCCAGGATCCATTAGAATACTTACAATAAATTGAAATATTTATTTAAACCCTAAATCCGAAACCCTAAACTCTAAACAAACCCAAAACCCAAATTCCAAAACCCAAAACAATCACTTTTTGGATTTTGAGTTTTAACTTTTGAGTTTATTTAGGATTTAGAGTTTAGTGTTTGGAGTTTACAGTTATGTTCAATATTATTTTATTAGGTATAACCAGTCTCCTAACCGACATCTCCAGCGAAATGGTCTATCCGATACTGCCAATTTATCTGGTAACTACACTTGGTGTAGGCCCGGCAATATTAGGATTAATTGAAGGTATTGCCGAGAGTTTGGCCAGTCTGATTAAGGTATTTTCCGGTTATTTTTCCGATGAAATAAAACAAAGAAAACCCTTTACGATATTAGGTTATGCCAGTTCCACTGTCGGCAAGCTCCTTTTGTATATATCCAGTAGTTGGCTATATGTTTTATTCGCCCGGGTAATTGACCGCTTTGGCAAGGGGATGCGCACTGCCCCGCGCGACGCCTTAATTGCCGATAGCGCAAAAGAGGAAAAGTTAGGCGCGGCCTTTGGCTTGCATCGCGCTATGGATACGCTAGGCGCATCCGTCGGTGTTTTAATGGCGTATTTTTTAATTACCCGTTTTCACGGAAACCTTAAAAATATATTTTTGTTTTCCCTTATTCCTGCGTTATTAGGAGTATTATTTTTATTTTTTGTCAAAGAGAAAAGGCCAGAAGAAAGGGTGATGGCCAAAAAATTAGAATTTAATTGGCAGGGTTTAGATAAAAGATTAAAACTTTTTTTTATTTTTACCTTTATCTTTACCTTGGGTAACTCTTCAAATCAATTTTTATTATTACGGGCTAAAAACTTAGGCAGCCCGCTGGAAGTAGTAATCCTTTTTTATCTTTTTTATAATATCATCTATGCCTTAGTGAGTTATCCAGCTGCGCGTTTATCAGATAGAATCGGTAGAAAAAAACTTCTGGTATTAGGATACTTGTTTTATGGCTTGGTTTATTTAGGCTTTGCGCTGAATAACTCGATAAATAATTTTTGGTTTTTATTTGGATTTTATGGTTTATATATGGGATTTACTGAGGGCGTAGAGAAGGCCTTGGTATCTGATATTGCGCCCATTGATTTACGCGCCACAGCAATTGGCTTGCATGCCACGCTCGTAGGCATAGGGTTATTGCCTGCTTCTCTATTTGCTGGAATACTTTGGAAATTTTTAGGCGCACAGGCGCCCTTTTATTTTGGTGGGTTAATGGGAATAGTGGCAAGCTTGGGTTTTTGGTTTATCCTAAAAGGGCTTTAGGTTTTCTCTTTTGGCTCCATATGCACTACCACATCTGTAACTTCGGGGATACCATTTTTAATCGCTTCCTCAATAGTATAACTTATCCGGTGGGCATTATCAATATGCATATCCGGATCCACCTGAACATGCAAATCAATATATATATCATCAGGCCTTCCCCGCGTTCTGATTTTATGGCAGGCCCTTACCCCTTTTATTCCCAATACAATATCTACGATTTTTTTCACATCTAATATCGCCGCAGTATCACACAGGACTGCCGAACTTTGTTTGACTATATCGTAAGCGGCCTTGGTGATAAATAAAGATATTATTATTGTCACCGCCGGGTCGATGAAGCGATAAGCCAGTTTTAATTTTATGGCAATGAGAGCAATGATTACAGACAGCGAGGTAAAGATGTCGGCCCTGGTATGCATAGAATCCAGGGTCAATATGTCGCTTTTTAAAAGCAGGCCTTTTTTATATTCGTAATTCATTACCCAAAAGTTAATTCCTATTGTAATGATCATTATGATAAAGCTATTGAAGTCAACCCGAGGAATAACAGGATTATACAGGCGCTTTACGCCTTCTTTAAAGAGGTTAAAACACACTAAAAGCAAAAGGACAGATATCCCTAAGGAAAAAAATGTTTCATATTTTTTGTGGCCGTAAGGATGGTCAATATCTT
>CAYHAI010000011.1:0-8435 GCA_964354585.1 uncultured Planctomycetales bacterium
TATTCTTCGCTAATACTCTGCGTGGCGCGTACTACCAATTCATTTGTTTTTTCATCAATCAACATCAAAGAGCAAATATTCGAGCCCAAAACTTCTGCCGTAACCGTAACAATCAGATGTAGGATATCATCTAAGTAAAAATCCGAAGCAATGGACTTACTGATCTTGGATAAAGCTTTAATCTGTTCCGCAAAAGATTTATGCATGGTTTAATAACACCCCAGCTTATCGGATTGCTGGGTGTGTTTCCTCCTGAAACAAAAAAGGCGCTTTACACCGATTTAGTCGGCATAAAACGCCATTGTTTTACTAAAAGAAATACCCTTGTTTGTTAGCTAAACCTTGCTAACCGTAAGGTTCATTCCTTTTAAGTTTTCAGACGCTGAAATAAAAAGGACAACAAAAAAAGGCGTTCTTCAACGCCTTTGTCCTCTTCTGGCACCAACCTTGTGCCTTTTATCTAATTTTCATTTAAAGAATAACACATTATCGGCGGCTTGTCAAGTATTTTTTAGTTACGGTATTTTTTAGTTCCGAAATCCTTACGCCGCCCCAACTTGAAGTGCCAATTTGGCACATCAAGTTAGAGGGGTCCTAAAATAAAAAAGCCGCAACGCAAATTGCGGCTAAAACTGTCCCGATTATCTCGGAAACTGTCTGGGGTGTTTCTGGTATATTACCTAAACTGCTCCTTTTATTTTGAGCTGGATACGTTAACCTTGTGTATCATTTCATCCCAGAGTTTATTAACCTGCTCAATTAAATTGCTCTTTTGTATTTCTTGTTTTTTCTCGCTGAGGTATTGCTTAAATTGTTGTGCAATAATTGTATCAGGAATAGAATCTATTGTCTCATATATCTTTTTTTTGTTAAATGATCCGATATTCTTAATCGCCTGTTCTTTAGGCATCTCCTGCGTAATTCCATAGCTAACCCTAAGTTTATGAGGTAGATCCTTTATGACTTCGTAAACCTTAGCATATCGTCTCCTGAATTTCTCTTCGTCCATTTTACTTAATTTCTCAATATTGTTTTTCTTTAATTTGTCCATGTCCGCCATTGCTACAAATACTTTAGCCAATGCCTTAAATGTTGAACCGATTATCTTATCTTCCACGCTAACCTTCTTTTGGGCAAAAACATAACTTTGAAAGCATAACCCTGTTACTAACAATAAAATTGCTGTAAATATAATAAACCTCATTTTCTCCATCTCTATTCTTTTGTCAATTATACTACTTCCATTTCAAAATGGTAGGAAATTTAAGGAAGGGTGGCTACAAGTTCAAACTCGTATGTTGTATTGCGTTCACAATGTCCTAAAATTATCCATCACTCTCTTTTTTATGCTATAATGTTTAATATTAAAGGGGGTAATGGTGCCTGTGTTTATGAGATTGACGATTCAAGATTGGCTTATTGCTGTTGCCTTTTTTATCCTCATTCTATGCGTCCTAAAGATTCGCGAACTTAAAAAAACAATTACTCGAGAAATTCAACGGCAACTCTTGCCACAATTAATTTTAGAGATGGATAAGAGAGAAATGTGTTTTTATCTTAAAAATGAGGGCTTCTCTATTGTTCAGGATATGCAAATAGCGGATTCGGAACTAACTCTGGAAGATTCTGGTTTTAAGGTGGATTATATTCTGCGATTTGAGAACAGAGGCTTTCTTAGGCCTAAAGAAGGTGTTAAATTAAAGTTCAAGGTTTTTGACAAAGACCAAACTTTCCTTCCCGAAGTCACAGAAAGAATCTTCGCTCATTTAATCAATCTATCCTTTAAGATTGGAATAACCTGCTCTGATATTGAAGGTCGTCATATACAATTTATGTTTTCTAAAAAGGGGGGAGAATTTTATTCTGAAAGAGTTTGATGTGTCCGCCTTGTTTATGCTTTAGCGGGTGGCGAGGCATGTTTCGAGCCGCGTGATGCGGCGAGAAATATGCCTCGATAGGACCCGCAAACAAAAAAGCCGCAATTTTAGTTGCGGCTTTTTTTACTGGCGGGGCTCATGCGACAAAATCAGAATCTATTTTAAGTCTTCTATGATGATTTAAGGCGCCGCGCCTTGGCCGGCGCTCCCATATTTCGCATTTCACCGTTCGCCCTGCTGTGGGCAGCAGAGCTCACTGGGCGCCTGCTTAGGTCAGCAGGCTTCTTGCTAATGCAATGCGTGTTCAGCTTTGCTTGCGGCTTGCAGCTGGGTGGGGGCAGCTGCAAGCCGCAGCGTCCTCACACCAACAATTTTTTACACGCTAAAAATTATTTGTTTATAAGAAGAGTTCGTCCGCTGTCTCGCCTGCTACTCTCTAAAAAACTTCTCTGGACGGCGAGACGCAAAGCCTCTCTCGAATAGCGCTTGAGAGCAGGCAAAATTTTGCCCGCACCAAAATTTTGCCAAAAGAAAACCGATATTTCAAGGGGCGGAAAGTAGTTTTAAAATTATATTTCTATGGTAGAATAAAGGTGCAATTAAAGAATTATTTAATATCTATATTATAATATCAAAATTTTGATACTTATGTCAAGCGTTAATTTAAGCAAACGAATAAAGGAACTGCGTAATAAATATAAAATCACACAGGATAAGCTTGCAAAAAAAGCAGATATTCCTTTTAGTACTTTGGCTAAGATAGAAGCCGGGTATACTCCTAATCCTTCAATAGAGACGCTTATTAAGATTGCTGATGCTTTTGGAATAGGAGTAGATGAGCTTTTGGGTAGAAAGTAATTGACAAAGGCAGTTTTTTATGTTAAAAATAAATCAACAATTGGATATAAATGTGGTGCGTTTGAAGGGGGAACCTCCACTTAAAATAAGTAAAACCTTCGCTAGAAATGGCGGAGGTTTTTTGTTTATTCATCAGTAAAATAATATGACTAGCAGGATATGTAGAAAAGATAGCTGTAAAGACAAAGCAGGAAATTGTTTATCGTTAGGCTTGGATAATCTACCTGCTCAGTGTGTTGGGCCTTGGGTGGAAGATAAATATTATTATTTGGAGAGATATCTTAATGCTTCATGTGAAGCACGAAGAAGGTTTTCTGACAAAAACAATGCTGTATTTATTGACTTGTTTACTGGCCCAGGAAAATGTATTATAAAAAATGAACAAAGAGAAATTGATGGCGGCGTAATTAGGGTTTTAAAAAGAGAGAAAGCTCCTTTTAACGAGAGTTTTTTGTTTGATCTCAATAAAATAAATACCGATGCTTTGAAAAAGAGGATCAATCCAAAGTTAAAATGCCATATAGAAGAGGGAGATTCCAACCTTTTGATTAGCAGTTTAGTGGGTAAGTTATTAAAACATCCCTTTAAAAGGTATCACTTTATATTTGTTGATCCTTTTGGCCCCGATGGCTTGAAATTTAGAACTTTAGTTGAATTGGCAAAATTGGAACGTATGGATATGTTAATTCATTTTCCGATAATGGCGATAAGAAGAAATTGGAAATCATGGATTAAAAAAGAAAATACTATATTGGACGATTTTTTGGGAACTAATGATTGGCGGAGGAAAATTAATTCTTCATCCGGGGCAAAAATTTTTGATATATTGATTAATATTTATAAGAAAGAGTTACAAAAGATTGGCTATGTATTTGATTTTGAGTTGAGGGTTGTTACTGTAAAGAATACCAAAAATGCCCCCTTGTATGATTTAATTCTTGTTTCAAAACATCGTCTTGCTCAAAAAATTTGGAACACGGTCATCCAGAAGGATAGAGTCGGACAAAAATCATTTAATTTTTGAGATGAAAACTATTCAGAGAAAAACTTTACTTTACCACAGTGGTGTCGAATACGCTGATTTCTGTTTAAATCATGTAGAGGGATGCTCTCATGGTTGTAGATACCCTTGCTATGCCTATATGATGAAGAAAAGATGCGGAATAATTAAGACTTACGAAGAATGGTGTCAGCCTAAAATTGTTTCTAATGCTTTAGAGCTTTTAGGTAAAGAAATCCCAAAATATAAAAATAAAATAAAATATGTCCATTTATGTTTTTCTACCGATCCTTTTATGCATAATCAAAGAGAAGTAGGAGAGTTAAGCTTAAAAATTATAGATAAACTTAATCAAAACGGGATCCGATGTACAGTCTTAACGAAAGGAGTTTATCCAGAGGAGCTTGCTGATAGAAATGGTTTAAGTATACATAATGAATATGGAATTACTTTGGTATCTCTTAATGAAAGCTTCCGTAAAGAATATGAGCCAAACTCTGCCAATTTTAAAGACCGAATTAGGTCCTTAAGGTTTTTACGTGATAAGGGTTTTAAAACATGGGTTAGCATGGAGCCTTACCCTACCCCAAATATTTTAAAACAAGATTTATTACAGTTATTGAAGACGGTCTCGTTTGTTAATAAGATAGTATTTGGCAGGCTAAATTATAATGTCAAATCTTCGGAGTTTAAATATACAAAGGAATTTTATAATAGCCTAGCGGCGTCTGTTATAAAATTTTGTAAAAAGAATAGGATTTCTTATTATATTAAACAAGGAACCAAAACATAAATCAAATTAATTTTCAAGAAAGATGATTCTAAATAAAAAATTTTACGATAAGTTCCCAAAGGATACAAATTTATTTGTTGATTTCTGCTACGATATTTCTCAAGAACAGATAGATAAGGCGCGCAAAGCCTCAAAAGATAATTGGTATATCAACGATAATACAGCCAAGGGTATTTTGTTATTACTATTTTGCTGGAATTCTGCTGCTCGGAAGACCAAACAGTTAACAACAGAAGATATTTTAGGAATCCTGAAACGGCAAGCACATAATCTGAAATCTTTAGAAGGATTTTCTGTTATGGATAATTGGGAGGGGAACAGGGATAATATCGGGGAAATATACAAAGAATTTAAAAAAACATTAGACCAAACTGGCGCGAGCAAAGCGTTAAGTTTATTAAATCCAAAACTTTTTGTAATGTGGGACACTCGAATAAGAAAATTTTTGGGTACTGGAAAAATAGATGAGCCTCGAAGAATAAGCAGGAAAATAGATGAGGAGCTAAGAATAAAGGGTATTAGCAATGGGGAAGAACCCGAGAATTATCTAACCTTTTTGGGAGGGATTAAAAATATAATAAAGCTACTTGACCTCGATAAAAAAATAGATAATCCAGATAAAATTGCTAAAAAGATTGATGAGTATCATTTTGTAAAAATTGTTATGGGTAGACATTGACTTTATTGAGACTATTGATTTTATATTATTAGATAATTCAATAAGAGTGGTGCAGTTTGAAGGGCTAAATCCTCCACTTTAAAAAAGTAAAACCTTCGTTGGCGAAAACCGGCGAAGGTTTTTTTGAGATTTTCAAACATCGACGGAAAACTTCTATTGACAGCAGAGCTGCAAAAGCTCTACAATGGTTGCATGAAGAAAGCTATGCAGGAACATTCCATAGTTTGGGTTCCTTATGAAGAGGACTCGGAGATTGCCAGGCAAATCGGTGCTGCGGGGGAAATTGTCCTTCCTTTTCTGGTGAGCGGTGAAGAGTCATTGAGGCTTAACCGTGGAGAAGGCGCCAGCGTTAGCGATTTTGACATTTTGCTTGGTTTATTGGTGGAATATTTTACGCCCCCGCCAATGTCAGCTACGCATAAAATAAAGCCTTACTTTAAAGATATTTTAATGGGGCTTCTCGAGGAATTCAGGTGCCAGCGGGGCTATAAATCCATTGAGCAATGTATACTGGTTCTCAGCGATTATTTGCAAGAAGCAAATGGAGAGCGCCTTAGCCACAGGGTACTTAAAACTGGACTTGAGATTGTGCCTGGAAGCTTGAGAATCAAGAGCGCGCTTTCGCAAATGGAGGCCGCCAGAAATGCCTAAATATTTCTGTAAGAATTGCTTTAATTTTAAGACCAGGCTGATAAAGAAAAAACACGTAGGCGGTATTAGTAAATATAAAATTCTAAAAGCAATAAAAGAGCAGAATATTCCATTGTTAGGTTTTTCGTTTCCTTTCAATAGTACTGTTTATAAGAGGGCAATGAAGCATGGGGAGTGCCGGATATTTTACTGCACGCAAAACTTGCTTAAAAGAGACCTTTACATTGACAGAGGCAATGTTACTGAAATATCTTGCGGAAGAACGCCTTGCCCCAAGTATAAGCCAGTATTTGAGAAGAGTTAGGGGATTTTGAGTTATGAAGAATCAGTATTATGGAGATAATAAAGATCTGTTTAAGTTCGATCTTATAGAGCAGATCATGCTAAGTTCATTAGGGGTTAAGAATTTTTTCTATGTACCAATGCTGACACCCAACGATAACAGCGGCCACGGTGAAGACAGAGTTCGTAAGGATGCAAGTGCAGGATATAATAATAAAGATTTGTTTAAGTTCTTGGGAAAACCTAATAACCAAGCGAAGAATGAACGTAGGGTCAAAGATATTATAGAATACTTTGAAGATGGGAAGAAATTAGGGATAAAATTTTTTAATCATACCTCTGATAATGAGTATTTTACACAGCGTAGCCGCAGGGAATACTTCTCTGGAGTTTTGAGTAAAATTCCTGCTAAGTCGCTTGTGTTTTTAGATCCGGACACTGGGATAGAAGTAAAGAAAAGCAAAGATCAGCATATCCTTTATTCCGAACTTCGGCAGGTTTTCGAAATTTTAGATGATCTATCGGTACTTATGGTAATTCAATTCTTTCATCGGGGTAATCAAGATGAGCAAGTGAAAAGACGCGCCAGCGATTTATCTAAAATTACTAATTTTTTAACATATATTCGAGATAATAAGATAACCTTTTTCTTTTTAATGAGAAAGGAATCGGTTAAAGAGGGGCTAGAACCAATATTACAAGTTTATAAAAAGCCATATCCAAAGCTCTCTTAGGCATTCTAGGCAATTTTCTTGACAATTTGCCAACTTAGAGGTAAAGTACCGTAGAATTAATCGTCCCGTGTTTGAAGGGGGAAGCCCGGACGTTAAAAAAAGTAAAACCTTCGTTGGCATAAGTATGCTGGCGAAGGTTTTTTGTTCTTATGTTAGTTACAAATTGATATTATGAAGATAAATAAATTAATTACTCTTATTATATTCTGTATTTTTTTCATTTCTTTATCTGTCTACGCTAAGATTGATCTTGAGATTTCGGATATAAAAGAAATACTATCAGGTAACCCGACACGGCAGAAAATCCTCGATCTTATTAAGGCAGCGCAGGATAAAATTAAAGAAGATCCAACCGACCATAATACATATGAAGCACTTGCTTTTCTTTACAATTATATCGGCATGTACGGTAAGTCTCTGGAAGCATTGAAGCAGGAAATTAAGTATTATCCAGAAGACGGAGAAGATTTAGGTATAATTTACAGCAACTTAGCCAGACAGTATATGAATCTAGGGAATTTAGATGATGCTAAACTGGCCATAGATAAAGCGCTGCAGTTTAATTCCAATGATATTATTACTCACACTCACCTTTTAAGGTACTATGTTTTAAAGACAAAATATAGAGACGCTGCCTTGGAGTTAAAAATACTTAGCGATCTCAACAAAGATAATAAAGATTATGATTGTTACTATGATATTTATGTGTTTACCTTGGGTAAAATCAAGAATAACGCTGAGATAGTTGCTCTTTTTAGGGAGGCGGTAAACGCTAACCCTGATAACCATTTGTCCCACCGGGCGCTTGCAACAGCCATAAGGAATTCTTCAAAAGATATAGAAAAAGACTTTCCCGAAATAATGGAAGAATTCAATAAAGCATTAGCATTAAACCCAAGATTTGTGCCCACCTACATAAGTATTGCAAATGCTTATATGTTTCTTGGTCTCAACACTAAAAATAAAACTTATTTCAAAGATTCTATGAAGTGGTTTAATAAGGCACATAAGCTTGATCCCAAGAATACAAAATTAACATATGCTATGGGTAATTTCTTTGTCTATACTGGACAACACGATAAGGCGATAGAGAAACTAGAGCCTTTTTTGAACAAAGGAGATAATAACGAATCAATAATTGATTGTCTAACGCGCGCCTACAATGACAAGGCATACTCTTGCTACATCAAAGGGAAAAATCTTGAAAAAGGGCTTAATATAATTGATAAAGCGCTTAATCTTAGACCAAACGATGGAATGTTTTTAAGCACAAAAGCAGAGCTTCTTTATAAGTTGGAAAGATTAAATGAGGCCTATGATTATATTAAAAAGGCCATAGCATTAGAACCGGATGAACCGGAGATAAAACAAGATTTAGTGAATATCGAGAAAGCCGTAACAGAGCTAAACAAAAAAGAATAATGTTGCGATTTGCAGGAAAGTTGTAGTATAATCTTCTTGCACTACTTTCCGCCCCTTGAAATATCGGTTTTCTTTTGGCAAAATTTTGGTGCGGGCAAAATTTTGCCTGCTCTCAAGCGCTATTCGAGAGAGGCTTTGC
>CAYHAI010000012.1:0-52390 GCA_964354585.1 uncultured Planctomycetales bacterium
GGAATAGGTCTCATGATACACAACCCACTTTGATGTAGGTTTGGGCATATGCCATTCGTTGCTCGACAAACGAAACAAAAAAGGTTTTTTACCGCCTGATTTACCCATCTTAATCGAACGGACTAACCTGCCGTTATTATCAAAAATACAAACCGTCATCGTACCTTCAACAACATGATAAGATTCACTTTTTCCTTTAGGGTGCCGATGGGGTGGTATAAAAGTGTCTTTATGGGCCACGATAAGCATTTCCTGGGTTTGATGCGCCGTTGAATGATGCATACAAAGCCTGAAACGTTTACGCGGTGATGCCAAAGCTCTTCGTTTAAGGTCATTGATGACCTTGGCTGTTATCACCAGTATATCTTGATTATTATAAATTGTTTCTCTCATCTCTCCCATATCAGATATCTCCATAACTACTCAAAAAAGACTCGCCTAAACGAACCCATTAGGGACTGATTTAATATCTGCTATATGCTGATCAAGTAATTCGATTTTTTGACGGATAATCTCTTTGGGGGGCCTAAAATTCATACCCAATGATGATATGGCAAATGAATTATCCAGATGATTACAACGGCCCCGCGGTTCAGAATAAGGGATATCCGAAAATAAAACAACTTTGTAAGCCATCAAATCCTTATATTTGCTAAAATTCATTATCAATGAGGCGAGTTCAGTACGAACAATAGAGGGGTTACTAGCGAGGTGGCAAACTCTTATCCCGGGATTATCGCAAAGCCTCAATAGGCCTTCAACTGTGTCTCTAACATCAATTATAGAAAAAATATTGTCTTTTGCCATTTTGGCTTCTGGATGGATTAATGTATTATAAGTCAGCTTAATCACGCAACGGTCATTAAAATCCCAACCGACATTCCAACCCGTACGGACGATGCAACTTTTACCTCCTTTTTCAATCAAATAGTTTTCAATTTCAAATTTCATCTTACCATATAAATTAATTGGCCTTGGTGATGATTTCTCATTATAATTTCCCTGCTCTCCATCAAAAACTTCAACTGACGACATAAAAATAAGACGGGCGCCAACCTCAAAAACTTCGTTGATAAGCCGCTTTGTGGCAAAAAGGTTAAGCTGGAAAGCTTCATCTTGATTATTATATATCCAGGAGGGATTGCTGTAGGCAGACAAAAGACATACTACATCACTAGAGTTAATGTCCGGTAAAACAGATCGTAACGACTGAGATCGCATATCATAACTAACCAGCTCTTCATTCTTTCTAATATTGCATGTACCAACCACCCTTCGTCCTGAGGCCCTGGCCGCAGCGTATAGATTTCGGCCAATTAACCCAGAAGCCCCAATAATAACAATACGCATAAAATTAACCTTCTATGTTTTCTCCAATAGTTGTCTGGATTTTTCTAAAATTACTTCCTCTGAAAAACCTAATCTTTTACAATGTTGCTCATAAGTTCCGTATTCATGAATAAATTTATCTCCCGTATTTATTGATTCGTATTTAACGCCGCCTAAATTCCTTGTGCATCTTAGGACTTCCTCAAAGACCCCTCCATACATACTATGCTCTTCAATAGTAAGACAATGCTTTGTCTTTGATAAGCTCTCTTTTACTATACCCTCATCAAATGGCTTAATTGTATGAATATAAATTATCTCAACCGATATCCCATTCTGTTTTAAAAGTTCTACCGCATTGATTGCTGTTTTTAACTGTGACCCTACAGCGATAATAGTGAGGTCACTGCCTTCTTTAATCCTAATACCTTTTCCGAATTGTATCTCGGCATCATCAAACATAATATCGTGTTGGTGCTTAGCTATGCGTATATAATTAGGCAAACCGTTATTATAAGTTTGCTTAAAAAGCAAATTGAACTCTTTGCAACTTGCCGGATACATAATCTGCATTCCTTGGACATTTTTTAATAAGGCAAAATCGTCGTAGCAATGGTGTGTGCAACCGTGCGTGCTATAATCAAAAACGCTCCCTATAGATATAAGATTAACCCCTAATTTTTGATATCCAAAATTAAGTTTAATTTGTTCAAAAGAACGCTCGATTAAAAAGGGGGTGAACGTATGAACTACAGGAAAAAATCCTAATTTGGCAAGTCCTGCTGCCATATTTATAACGGTAGGCTCACAAATACCAACATTATAAAATCTTTCGGGATATGCCTTAGCAAAAGGCTGAAGGATAAAATAACTAATATCCGCTATAAGAACCACGAGATTATCGTCTTTTTGTCCAACCTCAAGCATTGTATCAGCAAATTCCTGTCTAATTGTTTTACTCATTGTAACTCATTCCTTATTTTTTGCATCTCTTCATCGGAAGGTATCCTGTAATGCCAAGGGCCATGGCCTTCTATAAAACTTACCCCTTTGCCTTTTATGGTATGCGCAATAATTACCTTTGGTAACGTATTGTAGGCAAAAATTATTTTTCTAAACGCACTTTCTATTTCTTCCTCAGAATGCCCGTCAATTTCATAAGCTTCCCATCCAAAAGATTCCCACTTCTGCTTCATGTTAGGAATAGGTAAAATCTGCTCAGCAGACTTATTATTATCAACAACTATACACAAATTTCCTAATTTGAGGTGGGCGCCTACTAGAGCCGTTTCCCATACAGCTCCTTCGTTACACTCTCCATCTCCTACTAATGCAATGACTCTATTTTCTTTCTTTCTGATTTTAAGTCCTAAAGCAATGCCCATGGCTGTAACTAAACCATGGCCCAAAGAACCTGTAGAGGCTTCAATCCCGGGCACTTTTGTACAATCGGGATGCCCGCCTAAAATTCCTTCTTCGCTGCTTTTCTTCTGTAAATCATCTTCCGTTACAAATCCATACTTTTGTAATACCACATATAAAGCACAGCAACCGTGTCCCTTACTTAAAATAAAATAATCTCTTTCTTCCCAATTAGGATTCTTACAATCATATTTAAGAAAATTCCCATAAAGGAAATCAAGAATGTCAATAATTGAGAATGAACTGGGAATATGGCCTTCTCCTGCATTTTTAATTACTTCTGCTATTTTTATTCTTAATTCTTTATTCATTTTTACCTTAACTTTATAGACCAAAAAAACATCTTCCTTGCCCGCCATCAACAGGAACTATCGATCCTACGCAAAAAGAAGCATGTTCAGAACAAAAAAAGGCTACAAGGGTCGCAACCTCATCGACTTTGCCAAAACGATTAATCGCAACTCTTTCTTTAAGAAACTTTTTTACGTGCTCCGGCCTTGTTTGAGACGTAATATCCCAATAACCTTTTTCTGTAAATACTGGGCCAGGCAAAATGTCAACCATGATAATCCCATCGGGTGCAACAACCCGAGCCATGCTACGAGTGTATGCTGACACCGCAGCCTTTACGGAACAAAAGGGAACGGGACCTTGATTTTCCATCGCAGCAATTGAGGAAATACTAATAATTCTACCCCATTTTTTTTCTTTCATATAAGGTATAACTAAATTATTAATCTCAATTGCCACCTCCATATTAATCCGCCATAATTTTCTCCAATCATCAGTTGTACAAAAGGGATCTTTGATATTAAGAGAATCCCCTAAATTATTTACCACAATGTCAGGATGGCCAATCTTTCTTTGTATTTTTGAGATGACTTTCTGCGGCATGCCTTCTTTTGTTAAATCACAAGCTATTGCATAATGCCCTTTTTCTTGCCCTCCCATATCTTTCACAAGATTATCTAGGTCTGTTTTAGTTCTTGAAACAACAATTAATCGTACGCCTTCTTTAGCGAGATTCATCGCTATTCCGCGCCCTATTCCCCGTCCAGCTCCCGTAATTAATGCGATTTTCCCTTTTATTTTTAAATCCATCTATTGAACCCCTCCTTCATTAAATTAAATTAAGCGGTATAATTATCTGCTTTGTTTCTATCTCTATTAATCTCTTAATAATCGCCCGTGCAGTCTGTAAGGAGTTTATCGCAGTAACAAGAAACACAGAGTTTTTGAAATCGCTGATTCCATCTAAATGTTTTATCTGAATAGGTAAATTAATATAATACAAACCATCTTTGTTTTTATCATCGTCTATAATGCATTTTATCATTTTTAATCCACCAAGGTGATAATCTAAAACGGGAAGCATTAAAGCAGCCCCGTATCCATAAATCTTCTCATCTTTCAAGGATTCTAACTGCCTCTTTGTTATATCCATACAATCTTTAAAAATTGAGTAGTGCTTAAGAATTTTTTCATTTGATATGTGTATTAAAAATTTAGCAATTTTATCATGTGGAACAACATTATTTTTGTTTTTTTTCTTGAAAGCAATCATTAAGGTACCCCAATGATAAGGATTTATTTTAAAATCAATTAATTCTGCCCCTAATTCATTTAACATATAAACCACAGATTTAAGGGAGAAATAATTAAGATGTTGATGAAATACCTGATCAAATCTACTACTTTGTATTAATGCTTCTAAACTTGGGAATTGAAAGAAAAATAGCGTATTAGAAGTAGCATTAGCAATTACTCTCTGGATTAATTCTTTTGGCTCCCCAATATGCTCCAACGTATGACTGCTCAAAACCACATCTATTTTGCCATTTATTTTTTTTAAATCTACATTTTCAAAAAAATCACCTATTATTTCTATCTTCTCGTCTCGAAACTGCTTTTCTTTACCGATTAATATAGGGTCAATACCGTATAATTTATCTGCTCTCTTCCGTAATTTTTTAAGTGTATATAAATCATTACATCCGATTTCTACTATATTTTTGACAGGCCTCCCCTTAAGGATATTATCTATAAATTCTAAAAACACATTTATGGCAGCTACGGCTGAAGAACTTATCGAGGTTCTGGTAACATACCATCTTCCATAAAGAAATTCTGAATCAATTATATTTGATATTTGTCCGTGTCCGCAGTTTTTACAAAAATGAAAGTTCTGATCCACAAATCCGACTTTTTCATTAATTTTCTTTTTGATATAAATTTCTGTTATTGGGAAATCAGGCAATTCGATTACTGGGCTACCCAATTTTTGTCCACAAACAACACAATGCCTACGTTTCTTGAAAGGAATATTTTTAAACTTGCTAATGTCTATATTCATTTATTAAACAAACTCTAAATGTTCCTTATCTGCATTGAGGTACTCTAAGATAAGTTTATTATTTGTATTTACTGCGCAGTGGTGGTTACAGTACAGGGAAGGATTGATTTTAAAAAACTTCTTCTTATCAGAAAACCAAAAAAATTTGAACCGACAATTCTTAATAGACCCGAGGGACCCTGTATCAAGATTGTATGCTTTATCATGGCAGGCATATATATTAAGGTCGGCACCTATCACCGGAAGAATTTGCAGATATGGACACCATTGATAATCCTTTTTAAATTTCTGGTCCAATTCATGATAGGCATCATATAATTCAAAGTTATCATCTGCTAAATTTAGAACGCTTTTTTCAATCTGCTCTTTTACCTTAAGAAAAATAGGTTTATGATATTGATTGTTCTCTTTTGCGTCATTACTAACTATACACGGTGAAATCTTTACGCTATCCACACCGGTACTTTTGAGTCTTTTAATAAACTTGTATATATGGGCTGCGTTTTTCCTGTCCACTATTAAGCATATTCCTAAATAGCACTTCCCTCCCAAGTTCTTGAACTGTTCCATATTGTTCATTACTTTAGTGAACTCACCCTTCCTCACTCCTCGGTAGGCAGCATAACTTTCATCATCCCAACCGTCTATAGAAATGCGCAGCCACATTCCATGATAAGCAAAAATCTCGGCTAACTCACCCTCCAAAAGGGCACCGTGGGTTAAGGCGGCAAACTTCACGGCAGTATTGGATAATTTCTTTAGCGCATCCAGCAAATAAGGATAGCAAAAAGGTTCTCCTCCTCCGCTGAAGGTAACAGATTTGACTCCCATATCTTTTATGTCATCGATTATCTCTAGCATTTTTTCTTTGGGGATCAGATCTTTTAAGTTCATATCCTTGCCGAGCTGCAAATTATCCGCCCTGTAGGCACAATACCAGCAATTATGATTGCAGGCATTTATCGGCTTTATCCTAATATGTATAGGGGGTAGTATCTTATCGACATCAAAAGGAAGTGAATCTATCTTCTCCTTAAAATGAAAAATTTTCATTTTTGTATACAAAAGTTTCATAAAAAATCCTTTATTTATTCAAAGTATATAAATTCATAATCGCCCGTATATCCAAATTCATTAAATAGCCATAACCATTCTTCAGGCTTAAAGAATCCCCTGCAAGTCAAGGCCCAGCATTGGAGATTAAATAGTTCTTTTTCATTTCGATAACTCTCTACGAGAATATATCTATTTTTAGCGACCCTCTCTATTTCTTTTAAGGCCGATTTCAATTCATTTATATAGAGATTATGCAGAGCGGCCAAAGATACAACCAAATCAAATTCCTTGTCTTTAAAGGGATAACTGTCTTGGGCTCTGTGGATGAACAGAGAACTTTTTATTTCTGGTTTCGCATTTTCTATGGCGTAGTTTGACACATCAAAGCCTGCAATTTTTGCAGCGGACAAAATTTTCTTAAATTCATATAATAAAAACCCCTTCCCGCATCCTACGTCCAATATTTTGGCATTCGCAGGCAAACTATAAATCCCGGCCAGTTCCCTCGCCACAGGCCCCCATCTTCCATCGTATTTATACCCTCCGTAGCCAAACTTTCTCTCACCATCCCAATATTCTTTTCCATATCGCCTGGCCACCTCCATACATCTTACCTTATCATCATTCATTCTCCCCAGGTAGTCCCTTTTTGTCATCTTATGCAAAGAGGTCACAACATTTAATAACCGACTCATGGTTAAACCTCCAGTAAGCTCTTCGCAGCTCTTATAATATCTACCTTAGAAAGCCTATTTATCTCTTTCAAATCTTGGTAAGTTCCATACCCTACAGGGAAAGCATCGTCTAACCCTAACCGCTTGAATTTAATAGGCACTTTATTATTTTCAAGCACAACCTCGGCAACGGCGCTACCCAAACCACCCAAAACTGTATGTTCCTCAACGGTCAATATGGCTTTTGTGTCGTAAGCTGCCCTGAGAACAATTTCCTTATCAATGGGCTTTAAGGTGTGAATATTTATTACCCTTACAGAGATACCCAGGCTCTTTAGCTCATCTGCCGCCTGCAAAACTTCATGCAATATGGCGCCAGTTGCGATAATAGCCAAACCGCTACCTTCCCGTAAAACTACCCCACGGCCCACCTTAAATTCATAGTCTCTTTCATAAATTCTCGGGGTTCCGGCAGTAGCCAGTCGCAGATATACAGGACCGTTAATCTGTGCCGCCGCAATTGTGGCTTTCCTGGCCTCTAATGGGTCAGCAGGAGAAAATATGGTCATATTAGGCAGAGCCCGCATAAGGGCAATGTCTTCCGTGGCCTGATGGGTAGGGCCCAAATTGCTATATACAAAACCGGCGCCAATCCCAACCAGTTTAACGTTCATCTTTTGTAAACAAACGTCATCCCGAATCTGCTCAAATGCCCGCATAGTAATAAAACAAGCTATAGTGTAGGCAAAAGGAATCTTGCCGCAGGAAGCCAATCCAGCAGCAATACTGACCATGTTCGCCTCTGAGATGCCACAATTCAAAAATCGATCGGGGAATTCTCGGCGGTATTCGTCATAAACAATAGCGCCATTATCAGCAACTAAAACCAGAATCTGTTTATTTTCCCTGGCTAAATCATGCAATGCCGATATATATGCTTTTCTCATCGTGGCTTTTTCTAAAAATATTCCAGGCCCAGCTCATCGCAGGCAATCTTCATTTCATCGCTGTTAGGCAAACGATAATGCCAGATAGGGGCATTTTCCATAAATGAAATGCCTTTGCCCTTAATGGTATTGGCTATTATTAAACTTGGCTTCCCGAATGCAAAGGGAACGGCTTTAAAGATATCACGCAGCTTATTAATATCATGGCCGTCAACCTCTCTTACCTCCCAGCCAAATGACTTCCACTTATCAACTAAGGAATCTAAGGAAATAATTTTATCTAATCTGTCTAACGCCTGTAATTTATTGTAATCAATGATAGCGGTCAAATTGTCTAACTTGTGTTGTGGTGCAAAAAGAGCGGTTTCCCACACAGTCCCTTCCTGACATTCTCCGTCGCCAAGCAGGACGAATACGCGATAATCTTTTTTATCCATCTTGGCCGCAAGAGCAACTCCCGCCCCAAAAGGTAATCCATGGCCCAACGATCCCGTAGAGGCTTCTATCCCAGGCACACTATACATATCAGGATGCCCACCTAAAATAGTGCCTGACCTGCCAAATTTATCAAGTTCTCCTTTGTCAAAAAAACCCTTGTCTGCAAGAACCGCATATAACGCAACGCCGGCATGGCCTTTACTCAATACAAACCTATCCCTTCCAGCCTCCTGGGGGTTTTGGGGATCTATTCTTAAAATACCATAATAGAGAACGGACAATATCTCTACTATTGACAGCGAGGCTGGTATATGGCCGCCTCCGCCTTTACAAATCGTTCTGAATATCGTTTTTCTTAATTCCTTAACTTTTTTTTCTAAGTCTATCTCCTGCATATAATTAGTCTCTTGCCTAAGTAAGTTTTATAGCTCGCATTGTCTTGATATTATAATATCTGATATCATCCATTGAATTGGGAATCTTATTTTGCTTAAAGGCCTCTCTCAAATCCTTTACTGCCTCTTCGATTGTATGCTTAGGCAGGAAACCTAACTCGCGTTTAATTTTCTCCGAAGAAATATGATACGAACGGTTATCGTCAGTGGGTTTAATAACTATCTCTAGGTTCTTGTCCACAATATTACGGACAATCTCTGCCAACTCAATGACTTTTTTGTTTTCGTATCCCGTATTAAAAATCTGGCCATCAACTGCTGCATCCGGCCATTCTAAAGCCTTAATGTAAAGTTCGGCCATATCTTCTATATGGATATTCGGACGCCTCTGCTGACCTCCGAATACGGTGATTTTTTTGTTATTCACTGCCTGGTTAGTAAGGATATTTACGGTCAGGTCCAGTCTCTGCCTTGGGGAGTAACCACACACTGTTGCCGGCCGTACAACCAGAACGACAAATCCCGGCGCGCGTTCTTTAAGCAATATCTCTTCGCAAAGCGCCTTATATTTGGAATAATCTGTCAACGGTTCCAAAGACATATCTTCTGTGACATTATCAGTATCTTTAACGCCATAGACACTGGAGCTTGAGGCGTAGATAAAACGGCGCACCCCATTTTTTTTGGAAATATTAACGACATCAATAAAGGCATCGTAGTTTATGGACTTACCCAGTTGTGGATCAAGCTCAAAACTCGGGTCATTGGAAATGCAGGCCAGATGAATCAGGGCATCACAACTCGGGATGACCTGTTCTAAAAGCGGCGAATTGCGAATATCGCCCTTAATTTGCTCTAAGTTTGGATCATCTTTTACTGCCCCTAAAACATCTTCTCCAAAAATATACAAATCCAGCACCTTGACATGGTATCCCTTCTTTAACAACTTAGGCACTAATACCGCACCCACATACCCGGCTCCGCCAGTAACTAAAATATTTTTTAACTTATGCATCTACGGTTTTGCCCTCATCCTGCCTCTACTTTGAAGAATAAGATCAAGGAAACAATTACAAATAGAATGGTGGATCACTTCCACCAGACCATAATTTGTCGAAGACACATAGAAATTTAATTCTCCTAATTTACTCAAGGGGTTATTCATAGAAAATCCGGAAAGGGTAATTACTTTCATTTTCTTGCGCAGTGCCATTCTTGCTGCCTTTAGGATATTCTCAGATTTACCTGAACTACTAATAGCAATTAATACATCCCCTCCCTCACCCAGTATCTCAAGAGGTTTTTCAAATACATATTTATATCCCAAATCATTACAGATGCAGGTCAAAAGAGAGGCATCATTAAAGGTAATAGCCTTTATATGTGCGTTTTTGCAGAAATCACTAGCCATGTGGCTGGATATAGCAGCACTGGCTCCGTTACCGATAAAAATTAATTTTTTCCTAAAAGAAGATTGTTTCTGAATAAGCTTCGCCGCATCAGCAACTCCCGCATAAAAATTGATGGATTTGCTTTGGGAGTCTTTGACCTCCACAGATTTAAACAACTTCTCGATCTGAAAGTAATAATTTTCAGCGCGCTGTTCCATGGGTTTATCCTTTCTTTTAACGCAATAAAGTATAAATAAACTCAAATAATTTCTGCGGTTCTACTGGTTCATGATTACAGACAATCTGCACCGCAATAGCGCCTGCTACATTTCCCACAAATGAAATGAGCTCCAAAGGCAAGCCCTTGGCAAAACAAGGCGCAGCAAAACTAAAATAGGCATCCCCCGCTCCAATCCTGTCTATAACCCGAGATGAAAAAGCAGGTGTTAAGTTTAACTTCCCACCAGAATTAATGCCTATAGAACCATTTTTGCCCCGAGTTATAATTAAACATTTCGCATGCACGCGTTTGGCTAATATTTTGGCGATATCATCTATTTTTCCAAACCTATCTTGACAGGCAAAACGTGCTTCTGGTTCATCAATGCAGGTAAAATCAATTGCATGATATTTAGTTACCATATTAAATCCTAAATTTGCACCATTAGCCTGCACATTTACTGTCAAAATTTTTGCTTTATCTTCTACTAATTGAATTATTTTTTTTGTGATAAAATTGTGTCCATAATCACCAATCATGATAAGGTCATATTTGGGAATTTGTTTCTTGAGATACTCCAAGATTTGTCCTTCCAATTTTCGAGGCAACTCATTATCATTAATGTAACATATCTCAAACAATTTTTGGTTCAAATACTCATCAATAAACCGGCGTTTCACAAGCGTAGCAGCATCCTGGCGATAGAAAAACTTCGGCTTAATGTTTTCCTTAAGTTTCCTTAATATAAAATTTTCCCGGAGATTTTGATTACCCAATATAGTTACCAAATGCACATTATCGCATATCCCGGCGACATGATTGGCTACGGCCAAAACTCCGCCGGCAAAAGACTCATCAGAAAGATACTTATTCACCACTAAGTGTTCCTTCACAGACTTTCCCAATGGCGCGCAATAGTGGTATTCGTCAATGATGGTATCACCTATAATGAGAACCTTTAATTTTTTAAGGCCCCCGAGCTGGGTGATAATATCTTGGGCGCTATATTTTTTCTGAAATTCTCTAAGATACTTCCTTGTTTCCTCTGGATAGACATCAAGAAATTGGTTAATTATTTTTGTAGAGCTAAAAACCTCTCCTGGCGTATAATGAATTTTGCAACCGGCAACATCCAAGGCCTCTTCCTCCTGTCGGATTTTGCGCATTACCCCTTGGTCTCTATCTTTATAGTCTTGACCACGCGCAAATACATCGGGTTTTAAAAACTTCACACATTTTAATGGGGCGGAATCATCTACCACGGATATATAATCTACGCATCCTAATGAAGCCACATTTTTTGCTCTTAACTCCTCACCAAATATAGGATAACCTGGGCCTTTACGCACATCTTTATCCCTTATTACCGTAACTATCAAGACATCGCCAAGCCTCTTCGCAGCCTCGATATGTCTGATAATACCCGGATGAATAATATCAAACACACCATGACATTGCACAACCTTTTTACCTTTTTTCTTTAGCTTAGAAACAATCTGGCATAGTTCTTTAAAGGTCTTAATTTTATTTTCGGTGTCCATCTTTCTCCTTATTTTCTTTAAAACGTAAAGTATTTCTTTAATAATTTTGTGGAAGAAAAAACAATCTCATGGGTAAAACGCACTCGACATCCAATTTCTTTTAGTACTTTTAGTTCTTTTTGTAACTTTCCTGTTTTATCTTTTTCGCCCTCAAATTCCTGGCCTTTAACATAAAAATGAGGTTTTATTCTCTTAAGCGTCTCTACCGCAGTAGGCCACTTATTGATACTGGCAAAATCCACACATTCTAACGCTGCTACAGAGTTTACCCTTAAGTTCTGATTAAAGACAGGCCTCCCCGGTCCTTTGTCTACATATTTATCAGAGGTTACCGTTACCATAAGTATATCCCCCATTTTCTTTGCTGCCTGAAAGTGTTTAATATGGCCGGGGTGCATAAGGTCAAAACAACCGTGGCATAAAACAATTTTTTTACCAGCGCGTTTTAGATTCTTTAAATTTTTAGCTAATGTATCAAATTTAACGACCTTTCCCAACTGTGGCCTCCATTTTATTTATCTGCGCCCACAAATTCGGGATGGTTTGAGAGTGTTTGCCTCTGATATAAAAACTTTTTCCGCCACCGGCAATACTACGCACTAACATCGTCTTCCAAGGCCTAAAATAGTACACAGGTTCATTTCGCGAGGGTTCTTTTTTAATATTACCTGAGAGCCGTATAAGGTCAAAAACAACGCTGGTAAAATGCCTGATATCCTTACCTTGCCTATGAGCGACGTTTCTGGCCATGCTTAAGGCCTTTAAAAAAACTTCCGGTCCCATTACCGCGCTACCGAAATTAATAATCAGGCCGTTTTCTAAATTTTGCACTACAGAAACAAATTTTAAAAAATCATTATAAGAAAGAGCGCCTGTGGCTGCGCCACTGCAATTAGGGTGTTCGTGAATAATATCATAACCAATGCCTACATGTATGGTAATGGGAATACCTAAACGATAACCGGCAGCTAAGATACTAATTGATTTATAGGGAAAGCGAGAATTCTCTACATAGCGTCCAATAGCCTCTCCCATACCTATGTTTTTATCTTTTGCGTAGGCCTGATTGATAATATCATTTAATTGCGCGGTTTCTCTCCAAAGGCCGAATTGCCCTTCTTTTATATAACGCGCTACATTTTCAGTGGTGGCGCCAATTAAAGCAAATTCAAAGTCATGGATTATCCCCGCGCCGTTTATGGCAATGCATGATATATAACCTCTTTGCATTAAATCAATAAGATAATTCTGCACGCCCGACCTTAGAACGTGCGCGCCAAGCACCATAATAATTGCCCCCTGTTTTTTCTTGGAGCGAAGCACACACTGCGCAAGCTCTGCGAGCCGAACATTACCCTTTGATATCTGCTGAGTTTCCACTTTTCTTATAATTGAAATATCCAAATCGTGTTTTCTCTTTGATAAGGCCTTAATAATTAGTCTGTCTCGATCAAATAATTGTGCTTTCATTTATCAGCTAATGCACCTCCTCCATTAAGGTATAGTCTTGTCAAGACAAACCGTCTCCCAGGCAAGCCGCGGCCGTATTACTGGTCCTGCCCAAGAACCCAAAAATTCTTTGCGCATCTGTCCGGTATCATGTACATCAAACGAAAGTAAATATTCCAGGAGAATCTGGGTATCAAAAAAATCTTTACCCAGAATAACACCAATACTGTATAAGCCTTCATTAAGAAAATTCCCGGGTATGCGACAGATAGATTTAAAGAGACCTTTAGGATACGCCCGCCCACTCCAGTAATCTTCACTTAGAGAAACTGACTTATGATTACTCGAAGTAAGTATGAAAGTACCTACCCCATCTCTCAGGCGGATGCCTGGATAAAGAAATGCTCCTTCTCGCAAATTCCAATAGTTAATCTCAATGATAACCTCTCTGGAGATATCTATATCTGCGGCAGGGCCATCTATTCCTTCCTGAAGGATACGGACCGCCTGTAAACGCACAATATCATTACCTGGTGCCTTGTCTGGTTCAAGCCACACTACCTGGCCGGATGCAGAGCGAACTGTATCTAAATAATACTGAACAACATCTCTAGGAAGGCCTTCTTTCTCTAAACTGCCTGCTGTCAATAAAAGAGCGCGCTGACAAAGATTGATGATACTAGGTATATTATGCGAAACAAACAGCACTGTCCTGCCTTCTTTAGCTACATCGCCCATCTTACCCAAGCACTTCTTTTGAAAGGCTGCATCACCTACTGCCAAGACTTCATCTATCAACAAAATCTCCGGCTCAAGGTGAGCAGCTACCGCAAAGGCAAGGCGCAAATACATACCGCTGGAATAGTGTTTCACCGGAGTATCAATAAACTTCTCAATTTCGGCAAAAGCCACTATCTCATCAAACTTACGCTTTATTTCTTCCTTCTTCATACCCAAGATGATACCACTCAAGAAGATATTATCCCGACCAGTCAGTTCAGGATGAAAACCCGTGCCGACCTCAAGCAGTGAAGCTATCCGGCCTTGGACTTCGACATACCCTTCAGTGGGCGGAGTGATACGGGAAAGTATTTTAAGAAGAGTGGATTTACCTGCCCCATTACGGCCAATTATGCCCACGGCTTCGCCTTTTTTTATCTGGAAAGATACATTCTTTAGCGCCCAGATGTAACTTGGGGTCTGTTCTTTTGATTTTAAACCATTTTTAAGTTTTTTAAGGGAAGATGTAAAGATATTGTTTATAGCCTCGCGTAAGGTTTCATAAGGCGCTTTCTCTGCGATATGATAAAGTTTACCTAAGTTTTCTGCGCGTATCACCACTTCGTTCATCTTCTACACCATATCTGCAAAAACTTTCTCCATCCGGCGAAAATAAAAAGCGCCAGAAATCAAGATAAGCAAAACTATCGCTATGGAAACTATCATGAGCGGGCCGGGCGGTTCTGTTCCGACGAGGACCCAACGAAAACCTTCGATTACGCCTACCATCGGATTTAAACCATATATCCACTGCCAGGACTTCGGCAAAGATGAACTGGAGTAAACCACCGGCGAGGCAAAAAACCAAAACTGGATTAAAAAAGGTATGGTATAGCGGACATCCCGATACTGCACATTAATTGCGGAAAGCCACAAACCCACTGCCAAGGCAGTAATTAATGCCAAGAGCAGAAAAACAGGAAGTAGAAGGATTTTTATGGTGGGAGGAAAACCATAATAAAACATCAACCCGATAAAAACAAGAAATGCAAAGCCAAAATCAACCAAAGGAGATATAATCCCAGAGATAGGCATAATTAGCCGCGGGAAATAAACCTTCGTAATAAGATTAGCGTTCTGGACCACGCTGTCAGTAGAACGGCTAAGCCCTTCGGCAAATAACATCCAGGGCAGTATGGCCGCATAACTAAATAAGGGATAAGCAATACCTTCGCGCGGGACTTTCATAAACTTGCCAAAGAAGAGACTGAATACCACCATCATCAAAAATGGCTGCAATATTGCCCAGGCAGCGCCCAGGGTCGTCTGCTTGTAACGCACTTTGATCTCACGCCAGATAAAAAAATAGAGTAATTCGCGATGGCGCCAGAGCTCTTTTAGATCAATAGGCACCCATCCCTTAACAGATTTAATCCTTAGGATAGGATTAGAAGATATTACCTTTGCAGAAATTATTTCAGAGACGCGCTCTTTAAATTTATGAAAACTAAAAAATTCAAGGATGCGCTGTCTAAGATATGGACCATCTAATAAACTTTCAGGCGCTTCTCTTTTTAAAATTTTGATAATTGCGGCTTTAATTTCGCTGAGATTATGCGGGTTAACCAAAAACCCTAGCTCTCCATCCAAAAGCGCATCGCCTGAACCATCAATATTTCCGGCAATAACCGGCTTACCACAGGCAAGCGCTTCTAAAAAGACTATTCCAAATCCTTCCGCCTTACTGGGCATTACAAAGACATCGCAGAGATTATAATAATCTACTATTTCCTCGTGAGGTATAAAACCGTTAAGTATTACTTTATCTTCCAAATTATTATCGCTAATCAGCGCCTTTATTCTCTCTTCATCGCTACCTGAGCCTACGATAATATATTTTGCATTAGGAACCTCTTTTACTATTTCTTTCATCGCCATAATCACCAAGTCATATCCCTTATACTTTTCTTGCTTCGATAACCTGGCAATGGTAAGAAGAATCTTATCATCGGGTTTTATGTTCAGCTTATTCATAAGATACTCTGGTTTTGGCTGGGGTTTAAACTTCTCTGCATCAAATGTGTTAGGAAGGATAAATATATTATCTTCTCCATAGTGCGGTAATTGCTTCAGAATTTCATTTTTGGTGAATCGACTTACTGAAAGAATTTCAAGAGAACATCTAAGCCCTAATCTTTTTAGCCCCCTCAACCTCCACGCCTCTATGCCATGGGTGATGGTAAAGTAAGGCGCCTTAAAAATTGTTTTTAATAACAGACAAAAGGGGGAAAAATTAATATGACCGCAGAGGATAAGATCGGGTTTAAAACTAAAAATCTGCCTTAAGGTATTTATAATAAATGCAGTCTTTTTAAAATATCCATATTTACCACAAGGCATAAATGAGCATTTGGCATTATTCAGGCTTTTGCTATCATTTAGAGAAACCACGCTTAGGTTATTCCCAAGTTCAGCCAATGCCTTTATCAGGTGATTATTAAATACCTGAATACCGCCTTTACTATTAGCAAGGTCGGTAACTAAAAATAGAATTTTCATTTTATTGCCTTCCCATTACTATCAGCGCCCAAGCCCTTGACCAGTGTAGCCTGCCCTGTTCAAACTTACGCCAGAGGCCATTAGCGTATCTCTTGTTTATATTACCTTTAGATAAGGCAACCTTCAAAAGTTGATTCCCTTGTTTTCTTAGCCATAAATCAAAAGGGAAAGTAAACCCTTGTTTTTTTCTATAAATAATTTCTCTAGGCAACATATCCTTAAGGGATTTTGCTAGAAGCGGCTTGGGTATATTTTTATCAATTTTTAGGCGGGAATCTACAGCGGCTATATAATCCACCAGAATATGGTCAAGGAAAGGCACCCTGGTTTCCACAGAATGATACATACTCATAAAATCGGTATCTTTCAGGAGTTGATTCTGCAGGTACAAATTTATTTCCATATGTGAAAGCCAATCGATAGGGTTTAAAGTATTAAGTATTGAGTATTGAGTATTGAGATTAAAATCATCTATTGAATTGCTTACTTCTTTCTCGGTAATATCCAAAATTCTTGCTACATCCTTTGGAACAAAGAGCCCTCTGATAGCTAAGTAGAGCGCCAGATGGTCATCTTTTTGAAGATAATTTAACTTACGCCAGCGATCATTAAGACCGCCGGTTAAAGCAAGCGCAGACCGCAATATTTTCGGCAGACGATTTATAGCCTTAAGCAACCGGATTTTTTTAAATGATTCGTAGCCGCAAAAAATTTCATCTCCTCCTAAACCTGACAATACTGCCTTCAGCCCTGCCTGTTTAGCCGCCCTGGAGACAAAATAGGTATTCACTCCATCAACCGTGGGTTGGTCCATCGCCGTAAAAATATTATCTATCTCGGCATAAAAATCCTTCTGTGTTACTTTTATCTGCCGATGGTCTGTGCGGTATTGCTCGGTAATCATCTTCTGGTAGGGGAGTTCAGAATATGCTTCTTCATCAAAGATAATGGAGAGCGTGGTAATCGGAATATCTCTGGCCTTACTGGCCAGGGCAACCAGAACTGATGAGTCTATGCCTCCGCTTAAAAATACACCCAATGGCGCATCGCTAATCAAATGCAGGTCTATCGCTTCAGTCAGAATAGAACGCAAACTGCTATATATATCTTCAGTGTCTTTTAACTTAGCTTTAGTGAAACTATCAATAGGGTCGTAGTATTTTACCAGTCTTTTTTTACCATTCTCAATTAACATATAACTGCCCACTGATAGAGAAAAAACATTTTTTATTGTCGTCCAAGGCGCCGGGATATAACCAAAAATAAAAAAGGCAATATCCGCCTTCTGGTTACGTTCAACCGGGATAATTCCGCTTTTTACCATAGCGCCCACCTCAGAAGAAAATATGAGCAGTTTATCATCTTGATAATAATAAAGCGGCTTTATGCCAAAGCGGTCGCGGGCAAGGATAAACCTTGGGATCGGAGATGTTAGGTCATAAATGGCAAAGGCAAACATTCCTCGCAGGCGCTTAAGCAAACCATCAATTCCCCATTCCTTATAACCATTGACGACTACCTCTGTATCGGAATTAGAGCTAAGGCTGTAACCTTTTTCTTTTAGTTCATTTTGCAGTTGGCAATAGTTATATATTTCGCCGTTGTATGATATCCATACTTTGCCCTCTCTATCAGACATTGGCTGGTGGGCTAAAGGGGTAAGGTCGATTATGGAAAGCCTTGTATTAACGAGGCAAAATCGTTTATCAGAACTAAAATAAACGCCATGGTCATCCGGCCCGCGGCGCGTCAAATAATCGCGCATCTTGACTGTGCGGGTAAAATCTATCTCTTTTTCTTCTTTAAGATTATACGTTCCGGCAATTCCACACATCATCGTTGGTTATACAAAGACATCTTTCAGGAAACCAATAAAAACCTTGCCTAAGAGAATCTGTAACTGGGGGTCTTTAATAATGATAGATATGACCTTAGAATGATTCTCAAAATCTCCAAACTTTTCTATAATACTGGCATTATTCTTAAGAACGGCGAATAATTTTTCCGTTTCCTCTTGGTTTAACCTCTCATACATTCGTTTTAATTTTAAACCGATATCAATTTCTCTCTCAAATCTCTGCTTCCATTGCCTCTCGTATTCTCCAGCGTTATTCTTTAATATACAATCAACGAGCATCTCTGCGCAGCGCATCCCGTAATATATACCACCATGGGTTAAAGGCTTTACCTGACAGGCAGCATCGCCTACTAAAAATATATTTCTATTATGGGTGAGGCATTTTCCTAAAGGCACAACTCCGGCGAATTTTTCTAAAATTTCTCCCTCAATAGACTTCTCTTCTAGAAATTCGCTTAAATCATGGTAAGGATTATCCGAAATAATCCCTATCCGGACAATACCTTCACCCTCGGGAATAATCCAGGCAAAACAGGGGCTTTTTAAATAAACTTGAACGGAATTTTTATCACACTTATCATATCCCATTCTAAATTGCACCCCGCGCAGATACTCTATATTTCCCTTAAAACCTGTGATCTTACGCAGCGTTGAATTTGCGCCATCTGAACCGATAACAATATCTGCGTAATATTCTCCTTTGTCTGTCTCTACCAGGTAAGCCTCGCCTTCCCTTTCTATGCCGACAAATTTGGTGTTAAAATTTATCTTCAGTCCAATACCTAAGGCGCGGTCAAACTTTTCCCGGTCTATTACCACGGCCACGTCTTTTCTGTTTATTCTAAAACTATCGTGATTTAAGAAAAACTCCGCGCCATCTATCCGATTAATGATGACGTCATCATTAATCGGAACTTTAATTTGAGTGAACACATCCATACTCACCAGACCTGCGCAATGAACAGGCCGGCCAATCTCTGGATGTTCCTCAATGATAGTAATGTCAAAATCCCTATCTTTTTCTTTTAGTAATTGCGCGGTATAGCAACCGATAGGTCCTGCGCCAATAATTATTATCTTCATCCCGCACCTTCTATTTTATTCATCCCGTACCTTTGATAAATTCATTTTTATTCTTTTCTTTGAATATCTCCAAAGGTGCGGGATTCAAGGCTTTTATTTGATTCAGGCTATTCTTTATTCTAAGTTTTAAGTATGCGTATGCTCTACCAAAGGATTTAAGAGATCTCTCGCGTATCTTAGCATCTTCTAATGAAATAAAAGTCTCGCAATAGACTAAATTCCAGGGTAGGTATTTCCTTGTATATTGGACTAATCCTAAGTTGTGCTCCTTTAATCTTTGTTTAATATTCTTTGTATAACCAATATAAAATACACCGTTTTTCTGACTCTTTAAAAGATAAACGTGATACATTTTGAATACAAAGAAGGTGCGGGATTCATCCCCTTATCAAATCCTCTCCTCCAATAGATTTAAGAAACTCAAACACCTCTCCTACTACCACTCCGCCAGAAACTGCTTTCTGTAACGCTATAGCTTTTTGAATATGGTAAAGAAAATTTTCTACTTTACCCCGAGAGAAGAAATATCGGCTCAAGTAAAGATGGATACTTAAGTTCTGAGGAGAAAGCAAAACTGCTTTCTTAAATTCTTCTTCCGCGCTTTTAGTATCTGATAATTTATCAAATATAGCGCCCAGCCTCTGATGGTAAATGGCATTGGTGGGCTCCCTTAAAATCGCTCCTGTGAATTCTCTCTTTGCCAGCCCATAAAATTCCATCCTATCGTTTTCGAGTTTAGCATCCAGCATTTTTATATCCAAGGAACTGCTCAGCAGCGTATCATCTCCTATCTCTGTAATAATCTGCGCATATTCAAAATAAGGCCTTGAATCATCAGTATTCAAACTGGCAGTTTCTTTTAGCAACTTTAATGCCTGGTAATAAAAGAGCGTTTTCTCTATAATTATCTGCTTGTCTAAAGAGCGGCTTTTCTCTAAATAATCTAATGCCTTATCTAAATATCCCTGCGCGGATAAACGCGAAAATAAAACACATTCGTAAAAGATAAAGAGAAAAATAAACAAACTCATCAAAATTAAGGATTGTTTTTGGTCTAAGTCTTTCTGCCAGTTACTTAGTAACACCATCGCTAAACCTCGTATAGACCAAGCGATAAGCCAGGCCCATAATCACAAAGAATAACAGGGCATTTGCCGGTATGTGCAGATTAAAATCTAACAGCGAATATACTAACATTGCAAATATGGACGCCATTGCGCCCAATACCACAGATATAACATAAGCGTTATGCCTTTTCCGCCACATCTTCAATACCTTCCTAAAATACAAAATAAAAAACAAAGATATACAGAGAAAACCAACTAAACCCACCTCGGATAATAACTGAAGATAGTCATTATGGGCATAGGTAAACAAAATTTGCATGGGGCAAGTCTTATACATAGAAGAGATGCTGGCAAATGTGCCTAACCCTGTGCCAAAAAGATGAAAATCCTGCCATATTCTTAAAGTATCCCACCAGGAATAGCCATGGCCAAAAACAACCAGCGTCTCATCTTTAAATAGATTAGCAAATCTCTCTAAAACACCTTTAAAATCTATAAAAAAAATAGATAAAAAAAATACTACAGAAAAACAAACAAGCAAAGTTTTTGTCTTGGGCTTTAAACTATACTTGAAGTTTGACAATGACAACATAAATAACAAAACCAGAATATAGACTAAAATGCCGGCCCGGGATAAAGACAAGAGTAGCGCCAAAACCATAATCCACATACAAAGGCCGTAAATAACCCTTTTAGACCAAGGCAAATCAGTTAAAAAATATCCTAAGGCCAGGGGTATAATCATATTTATATACCCGCTAAAATTATTGCGGTTAACAAAAGGCCCGAAAGGTGTAAGTGCTGACCCGGATGCGTCAAACCAATAGACCTTACCCGAATAGGTATATTTCTGGATAATCCCAAATATGCTAATAACGACCCCAAAAAAGATAATTGTATTTATAAGGTAGTCGAACTGTCTCTTCGTCTCTATCTTGTTAATAATTAGAAAAAATATGCCTATGTAGGTTAAAACCTTAAATAATTCTGAAAGGGTAGCATTAGGACAGATGCTTAAAGTAAAAAATGTTTTTGAGGCACCAGCGGGAATAAGATTTTTATATAAATAAGCGGTATTACCGCAAATTATTCTCATTAAATCTATAGGCAACGGGATCAATTGAAGAACAACGAGACCCAAGAATAATGCAATGGGTAAAATTAGGCCTGTTTCTAAAAAAGAGAATCTTCTTTTATAGGCCATACCTATCAACCAGAATAAAATCAGTAAAACTACTACAGTTTCTATTATTGTAATCGGCAGGGCAGTCACGCTTCCATAAAAGAGACAGCTAAAAATGAGCAGGGGCGCAACGAGATATGGGAAGATAATGCCAGACATAATAAATATTAAGCCTTTTTCTCCTTCTCTTGGGCATAATAATAATGGTAATAATAGTAAGAGTCTTCTTTCTTTATGTTCACATTGTTCAGGATTACTCCGATAATCCTGGCCTTTGCCTCGTTGAGCCGCTGCCTACAGCTTAAGATAGCTTCAATATTTCTAAAACCAGCGCGGATAACATAAACCACTCCATCCGCCATATTGGCTAAGATAGCCGCATCGGTAACTGTAAGCACTGGCGGCGCATCAATGATAATTCTGTCAAATCTGGTTTTAAGTTCCCCCAAGAGTTGACGGCTCTTAGCAGAACTTAAAAGTTCCGCCGGATTTGGCGGCCGCGGACCAGCAGGCATTAGAAAGAGATTAGGGACGGGGGTGTGTTTTATGACTACATCTAGAGTCGCTGCTCCGGCGAGGAAACTACTTAAACCGTCTTTATTATCTACGCCCAATGAACTACCGATGCGGCAACGACGCATATCCGCCTCTAAGAGCAAAATCTTTTCATTGGCATGAGCAAAGATAGTGCCTAAATTTATTGCAACCGTGCTCTTGCCCTCCTGGGGCGAAGCGCTGGTAATCAGAACTGTCTTAAGAGGCTTGTCTTCCGGAGAAGAGAAGATTATGGAACTGCGGATAGAACGATAGGCTTCAGCAATCCGGGAGTTAGGCATCTTATGAGATAATAAATCAACGTCTTTCACCGTTTCGGCCTCTCGCCTTGCTGAAGGCACATAACCCAAAAAGGGTAGTCTTACATATGTCTCAATATCTTCGGCGGTCTTTACCGTAGAATCAAGGTATTCTAAGATGAAAGCCAAAACCACTCCTAAAAAGAAACCTAACATTATCCCTCTGGATACGTCCTGTTTCCTGTTTGGGCTAAACGGCCCTCCCGGCACCTGCGCTAAATCAATAATGCGGATATTGGTTGTCTCTAATTGTTTAGAGACCTCAGTTTCCTTTATTCTTCTTAGCAATGATTCATATAGAGATTTGTCTGACTCTAGTTCTCTTTTTAAGGCGTTATACTGTATGGTCTTGGTATTAAGCTCAAGGAGTTTCCTGGTCTCATCATCAATACTTTTATTTGCTGCCTCCAATCTGGTGTTGGCATTGAGCATCTTGGGATGCTTTGATTTATAGCGCTTGGATGACTCTATAATTTCATTTTCAATCTTTACCTTGTCCCCTTTTAAGCCCTCCAGGATAGACGCTGTTTGTTTCTCTACATCTCCCAGAGAGACAATTGCATTCCTCTGTATATAATCGTTTAAAGTCGCCTCGGAATCCTGAAGTTTCTTTTTTAACTCTGTTAATTGTATCTGCAGCCATCCGGTTGCATATTTACTCGCTTCTGACCTTCTCTCTATATCATCCTTTATATAACTCTCTGCCAAGGCATTGGCAAACTTTGCTGCCTTAAGGGGATCGGTACTTACATAACCCACATCTATGAGTTGCGTACCGCCCACAAGATTAACGCTCACCCCTCCTAAAAAGGCGCCCTCAGGCTCCTGCATTCCTACAAAAGCGGTATCACCTGTAGCAATAAGGCGTTCTACCACTTTTTTGGCTAAACTCCGCGAAGTAAGAATATTGATTTGGGTCTGGATATATTCCTTATCGATCCAAGCGGAAGGGGAATAGACCTGCTGGATAGGAACCACATCTGGCATAGTTCTTTCGATAAGGACTTTGGCACTTGTCCGATAAAGAGCAATTTTCTTTAAGGTTTTCATCGTGGCATCGGTAGTGGTAATGGCAAGGCAAATAAGGATTATCCAGAATCTTCTCTTAACGACAACTAGGTAATCCTTAACCGTTATATCCCTTAATTGGGAAGAAGGTAACATCCATAACCCCTTGTTATAAAAGGCATTTCACGTATTTTAGCATATTCTTGTGATGTTATCAATAACAAAATAAATCTAACCCTATCTTCTCTACTCTTAACTGATGGTTAAGATAATTCTGGTATTGAATATTATTCCTTAAGAGCTCTTCATGTGTGCCCATATCAATCTTATCAGGACTATTTAGGAAAAATACTAAATCTGTTCTTTTTATGGCGGAAAAACGATGCGATACAATTATAATAGTAGTATCTCTCAGTGAAACCATCATATTATCTATTATCCTTGCCTCTATCTGGGCATCTACCGAGGAAAGCGCCTCATCTAAGATTAGAATCTTAGGTCTTTTAATCACTGCCCGGGCAATGGCAATGCGTTGCTTCTGGCCCTCGGAGATTTTACAGGCATTCTCTCCAATAATTGTATCGCAGCCCAAAGGCAAGTTATTGATAAAATCATCAATACAGGCAATCCTAGCTGCCTCTACTATTTCTTTAAAACTCGCATCTGGATTCCCATATCTGATATTATTTGACACTGTATCATTCCATAAATATGGCTCCTGAAGCACTACGCCAATTTGCGCGTATAAGGATTTTGATTTAATAAGATTTATATTGCCTCCATCAATGATTATCTGGCCACTCAGAGGTTTATAAAGTCTTAAGATTAAATTAAGTATCGTTGTCTTTCCACAACCCGAAGGGCCAACCAAGGCAATAAAAGAACCACCCTCGATATAAAAATTTAGGTTCTGCAAAACCATCTTATCCTGTCGGTAACCAAAGGTCACATTTCTAAATTCTATCTGGCCTTTTAAAAAGGTAATTTCTTTGGTATATTTATCTTCTATAGAGTCAAGCTTGGTTTCTAATATGGAATCTAACCTCTCGCAAGAAACAAGATCCAAAGATACTTGCTGGAAGAAATATGCCAGCGAACTTTGTAACCCTGATAGCTGATTTAAATAAAGGGTTATTGCGCTAAGGCTTCCTAAAGTCATTTTGCCCTTGATTATCTGATAACCGCCATAAAAAACAATTAGGCCTAAAATTATCCGCTGGGCTAAACTGTTGGCAAATCCGGATATCACTCCTAATCTTGTATTTATTAATCCAAATCTAATATTTTCTATCAATCCTTTTATATATCGTCTGGTCTCATATTTTTCTTTTCCCAATGCCTTTACTAAATGAATATGTGATAATACTTCCTGTAGGCTCTTAAAAATCTCCCGTGAATTTTCTATCAATCTCCTCATTATTTTCTTTGCTCTGCGGGTAAAATAATAAGGGGTAAGATATAAAAAAGGTATAAGCGCTAAAGCCAACAAGGCAATCTTGTAATCTAAATAGAACACAATCGCCAAAATAAGTAATGACCTAGGTATGAGTGGGATAGCCTGTGGCAACACATCAGTAATAAATGAAGTAAGCCGGTCTATGTCATAATTAATCGTATAGAGGTGCTCGCCAGTAGAGCTATCTTGAAAAAATCCATAAGGAAGACGCTGTAATTTATTAAAAACCTTACAATTTAAATCAAGATTTATCCGCAACCTGATATAATTTGTTAAATAATTACTTAATCCGCCAATAAGACCATTTAAAATAAATATGCTTCCTCCAATAGAAACTATGATTATAAATAATCTTAAGTCTCTATTCCCGTAGGCTTTATCAATAATAAGTTTAGTCAAATAAGGGTTAACCAAGCCTAAGGCCATAGTAATGCCGCTTAAAAACAATACAAGAACTTCTCTCTTCCAAAAAGGAAGTAGATATCTATAAAACTTAAGGTATTTCATGGTATCTTTCTATAGGACTGCCTTCTCTACTTACCCCAGATGCGCTAATGCACAAAACCATCTGACTCTTCCCTCTAAATCTCCTGTCTCCAATAGTGCTTTTCCCGGACAATTAAAACAGGTGTTTCTGATGGAACAGCTCTGACATTTAGAATTATTAGCAAAATATCGTGTTCTTACCCAGTCTAAAACTTTTTTCTGGGCTTCTCCCACATCTTCCTTAAGCAGATTTATCTTAGGCTTCCTAATGCAGTCACAAGGGAATGTATTTCCATAAGGGTCAATATAAACTCCGTCTCCGCCTCCGATAGCACAGCGGAATAATTCGTGGTTCCTGCCTGCCGGCAGGCATGGCGTGGGGCGTGGTTGGTGGTTCGTCAATAAATCACGATCATCAATTAACGATTTCTTATTTCCATTTAAACCCAAAACTTCCTGTGGTGAAATTCTTAAATTAGCAGGAGCCAAATCTCGGTTTAATCGACTATGCAGGAAAATACCCGGTCTAAATTTTAAGCCTGAACTTTCCACAAATTTTCTTATCCGGGGTAGCTCTCTAAAGTTATCTCTCGTAACCTGGGTCTTAATCTTTAAGGGCAGCTTGGCTTTTAAAATTAGATTTATTCCTCTCATTACTTTATAAAATGAACCTTTGACTTGAGATATCTTCTCATATAAATCTTGCGTAACTGCATTTAGGGTAATCTCAATAACAAAGGGAGGCCTGCCTCTTAAATACTCAGCTATCCTTCTATTCATAGAATAGCCATTAGTAAATATAGTGATAATAAAACCTTTATTCTTTGCATACCCATATAATTCTAAAAAATCTTCTCGGGTCAAAGGGTCTCCTCCGGTAAAACATAACCATAACATACCTCGGTTATAAACCTTATCTAAAATGAGTTTTGCCTCTTGGGTATTCAATTCTCTCCGAATGAATCTCGCTCTATTATAGTAATCACTATAACAGTGTTTGCAATGAAGTTCACAACCAAAGGTCAGTTCGAACTGGCAAACATTAGGTCTTCTATTTTGCCAATTCTTTTTGTGAAATTTTAAACTAAAATGTTTATAAGGAATTATTCTCATTGGCCTACTGACATCTACATTGCCGACTAAGAATGAATTTGTATTACTAAGATACCTCCGCAAGATAATTCTTTAGCATCCACACCAGATGATAAATAATCTCTTCACTACTTATTTGTTTAAACAACTTACTCATATACTCATTTATTTCCTCAATACTCGAGTTCTGTTTTTCTCTTAAATAAAAAAGTATTAAGAAAACTATTTGGGGCACGATAAGATTTAATGGAGGCACTGCTGATAAAAATCTCCTTGTTTTCAATAATTGAATCCCTTCTTCTGTTACGGTTATATGGGTTTGCTTATTTAATATACGCGAAGGATAATGCTTAAAACATTCAAAATATCGGGGATAAAAAACCGGTTTTGCTTTAGGAGATGCCTTATATTTTTCTGCTTTATCTATTAATTTGTCACAAAGCATTTCATATTTAGGGATAACCAATGACCAGTCATAATTTTCAAGAACCCGCTTTCTGGCATTATATCCCAATCTTAAACGCAAGTCCTTGCGTTTAATGAGGAGCGAAAGATACTCAATCATTTTCTTTATATCTATACAAACTGATTGCCCCAAAGATAAATGCTCTACCTGAATATCATTAGTGAATAAATAAGTAGAATTTGATATCTCCCGGTCACACTTAGCCCAATATGTAGGGATACAAAAGCCTGTTTCATTATGTATAACTATCTCTCTATAGCCATCCCAATCGGAAACAACCACAGCTAAACCTGAAGCCATAGCCTCAATGACGGTTAAACCGAATGACTCCTGCAGGCTATCGCTCGGTGAAACAAAGATATCGCTTGCAGCGTATAATAAATATTTTTCTGCCTGGGAAAGATTTAAGAAAAATTTGATATTATGCAAAATACCTAAATCATTTGCCATCTTCTTTAGTCTTACGGCATAATTACCTTGAAAATTTTTACCTGCAAGCACAAGTAAAATATTTTTGTTTTTAGTTAACAGGTTCTTAAAAGCAAAAAGCACTGGGTAGAGGTCTGCTTTATCAGAAATCGAGAAACGACCGACATAAAGAATAATGATTTTTTTGTCAGGTAATCGCAGCTTTTTACGAGACCCATCCTTATTATTTTTCATATAATCTTCGCTATTTATCCCCAAGGGCAGACAGTCTAACCTTGCTTTATAATTGAGGTTTATAGACATTTTTTTAAATATATTTTGCTCTATCAATCTATGTATTTTCTTTACAGACTCCAAATTTGACTTACTAACGCATATAATAGAATCAAAAGGATGTAAGTCAGAAATCATATTATAAAAAAAATAGTGACCAAGTAATTCAGCATAACTTACAGTATGGCTCACGCCACAGATAGGAAAATACCTTTTTGCATAAATACTGCGCAAATTAGCTATATTAAATATTGCCGGAGTACTAAAGGTTAAAAAGATTAAATTTTTTGCATTCTTTAAAAATAAAGGAAGTTGAATAATCTTTTCAATTTTTACCCTTTCATTATTTATATAAGGAATTACCTCTTTGTGCAAAGGATACTTTTTACTATTTTCTGGAAGGATAAAAAAATGATACTCATCAAATTTTCCAAATCGGATTAAGTTTTTATAAAAATCGCTTGTTGCCACCCATGCCCCATATAAACCTGCTTTGCTTGAGGATTCCCTAAGATTCCCCATGAATTCATTTGTTACAAATATTCTCATTTATCTTTATTTATATTCATCTGACACCAGATAACCCAAATCCACTAATTCCTGAACTATGGCAATCTGCTCTTTGTCTTGAGGAATAATTAAATATTCATCTGGTTTTAAGTAACGGGCGCACTTCACTAAAGAATTCCATAATTTTTTGGGATAGCGCCTAATCCTTGGCCCAGGATATCCAAATTCCATGAGTGCCTTTTCTTTATCCCAAAAGGCAATGCGGAAAAACCCGCGCCAAATACTATTTTTTTCTACTTTGGGCGGCGCGTTCATAGCTGAATATATTCCCTGGGCAACGGCAAAGGCATAATGTAAAGGTCCATCACCATAGACATAAGCTCCGGGAGGCAATTCTTTTCTTGTATCCACAAAATAATTAAAAACCCTGTTATCAACCACATTAAATAACTGTCTTTTTATATCTCGCTCAGTTTTTTCTAAATCCAGGGGTATCTCGGGAGGCCTCTTTATCAGATATCTTACGGCTTTCTTTAAATTATCTTTTAAAATTTTGGGGTTACATTCTTTGAGCACAAAATTACGGTATTGTTGGTTGGATAGCCAATTTCGTTCAAGGATTGCCCTTTGTAAAAGAATTCTAAATTGCCTTAAGCTAAAGCGACAGCCAAAAAGCGTAGGATAGGTATCCACCCCTTTCCAGGGCATATTATCTGCTAAGAGCCTTAGGCCACAAAAATTAGTGGTCACCACCGGCAGTCCGCAGGACATTGCCTGGCGTGGAGTAACCCCAAAATCCTCATCTGGCTGGATAGATAGATTGACAAACAAATCTGCTGACCAAAATAAATCCCTTAACTCCTGCTTATTCTTAGCCTCCTGAAAACGCAGCCAGGGCCTGGGCCTATTGCGCAATATTTCCGCATTAAAAAAGTGGGAAAATGTCTTATGCTGGGCAAAAGAAAAAGCCAACCCAAACTCTTCTTCAATATTACCTGCTAAGGTAAACACAATATTATCTGAAATAGGCCAGATATCCAAGGCGCGGATTAACTGACAAATTCCCTTAGTCACAATCCATCTACCGGCATAAACAATATGTAACTGCCCTTTTCTTATCCCTTGTTTCTTACGTGCCAGCAAACGCTGATGGTTATTAGGTAGAGTAAAATAATTAGTATCTACTTTGTTACTAAAAACCGCTATCTCCGGCGCAAGACTACCCAAGTAAGACCTTATCCGATTCATTTGAAATTGGGTTGAAACAAGGTCAACCTGAGCAGAGGGCAGATATTTAAAGTTATAAAGATGCTCTGGCAACAATAACGAACCTAAAGAAAGCCAAAGTAACCGATGGGGCACTTTGGATAGGAGATTTCTTTCTGATAAAAAGTGTACTGATACAAATATCGCATCTGGTTTTCCCAGAAGCATCTTAAGTCTTTTCTCTTCTAATTTTTCATTCAGTGGAATAATTTTGCCAAGCTGGCTAAGACAGCTAAAAAACCATTTTTTATACGCGATGACCGCAGTCCCTTCGTCAACCTTGAACGGGCCTTTTTTGTTCTTCTTAAAAACACTCAAGTAGTCTTTTTCTAAGATATAAAATTTCATTTTAATATCCCAAGAAGGAGTTTTTACCTTATATTTTTCTTACAAATTCAATAACCTTTTTATTATTTACAAATCCCAACTTAAAACAAGTAACATTCTTTACCAAATCCTCGCAAAAACAAACTACATTTTCTAAACACGCCTTATCCCAGAAAGTAGGAAAAAGCGCAGGATAAAGCATGCTAAATGCCTCTTTCTCACAAATACGCCGCAGTCTATTTTGGCAGGCATGATAAATAAAGAATAACTTATCCAGACGCGCTGATTCAATGCGTGACAGAAGATAATCGCTGAATTCTCCGTGCCAGGGTGAGCCATAGATAAGAAATTTACCTTTTAATCTGCGCACAATTATGCGGTCATCATTAAGGACCATTGCCCGGCTATGCTTGTGCCAAAGCCTGGCGGTAGTACTTTTACCCATACCAGATTTACCGGCAAAAAGTAAACCCCTGCCATCTAAATCCCTTACGCCAATACTATGCACAAAGATTCCTTTTTTCCTCAAGGCAAAATAATTTATTAAAAGAACCTGTAAAAAGTCATAAATAATATCTGCAATATTCCAGACCCGGCCTTTGTTCTTCTTAGGTAATAGATAAGCGGTTACTGTGTCAAATGTCTGATTTACCAACATAACCTGTTGTTTATTTTCTAAAGGGCAGCGGTAAATATAAGCATTATCTTTTTTTTGCAGTCTCCAGCTCTCCTGGTGTCCATCGGGGTGAAAGGTGGTAAAGATATCTCTGGCTTTACCAATATCCGGCGATTTATCCACTATGTCAATCTTAATGGCAATATCCGGCTTAGCTTTTCCTTTATATAAAAAGCTATTAAACCTTTCGGGAATCTGCAGTCTTTGTCCTTTTTTGCTAAGTTGTTCATAACTAAAATTACTCTGTAGCTGAATGATTGTGTCAGCGATTTTTAGCTTAACCTCTGTTTTCATATTCTTTTCTTCTCTATTCTGCCCGGTATTGGCTTTCTGGATCGCAGGCAGTGAAGGTTCTATTATAAAGCAAGGCCTGCCCCGGCCACCATTTGCAATCATTGCAGAATTGGCATTTATCGCATTGATAATTCTTATCTGGCTTTATAGAGGCAACTAACTCTTTTAATCTCTCCCACGCATATTTCAAACCATCTTTCGGATGTACGATGTGCGATGTGCGATGTACGATGTACTTATTCAATATTTTATATTTAGGATAATCTATCATCAAACACATCTTCAACTCGCCATATGGAGTTATCGCTGCTTGACTTACTCCTACCCCGCATTTAAATAGAGTATTGTGTATTGTGTATTGTGTATTGTGTTCTGATTTTTGAAAATTCAAACCGCAGGCTTCAAATTTGTCTTTACTGGTGACCTGGCGACCTGGTGACCTGGTGACTATTTGTTTCCTAAATCCTCTATGCCGATACGGTTCTCTATCGCCATCTAAACGCGGTGAAAGCCTATCATCTAAACGATGCAAAGCGCCTAAAGAAGCTGCAAAATCCTGAATTTCTTTTATCTCCTTCTCATTTTCCTTTAAAAGGCAACTCTTAAATCCCAGCCTGACTCCATTTTTATGCAAAAGCCGGATGGCCTTAAATACATTATCGCAAGAGCCCTTAACTCCCGTAATCTGCTCAAAAGCCCTTTTACTTATAGCCGGGATAGTAATATCTACCTTATTTGGGTTGAGCTGCTTCAATTCCTCGGCTTTGGCTTTATCTATGAGCGAACCATTGGTATAAATAATAATCTGGAAACCTTTCTTCTTGGCATACCAGAGAATCTTGAATATATCCTCTCTTAAAAATGGCTCGCCGCCGGTAAATCCCAAATAAAAACAGCCTAAATCTTTAAGTTGGTCTAAAATAGAAAATACCTCTTTTGTGGTAAGTTCTACCCTGGCTTTCTTTTGATAACTGGCTGGAACATAACAGTGTCTACATCTAAAATGACATCTATAGGTTAATTCAAATATTACCCGCAAAGGGAAACTATCTTTCCTTGCTGTTTTATGTATCTGTTGCCAAAAATCGTGGTAGGATCTAACTTCCATTAATCTGTTCTGCAGTTGCTTTAGCTAATTCGCAATAATAAGGAACCGGCGCCTCTTCATCACCGGTTTCTAAATACGCCCTTGCTGGACAATGATAGCAAATCGGTCTTAACCGGCAATCCTTACATTTAGAGTTAGTTTTAAATTTTTCATTTAAAAGTTTAGGAAATATATTATAGAAACCTTCTCTAAAGGCAGTGTCTTTTAGATTAACGCTAAACTTATCTGAGAAGCCACAGAACTTAAGATAACCGTAAGGGTTAATGTCAAAATGCTGCATCCATGAATTACACTGATAAAGAAACTGCCTATCTCTTCTTAACTTAGGCAAAGTGCAATCTAAACTCTCTTGATATTCCTTCCAGATATCCGGGTCTTGCTTTTTTACCTCTAATAACTCCGCAGGCGAAAGCCTATAATTACAAGGTATTTTATCACGGTTGTATCTAGGGTATATCATAGGGTCATATTGAAAACGGTATCTATTTCGGGGTAAATTATCAAAGGCTTTTTCTGTAAAAGCCTTTATCCGGCCAATCTGGGACTTATTTTGCTTAAGGCAGTTAGCTTTTAATATCAAGGGCGATTTTTTTTCTTTCAACTGGCTGATTGTATCCATAACCTTAGCAAAAGAACCGGGAACCCGAGTAATTGCTTCATAGGTTTTTTGGGTTATGCCATTTAAGGTAATTTCTATAGAATAAGGCGGAGATTTTAGAAAATAATTAATCATCTGGGCTGTAAGTGCCTGGCCATTGGTAAGCAGGGTGATAAAAAATCCTTTTTTCTTGGCATAAGAATAAATCTCCAGGAAATCCTTTCTTATTAAGGGGTCTCCTCCGGTAAGGCACAGGCACAAGCAACCCTCTCTTTGTATCATATCGAGGATCCGCTTCCATTCTGCAGTGGTTAGTTCCCGGCGTGTTGATTCTAAGCCTTTACAATAGCAATGGACGCAATTTAATTTACATCTATAAGTGAGTTCAATCTGGCCATTTAAAGGAAAGTGTGCTTTTTTATTAAAGAGGTCATAGAAAAAATACCCGGCCTGCTTTTTGTTCATTGCTACATTCTCCTAAACGCACGTCTTGAAAATATCTTTTTTCTCAACTTAGCTATGCCAAACCTAATCCCTCTTATATCCTCTTGTTGCCAAATTTTGAATTTGCTCTTATTAACAAACTACCAAATCGCCAAAAAGGGCTTAGGAAGCGGCAACGGTAGTGTTCTGTTTATATGTAGAGGCAGTCCCACTCGCAGCATCGCAGGTTACATGCGTCTCACCCACCTTCGGACTCGTAATCCCGCAAGGCCTATATTGAGACGCTCCCTTGTTAGCTGCTACTGTTGTCCAGCTCTGACCAGTATAGCAGGCGCACTGCAATACCGCCTGTTCAGGGTTGAGTTTTACCCGCGTGATTACCGGCTCAAACTTCTTCTTATACATACATTCACCTCGCTTTCTAATAACTCTATTTCTATCTATTAATATTTGTCAAATAAGTCCTTGATAATTGTCTTGGCGTTCACTACGAGATTGGCTTCATCTTCATTAAAAAGAAAAGGCCTTAATCCCTTCGCAAGCCTTTCCAATTCCGAAAGACTAAATTCATTAATCGTCTCGAGCATAACTTCTCTAGGCTCTTGCTTAATACCATTGGCTTCTAACACATCTTTATTGATCGGGAATTTTTTAGAAAGCATAATAATAATATCATAGATATGTCTTCCCTTCTTAATATGCCTTAAGGCGTCTATCTTTTCCGCAAAGACTGAGCCTTTAGACATTACCCTAACTGGAAAAATCTCGCCAAAACTTGAAACGTTAGTTGTCTCTGTCTCCAGTTCAAATATAGGTCTGTTGGCTTCCAACTTTACCATAAGATTTCCTCTTTTATCCATTATCTTGTAATATTCTAAGACATTTTTGAATACAAATACGCTTGATGAAAGTCTTCCTCTATGCTGGAAAGCAACCTCAGGATGAATATTCTCTCTTTTTAATTCTTCTTTGACAAATTCTGCAGCCTTTTGGAATTCTACCTTATTGACTTCGGTAATGTTGAAATCTAAATCTTCGGAAAACCTCTTAAAACCATATACTAATCTTAACGAGGTTCCACCTAAAAAATAAAATTTATCATGCCATTTACTTACGTAAAGATATTTGAGCATAAGGGTCTGAATATATTCTCTCATTATGCCGCGCATCTTATTGATGGGCAGATTATTAATCTTGGCCTGCTCTATTAGTGCTTCATAACCGAGCATAAATATCCTTTATTGTATTATAAGTTAATTTATTAAGATAAGAAGCGTAATTATAGAGTTTTGCCTTTTTAAATTTTTTAAGCACGGATAAATCAAGGCGCTCTTCTTCTACATTAATTTTATGACCATCATATAGTTTGAAATAAACATAATCTGCAAACGCCTTTTCTGGTTCAGCAATTTTAATCTTAAATTTATTCTCTTCTATAATTCTATAGCCAATGAAGGCATTTGTCTTTATGCTTCTGTATCTAAAAAAACCATGGTAATTCTTAAATTCCCGCGTGGGTTTTGTGGTAATAGAAGTAACGCCAAAGGCGACTTCCGGAATTATATTGTAGATAGAAAGCGCGGTCTCTAATGATACATAAGATGGGCTATATAACTTATTTGCCAAGAATAAATCAGGGATATTTTTGCTTTCTGGATAGATTATCTCATAAAGTCCATTTTTTAGAACTCTAATCCAATTACGTTTCTTCCAATAGTGAATTTGCTGTCTTAAAATCTCTTTTTTTTCTTCTGGAAAAAGACAGTATAAATCCTGAGTTGAAAATAGATATAATCGGTTTTCCTCTAACTTCTTATACAGATCAATATATTTCATTTTATTATAATTATTTATGACTTTCTGAAATAGAATTATAACTAATAAAATCTAATTTGTCAATAAAATAATTCCCTAATTTTTAAATTTTTACATTAAATTTAAAAGATTCAGACAGGATTTCTTGAAAAGGCAAAAACCGTATCCTGCCAGGCGAGGTAAAACCAAAACCATCAAAAGAATAGAAAGAAAATTCGCTTTAATCGCAAAGCTAATTCCTTCGCCAAGCGACAGTATCTCCTCACCGCTACCTAGACGCGTTAACCCTTAACCGCCTTTATCTCTTTTAAGTCTTTTAAGAATTTTGTTAATTCTTTATCCAGTTTTTTTTCTGTAGTGTCAAACTCTTGCAAAAGTGTCTTTTTAATCTTTTCCAGACTTCTCTTGCCGTCAATAAGTTCCCAAATCCTTGCTGCTACCTTATTCAGGGTATAAATACAGTTTATCTCATCAGATGTCTTATAAATGGGCATAAGGATTGTTTCGTCTTCGATGGTGCGACTAACTATATTAGGGTTCTTTTTCAATACGACTGATTCCTTCATTTCCTCCTCCCTCTTTGATAAGTTACCTTATAGATACAAGCGATACAGCTATTGCCACGACCTTTTAAGGCGAAACAAGTAATCTTATCATCTGCTGCGCTAACTCCTGTGCTTTTTTAAACTTGCCGATAGATATATGCTGATAAATAAATTTCATCCTTGCCTTTATCCCATTGCCAAACCTGTCAAAGAATAGAATATTATTTATATATACTTGCAACCATCTCTCTTTTGGAACGTTGTAGTTCATACCGGTTTTTGACCTGTTCCACTCATAAATTGTATGATTGATATAACATCCTTTGGCGCCCGACATTAAAGCGCGCATCCAAAAATCCACATCCTGACCGTCATACGAAAACTCCTGTAGATATCCGCCTATGCGTCTCCATAAAGATTTTCGGCAGGGGCTGCCTCCATAAAGAATCCAATTATGAGTGGCTAAATATCTGGGGTTCAAAAACCCATCACGAGAACAGAGAACACTGCAGTCTATTAGCTTTTCAATACCCTTCTCTGGTTCGCGGCGAATATAATTGCCAAAGATAAAATCAGCTTCCGGTGCTTTTCTAAACCCATTGCGTATAGCGGCTATCGCTGCCTGCGGCAGGGTATCATCAGCATCTAAAGGCACGCAAATATCTCCCTCTATAGCTTCGTAACCGCTATTCCTCGCTGCTGACAACCCGCAGTTTTCCTTATGCCAGATAATATGCGCTTTCTTTTCCTGTTCTAATTCACGGCAGATCTGATTTGTCGAGACATCAGACGAGGCATCGTTTACAATAAGTGTCTCAAAATCCTTGTCGGTCTGGCTTTCAAGACTTGCAAATGCCCGTCGCAGCAGTTCGCCTTCATTGTAGCAGGTTATTACTACGCTTATTCTGTCCACGGATTGTCCTTAGTTACTTTTGTCAACAGTGCTTTATTTAAGCCAATTCAAGAGGCTTCTATGAATTAACTTTTGCAGGCTTTTTAAAATAAGCAGCTGCTGTCGCACTTAGAATTCTTAGATATGAAGAGATATTAAAGATTACGTTAGAAGTAACGGCGCAAGGCCATTGGCAGTAACACCTATTCTCTCTGATTCTTAGCCTTGCTTCTTTTACCTTTTGGGACCTCATAATTTTTCTAAACTTATATCCTTCATCCCTAAGATTACCTATCCGTTCTGATAATAACTCACATGCAAGAAGATCGCCATTTGTCTCTATAACAAAGAATTTTCGCGCTGCCAGGCATGGCCATAATGACCTCCTTGCCTCATATTCCTTTAAAGACTTATCGCGGCAATACTTCAGCAATGACTTATAGAATTTCTCTTTTATGGAACTAAATCGTCCCTTAAATCTCATATTGGCTTTCTGCAATAATTTGAAATATTTTTTAATTGATATGAACTCCGACCCAATGCTAGTTGCGGCTGGCTGCCTTAGCAGGTTTAAATAGTGCCTATCGTAATTGAGATTTTTATTGAAATAATCCAAGATATATTCGATATCAGCTGCATTTTCTTTAACTAATATCGTATTTATATCCAATGTTAACCTAGAAAATCTTGATTTTAACCCGTTAAGCTTCTCCAATACAGATAAAACAGTCCTGTAACAACCGTTAGCCCCTTTAAGATAATCGTGCTTTTCTTCTATATTATCAAGCGCAATGACAACATTAAGATGAAGCTGCCCGCAGTCTATCAAAAGCCTCTCCGCCGTTTCTTCTATGTGTGATGATAATATTCCGTTACTTACTATGGTAATAAACCTTGTGTCGCAGTTATTGTAAAATAACTTACATATATCATAGAGGTCTTCCCTTAAGAACGGCTCTCCTCCTGTAATAACCAACCATGGCAAAAAACTCATATCTTCTGTTATCTTTTTAATCTCATCTAAAGACAATTCGTTTTCTTTATTATAAACTCGGCCTCCATTCTTGTTAAAACAAAAATAACAGTCGGCATTACATCTGGTTGTAACAAAAAAGAAGATGCGCGATAGGGCTGATGGATTAATTATATTAATTATAAATTTAATATGCCACAAAACTTTCTTAATTATTCCATGTATAATCTGCAGGAGTGCCTTAATATGTCCTATAAAGTTAAGAATACTTATAGTGAATACAGCTATAGGCAGTAAAAAAATGTAAGGAGTTTTTAACGAGCGCCTATATGCCAATATAATAATAGGTAACTGCGCTGCTAAATAAACTATAAGGAAAGAAAAATATGCCTTCCATATAGGCAGAATTAAAAGCACAGATGTTAGAATTAAAAGAGAAAGGGAAAGTATGTAAAGAAGGCTTTTATAGAGATGGTGGGGCTCTTTGAATAATAAGCCTCCGCATAGGCCTGTTGTCCGTGCGCCATTATATCCGTAAGAGATGGATTTTTTTAGAATACCTAATAATGTATATTTTGGATTATGGATTACAGATATTCGTGGGTCATAAATTACTCTTCCGAATCTGGCCAATTCACAACACATCAGCGTATCATCGCTGCCTACCATTTTGCTGCAATATAATAATTCTTTCTTCTCCCTTATGCGCAGCAGTGACGATCTCCAAAAGGCGCAGTTTCCTCCGTAGAGGGATACAAGCACCCTGGGTTTGGCATAGACTATATCCTTCAGGTACCAATATGTCATAAAAAGCTTGCTAATAATATCCGTATCTTTTAAAAAATTATATCTACCGCCTATACCCACGATATCACAAGTAAGTCTTTTATTTATTTTGTTTAGCCAGTCTTTTGGGGCTATGCAATCAGAATCCAAGAATGCCACTATTTCCCCGTCTGCTAAATTACTTCCCCTATCTCTCGCAAATGCAGGCCCTCTTCTTTCAGGCAAAACTAAAATTTTACAATTATATCTCCTGGCAATCTCAACAGAGCTATCAGTAGAGCAATCGTCAACTATAATGACTTCGAAGTTTTTGTAGTCAAGCGCAAAAATGCTATCCAGGCATCTCGCTAATGTCCGCTCGGCATTATGAACCGGTATTACTATAGTTATTCTCTTCTCCATCTGCTTTATAAGTAAATGTGATTGAAGATATTTATTTCTTAGTTAATAATAGCTTTGTATAACAGTAGATTGTCCCGAAGATATACGAAAGATTATAATGGCTTCTGCCATAGATACGTTTATTATGCGCTATCTCTATTTCGGTTATCCTGTTTGTGCGTTTTGAAAGAATATATGGCAGGAGTCCAATCTCGTATTTATTCGTAAAGACTATATTTTTAACGATATCTCTTCTGTATGCCCGCATACCGCAACCCATATCATGCAGATTTAACCCTGTTATCTTTCTTTGTATAAAATTACCTGCCTTTGCACTTACAATTTTATACCAGCGGTCTTTTCTATCCTTACGCCAACCGCATACTATATCAAAATTTTCATTTAGTTTTCCTATTAGTTTTGGAATATCATATGGGTCGTGCTGGAGGTCTGAATCCATAGTAACAATAATTCTTCCTTTGGCTTCCATAAAACCCTTCTCTATAGCTTTATGCTGCCCTTGATTGGATAAGAACTTAAAAACCTTGACCATCTTATCTAAAATAGACAGCTGTTTTAATATCTCCGCAGAGCCATCGGTTGAGCCGTCATCGATAAATATAATTTCATTATTTTCCCCTAACTTCCCAAGGACATCTCTTATCCTTTTATACAAGATATCAATCGTTTTTTCTTCATTGCATATGGGGACTACTACTGAAATTCCGATTTGATTCTTGTCTTGGGGCGTAATATTCATACCATAACCATAAAATTACTTGGCAAAATACTCTGCTATTCTTCTAATTATTGTATTTAAATTGCTAATTCTTTTTATATCCTTGAGTATCCCGTAGATTATTTTAGGACGCACATAAAATCTAAGATTAAGATAAACCTTAAGCAGGCGCAATTCAAAGAGTGGAATATCGCCCAACCTAACAAAAACTTTATCTGACATAATATTTTCAAAATCGAAACTTTCAAGTTTAAGCTTCCCCTCTTTTACAAGTTCGTCAAAAATCTCTGTTCCTGGAAGCGGCACAAAGATGCCAAAATCCGCCCTGTGAAACGGCATTGTAAGGGCAAACTTTAATGTTTCATAAATCTCGTTTTTAGTCTCCGTAGGCAGCCCAAATAATAAAAAGGCCAGCATGCGAATTCTGGTTGCGCGTGCTACCATATCTATCTTCTCTTTCATATCCTCAGGGGCCATATTCCGCTTTAGCCTCCTAAGAAGCCGATGAGAACTTGTCTCAACCCCTACGGCAAAGTAATAAAAACCGGCGGATTCCATCGTTTTTACCAACTCTTCATCAAGCGTATCGAGTCTTAACCCCATTGGGCAGGCGAAGGATAATTCGTATTTTAACTTATTTAGTTCGGCGCAGAACCGCATCACATAGTCTTTGTTGAAAGTAAAGTTGTCGTCTTCGATATGTATCTCTTTTACGCCAAACCGCTCCGCTAATAACCTTATCTCTTTAATGACAACTTCAATTGAACGCCATCTGATCTTCCTGCCAGTTACTAAATGCCCTCCGCAATATGTGCACTGGCAGGGGCATCCCCGCGTAACAATTATGGGCGCTATGGGTAAATTTTTAAAAAATGCTCCCTGGGGCCTTGGCGGATATTTACGAGGGTCTATCAAATCCCACGCAGGAGCGCCGAAAATATCTAAATTGTCCTCTGAGGTAAGCGGATTTATAATTATCTTTGTTTGCTTATCCCGTCTGACTAAGTTTGGAATTTTATCGAATCCGTTTTTGCCGATAGAGATTTGATTCAAAAATAAAGCAAGCGGCATCTCTCCCTCGCCTACAATAATATAGTCAAGCCCTGGTATATCATTCATCGTTAATTCCGGGACTGCGCTGGGATGCGGCCCGCCTGCAATTAGCTTTAGCCCTGGCTTTACCTGCTTAAGAGCTGCTGATATTTTTTTTACGCTGACATAGTCTCGGCTATACATAGTAATGCCGACAGCATCTGGGTCAAGCCTTAATATTTCTTCTATAGTTTTTTTCAAGGGGAGATTGTCTTTAAAGGCATCTAAGATAAAGACATCCCAATTTGTATTTTCTCTTACAGAAGCGGCTAAATACCCAAGTCCTATTGGCGGAATCAATATGCCTTTCACGGGATGATTCGGCTTGACAAGGACTATTCTTCTATTCGAATCCAATTTTCTTTCCATAAGATAATATAAAAAATCGCCTGTTTTATAAAACCTGTTACTATAAACCTCGCTGGCTATATCCGGTGTTTTTTGGTTTATATACAAGAAAATTTCCTTCAGCCGATTTAAAAACTCTATCGAATCTGTTCTGATTAAATTTTGATTCTATCGCCTTTGTTCTAACAACAATATATATATCTTTGTTTAGGCTAAAAAAGTCCTCTGTTTCTTTGTCTAAAGACTTTTGAGTTATATCATAGATACCTTTGACTATCCTTCTCCTTTTCTCAATTAGATTATAATCGTATCCGCACATTAGCAAAATATCTTTTATAGGCGCGCTATAGCCAAGATTTTTCTCCCAATCCCTCTCTTCTCCCATTCCTATAAAAAGCTGTCTCTTGGCAAAGACTGGGATAGTAAGCTCTGAGTCAACAAATATACTATCCAAAGACGTATTATTCGTAATCCATTGATATAATTTGTCCTCTTCCTTATCCCTGTGATAGACATTTTTTCCTTTTTCAACACAGGTATTGACAACATCTTTTAATCTCGCTATTTTCATTCGCATATCAAAATAGGTAGAGCTAAGAAAAAGAAACAATAGGATAAACATCGCAAAGTTATTGCACCGCTTGCTCATCGCACTAAAAGCCACTCCCCCTATTATGCCTAAACCTAACGTGGAAAACATAAAGAATTTATACTCGTTCTCCCAGCTCAAACAAATGAGAATATAAAGAAACAGGTTTGTCACAATAACAGCCAAAATGATAAGCAGGGCTTCTCTGTCTATATTCTTCTTTAAATAGCCTTTATTTATATAGATCACCGCTAAAATTGGAAAGCTCACAATAAAATATTTAACAATTTTGATAACAACGGCTCTGATATTTGGAAATTGTATATTTTTTGCCATACCTTGACTTATAGATGACAGATAGGGCCATAAGATTAAGATAGCGATTGACAAAAGCACGGCTACGAAGACCGTCTTTCTAAAATTAACGATAAAGTTATTCTTTTTGCTAACGATAGCTAGGACTAGAAAGATTGGGATTATGCTTGTAACCACGCCTAATAATATACCCGGATAAAAAAACCCACCCCCCAAAACAGAGACAAAAAAAACTAACATATAAAAAATGTTTTTTCTTGTTTCGAATATTTTTATAACGGAATACAAAAATAAAAGAAAGAATACAAACCCTAAAACATCGCCGTTAATATTGGAGAATTTATTAAATATCGGCGTGCCTTTTATCATTATCCTTGAAGCATAACCAGGAAATATCTCTTCTAACAAATAATGATTCACAATCGACATCCCAAAAACCGAAATAGCCGCAGAGAAAATATTAGCCTTTTCGTCTCTGATTAATAAACTCGATATCTTATAAGCTAGTATCAGCGTAACTAAAAGTGAAATAGCGCTTATAAAGGAAAAAGAATAAAAAGGCGTTATGTTAAAAATCTTAGTAATCCATGCTGCCAGATAATGATATCCCCAATAAAAAACCAGCGGCTGACCGCCTAACAATGGATTGGTGGGCGGGATTTTTCCATCTAATATCTGATAGACTATTCCAGCATGCCAAAAGCCATGGAATGAATAGATTCGGTTGTTTGGGCTTATAATATAAAACGCTATCAGCGCAGATAAACCTAAAAGAATATAGTAGATTTTGCTTATTCCCTTTTTAGATAAAATCGGAAATGAAAAAAATAGATATAATATCAGCCACAACGCGAAACACATATTATTCCCTTATAATAAAAGGCCTCTTATAGTCTTGGCCAAAAGCAATTTTGCCATTGTGATATGCGGAATATATGATCTTGGGCAAGTTATTATTTTGACAAATGTACTTTACGAGATAATTATCTTCATTTTTATTATAAAGATACTCTCCTATATTTCATTTGTCAAGCACAGATTTCAGTATAGCATTACCCGCAATTTTTAAAAACAGCGAGATACAATCGCCTTTTTTATGGGTTGACTTAACTATCGCCTCTTTATATAATGTATATATAAAGGATTAAAATTAGGAGAATTCTTGATAGAGAAAACTTTGCGGGAGCGTATAAACAATGAATCTTTTGTTTGCAAGACTTGATTGGGATTCTGTCAATAACAATGATTCAGTAGCGGCTGAATGCGACAGTTTCAAAAAGGATAATATCTGTCTATATGCAACACGAATATATAACGACAGTAAAGCCATTTTTTACAGCAAAGAAGATAAAGTTATTTGTGCCATGATAGGATATATACAAAACTTAGAAGATATTAAATTAACATACGGAATCGACAGTAGTTGCGACATTGAAATCATTACAAAACTTTACTTGCTAAAAAGGCTTGATTTCATAAAAGATTTGGACGGTGTCTTTTTAATCTTTATTTTTGAGGAGGACACAAAAAAGGGGTATATATTCCAAGACGAATATGGCTTTAACTTACCGATTTACTACATCTTTACCAAAGATGCATTTTTGTTTGGCACAAGCCTAAAGTATATATTGAAGAACTCGGGCCTTAAAAGAGAGTTGAATATTGATGCGGTCTACGACTTTTTGCATTTTAAATTTATAATTCCCAATGAGTCAACCCTGATAAAAAATATCAACAAGTTGGCTCCTTTAAAGTATATTGCGGTGGATATTAAAACACGTTCTTTTATAGTTGGGGATTCAAACATAACAGTAAAAAAGCTCTCAAAAAAAACCGCCAAAAAGAACTTAACTATGTCCGTCAGAGGCAGCATCGCGCGCTTATTAAAGCAATCAAAAAGAGAAAAATCTGCCTTTTTAAGTCTAAGCTCGGGTTTTGATTCTAATCTTCTCTTAAATTTTTTGAGAGAATCAATTGATTTTTTATTAACAGCCGCGACAATAGGGGGCATAGAAACTAATGAGATTCCCCAAGTTAGTTTGATACTAAAAAATTATAGCGGAATTAAACATATAACGAATGTTATAAAGGAGGATATGTTAGAGTTTTTTCCTGACATCGTGTGGAAGCTTGAAGGTTGTGTATGCGAAATTGGAATATTTTTGCAATACGAATTAGGAAGAATCTTAAAAGAAAAAAAATGCGCATCTATTTTTGTAGGGGACTGCGCAAATGAAATCTTAAGCTACTATCATAAAAAGGCCAAAGTTAGTACGATATTTACAGAATTGCTGGTGTCGTTTAAGTATTTCATTAAAAAGACTATTTTAAAATATAAACCGTATGGCAAAAAAGAGCTGCAAGAGTCGGTAGAGCTGACAGAGTTTAAAAGATACCTTCATAGTTTACAAAAAAGAAGCATAAAAAAATATTCTATATATCCTTGTTATGCCAAAAACCTATATTGGATTTTTAAAAAAAGTGGAATTATGTTTAACAGCTTCGGGATACAGGGCCTATATCCTTTTTTAAACAAAGAGACAAGGGCAATCTCTAAGGCTCTAAGGCTGGATACAACAAGAAATTTCTACAAACAAGAAGTGATAAAAACCCTCAACCCGAACATTGCACAATACTTAACGTCGGCTGGCGGAAGAACAGATATAAGATATCTATTTACCAAAGAGAAAAAAGATATGGCGATGAAAATCCTAAATTCCGAATTCATAAACAGAATATTGGGTAAATCTCAGGCAGATACAATAGTTAATAATTCGAAATTTTATTTTGCCGATTACCACACATCTAATTTTATTCTGCTATTACTATACCTTTACATCTTCAATGAACTCTTTATTACCGGCAAGTACGACTCAAGGTTTGACCAAGATAAACTGGATGTATCATTAAATGAGCTCTTGGCATAAGAAGCATATGAGGGCAAAATTTTCTATGGAGAATTCTACCCCTTAAACTGCATTATGTGCCCGCAGAGGCATAACCTAAAAAAAACTATTGATGCAGATATTCTTAAGAGGAACGTTGATTGGTCACAGATAGAAGATATTGAGCTCCAGGGCAGAGAGATACTCGCAATGTAAGATGCGAAGGATTTTTATCTCTGGCTGACAAAACAAATGAAAATAGGATTTTTTTATTACGGCTATTATCCATTAATAAATTATGGCAGCTCCACACATGGATATCATTTATTTAAGGCTTTAATAAAAAAGGGGCATACAATTCTGTCTTGTTTGGGTGAAAATAATCCAGGGTGTGTAAGTTATCCTCATACAATACCTGGCGCTATAAGGCTGGTAAAGGATGCGGACGTCCTTTATATAAGAGAAGATATGTCTTATTACTCTCAGAGGATAGCCTTGCTTAAACTTATCAGGCTCTTTTCGGTGCCTGTAGTATGGGAGATTAACGCGCCTTCGCAAGAGAAATACATTATGCTGCCATACGGTCTTAAAAAACAATTTTTTACAATAATGGATGAGACTAGAAGAATTCTTTTTGCGAAGTTTGTTGATGCGGCTATATGCAATTCTGAGCCTGTTAAAAGATATGCAGAGGAGGTCTTAAGAATTAAAAGGGCATTTGTTATACCTAACGGAGCTGACCCTGAGTTATTTGACCCGGAAAGGAAGGCATCGCCAACCATATTGGATGATTATAGTAACTATTTTAAGGTTGGGTGGATTGGTCTTCCTTGGGAAATCACAGGAATTAATACCATGCTGGAAGTCGCTGATGAATGCTACAGGCTCGATAAGAAGATACTCTTTGTTTTTATCATTAAGGAAATAAAGACCGGTTACTTAAGAACCCCCGCAATTCCAATAAGAAATAATATTTTGGTTCTGAAAAACATTGAACATCTCCAAGTGCGCGATTATCTTAAGGGCTTGGATTTGTGTCTGGCAATCTATAAAAATTGCGATTGGTTTAAATATGGGTTCTATCTTTCGCCCATTAAACTATTTGAGTATATGGCTATGGCAAAACCGATTATTGCGACCGGGCTTGGACAGATTTCAGAGGCCATACAGGATGGAATTAACGGTTTACTTACAAATAACTCCGTCGAAGATATTGTAGATAAAATATTGTTGTTGAAGAATGATAAAAATTTAAGAGAAAATATTGGCAGAAAGGCAAGATATGGCGTGCTCAAATATTATAACTGGGATAGGGCTGCTGCAGATATGGAAAACGTGTTTAGAAGCTTAGTGCTGAAATGCTGACGTTTTAACACGGCTCCTTGACGAAATAAGCCTGCTTAAGCCATAGCCTGCAAGAATAGAATAAAACGGTATAGAGGCAAAACGATACCTGCTATTAGAAGTTAAATCCAACCATATAATCGTAGCAAAATATAGGATAGCAAAAACAAGCACTAACAATTCTTTTATCTTTTTATATTTCAACGCAAAGAATATCCCTGTTAATGCCAAAACATATATTATAAGCAGGGTGCTTAAAAATAAAAGTTCAAGGACAGTAAATTTCCAAGAATAACGCAAGAGCCTTATATAATCATTTACATTAGAACCGCTTAAATTAACAAACAACTCTAAATCCATATTCTTGCCTTCGGGCTTTATTTTATCTGACATATAGTATTTATGCAGATTATCTGTGCGGACAAAAGTCCTGTAAAATGTTATTGTAGCTGTTCCAAAGATGTATCTTATAGCTGGGTTTTTTATGGAACCAGGATATTTATTATATCTCCATTTTAGATAATCAATTTCTTTAAGCAATGGCTCTTTCTCCGGAGAAACAAATCCTTTTGCTTCCACAAAACAGAATTTGTGCCAAATTTTGTAATTTCTGATAATCCAGGGTGAAATAACCAGTCCGACTACAATAATTGTAACTAAGGAGGCTAGCATAGCTCTCTTTATCGATTTTCTCCAATAAATAAACGCGAATAATATGCTCAATAAAGGAAAATAAAAAATCACTGGTTTGGTAAGCATGGCGATGGCAAGGATGATATTCGATAAAATGAGGTATTTGTATCTTATTCTATTTCTTGTATCTGGTTGAAGAAATTTTATCAAAAGATAGATACTTAAAGGTAGAAACACTGCAATAAGTATCTCGGGCATAGCTATTATTGAATAAAGAAGCACAACGGGTTCAAAACTGAAAAAGAGGATTGCCCAGATGCCCGCGGTTTCATTAAATAAAATAGATGCCAATTTAAAAATAAAAATGCAGGCAATTACATATAAAGCGATGTGCAAATAATTGATGAGATGCGGGTTATATCCGAATATATAGTATACGGATGCCAAAAGTGCCGGGTAGACCGGTGGATATAGCGCGGTTGGTTCTACGTTGGGAGTTTCCAGCCTTTGCATAGAATATATTCCCTTAAATGCTATATTTTGGGCGATAAGGTCATATTTCCAAGCATCGGTGTCAGTATTAAGGTTGTATGAAAAGTAAACAAGACAGGTTCTAATAATAACTCCTGCCAAAACAATCATCCAAAAGACACGATTTTTTCTTATAATAGCCATAGCAACATCTTATGCAGAATTTAGAAGCAGGCCATCGTGTTTATAAATTTCTTATCCTCTTAGGGATCATAATATACAATAGAATTTATTGTAGCAAAAAAAGATATTTTGTCCAGATAATAAGACTGTTATGAGTTGACTTAGGCATTACGTCGTTATATAATGCTTTTGTGAAATTATTAATAGTTCATAACTTTTATACTAATCTTACAGGCGAGGATTTTGTTGTAGAAGAAGCCGCAAGAATCTTAAAGAATTCTAAAAAAATAGTTGTGGTTGAATATTATAAATATTCAAAGAATTTTCAAAAGCTGCCTTGGGTTAAAAAAATAATTATATTGATTAAGGCTAATATGCCTTTTTATATTCCCGGGGAGTTTAAAGAAATCCTTAACAGAGAAAAACCCGATCTCGCTCAGATCCATAACCTTACACCCTTAATAAATATCTGGATACTAGGAGAGTTAAAGAAAAGAAAATTACCTATCTTATATTACATACATAACTACCGCCTATTCTGCCCGCGGGGAACCTGTTTTCTAAAAGATAAGCCTTGCACAAGTTGCGCTGATAAGTCGCTAATCTTCTGTATTATAAATAACTGCTTAGAGAACTTTTCCTATTCTTTATTATATACCTACAGGGTTTTTTTAGAGAGGTTATTTTTAAGATATATAGACCTTTTTGTCTCAAACACCAACTTTGCAAAAGGATTCTATGAGAGATATTTGCCAAAAATAAATATATCTATTCTTAAAGGATACGTAGACATACCTGAGGAATTCAAAGATATAAATGGAGAAAAAAAAGAATTTGTCGTTTTCGCAGCAAGGCTGGTTAAAGAAAAAGGGCTATCTATTGTTCTGGAATCTGCTGCCTCACTTAAAGATATAAGATTTAAAATTTGCGGAGAAGGTCCTGAGTTTAGGCTATATAAAGATATGGCTATAAGAAAAAATTTAAAAAATATAGAATTTCTCGGTTTAGTTGAACGAAAGAAACTGCTTAAACTTATAAAAGAAGCGCGGATGCTGATTCTTCCGAGTCTATGGTATGAAATCTATGGCCGGATAACAATCGAGGCTATGTTTTTAGGTACACCAGTAATAGCATCGAAGATAGGGGCTAATGCTGAAATTATCCAAGATAACAAAACAGGTTTTTTATTTGGCCCGGAGGATGTAACCTCATTGGTTGAACTGATTAAAAGATTATGGTCCGATGAAAATTTAAGAAAAAATATCAGCTTCGAGGCTTATACAGAGACTAAGAGATGGAATAACTCTGAGAGATATATTAAAGACCTTCTTGATATATATAAGAATCTCTTGTCGAAGACAAGGCATTAAAGAGTATAAAATTACTAAAGAAAAGATGGTTTAGTAATGAAATTTTCAATAATAGTTCCTGTTTACAATTCCCAAGATACCTTAAGAGACTGTTTAGATTCAATATTTTCTTCTGAAATCAAAGATTTTGAAGTAATCGCTGTTAATGCAAAAAGCACAGATAAATCTGCAGAAATTGCCAAGAGATACCCCTGTAAACTGATAGCTTTAGACGAAAATAGAGGAACTGCCTTTTCGCGAAACATAGGCAAAGACAACGCCAATGGCGAACTCCTCCTATTTATAGATGCGGATGTGGCGATTAAAAAAAATACCCTGGGATTAATAGCTGAGAGTTTTAGGGAAGATAAAGAGCTTGCCGCTGTTACGGGTATACTTTCTAAAGAATCGCCGCATAAGGATTTTTTTACCCAATATAAGAATCTCTATATGCATTATATATTCAAGAGATGCCCAAGATATGTAGATTTTCTCTACGGCTCCCTTATCGCCATTAGAAGGGACTATTTTTTAAGATTCGACGAAAGTTTTAAAATCACCGATGATACAGAACTGGGGCAGAGATATAAGAAATTAAATAAAAAAATCTTATTAAACCCTGAATTAGAAGTAGTTCATTTTAAAAAGTATGATTTTAAGGGTATAATAAAGAATGACTTTTTCGTGCCTTTCTGGTGGGCGAAGTCCTTTATGCTACACAATGGCTATAAGGATATCTTGAGAAAGAAAAGATTTTCTCATACCCGAATGAATCAGATAATAAGTATCGTAGTTTCATATCTTCTGATGACATCTTTTCTCTTCTGGAACAAATCATGGGCAAAAGTTGTCTTTTTTATTCTCTTACTCATATTCTTTTTATTGAATTATGATTTTTTTACCTTTTTACGCAGGGAGAGAGGTCTTTCATTCTCAATAAAATCGATTATATTTACCTACTTAGATATGCTGATAATGGGTTTAGGGGTCTTAGCCGGGTTTATCTATTTTAACGTCCTTGTTAGAAGTTAATTTGTAATTGCAAGAGATCAATAAAGAGTTAAAAATAAATGAAATTTATGGATATGAAAAATAATATTTTTGTCTCGATTGTAATCCCAACACTAAACAGACCCAGAATATTAATAAATACTGTTGGTTATCTATTAAAACAGACTTATCGCAATTATGAAATCATTATTGTTGACCAGAGCGATTCCTGCAATGCAGGGAAAACAAAAAATGAGCTTAAAGACGTTAATAAAATTAAATATCTGCATATCGAAGAGAAAGGATTGCCAAATGCCAGAAACGTAGGTATTAAAGAATCAGAAGCAGACATAATTGTATTTCTAGATGATGATGTTATCTCGGATAATAATTTAATTTTATATCATGTGCAAGGATATAATAATTCTCAAGTAGGATGCGTTGGGGGAAGGGTCATAGATGAAACAAATGATATTAAAAATACAGATACTATCGGTGGAAAGGTTTGTTTATCTGGATGGATGCTAGTAAACTGGGATATTGAATCCAACCATTATATTTACTCCGCTTGCGGGTGCAATATGTCTTTTTCAAGAGAAGCGATTAAAAGGACGGGCTTCTTTGATGTTAGATTTGAAGGAAGCAGCCAATTTGAAGAAACTGATTATTGCTACCGGTTAAGGAAACTAGGATATAAAATTTTATTTGAGCCAAGAGCATCCGTAAGGCATCTCAGAGTTCCAACTGATGGGTGTCGAATGAAAGAACCGTTTCAAGCAGAATACTACCGTTTTCATAATACTATTTTATTTTATTGCAAAAATATGAATACAATATTTCTGCCGTACGTTATTTTAATCCACTTCCTGGTAGCGATTAAAAAAGTTTTAATACCTAGTAGTAGCATTAAGGAGTTTATAAAAGTCTTAAAGGGTATGGTTGACGGATACAATAGCTATCGTTATGGTAATTGCAAAGCTGATAAAAAGATTTTGCGATAAAACAATGTTATTAGATAAAGGAAAACAAATAGCCCTTGGACATACAGAAGAGATTGTAGATATTTATCTTAAAAATTATGTTAAATAATATACTAAGGCAAGACAAATATTTTATCGTTATCTTAATATTTTCCATATTAGCAGGCGTTATATTCCGATTCGCAATTTTAAATTCATGGGGTTTTTGGGAGGATGAGGCTTTTCAATTCTGGGCTGCCAAAGGAATTAATCCTTTTCAACTGCAAACTCCTAACGCTTTAGTCCAGAATACAAGATTGCCGAATCTGATAAGAAACACGCATAGAAGACTACTGGGTTCATCAACTTTTACGCTATGCATACATTATTGGTCAAAGATATCCAATTCAGTTTTTTGGCTAAGGATAATCCCCTGCTTATTTGGCATTGGGGCGCTGTTGTTGATGTATATTATAGCGATAGGGTGTGGCTTTTCAAAAAATTGGGCGCTTTTGATAGTAGCGTTTTGTGCATGGAATGCACCCTGGGTTTATTATTCGGTTGAATTAAGACCGATTTCATTTGAGATATTTTGTTCAGCGTTAACGCTGCTTTTGTTAATCAGGATTCTAAAAAACAATACGTTAACGCTATACACCTGGCTAACTCTAAGTATCTTATTAGGAATAACCTCCGGATACGGATATTTTATTTATTATCCTTTTATAGTTATTTTCTTGATTTTTTATGTGGTAATAAAAGAAGGGGATTCTATAGGCCGTAAATTTCTTAAAGTGCTTATAGTAACGACGCCGGTTATCGCTTCTTTATTTTATGCCAAATATAATACGTTAACATTGCTTATAACCAAGGGTTTTCAGCCTGGATATTTAACATATTTAAGCCAATACAGCGGTTTGGCTTATTTTTTGAATGCCATAAGAATGATAATCTATACGGTATCCTGGCAGCTCTTTAATGTGCGAAAGATTTTTTTATCCGCTTTACCCTTGGGCCTTCCTTTTATTATAATAACGATACTATTCTTAATATATTCATTATATATTCTGCTACTTGTTATAAAAAAGAAAAAGGTTATAGAAAGCGCTGTCTTAGGGGCATATATCTATTCGATTATTATATGTATTGTATTATCGACCAAAGGATTGGCTCCTTTAGGCCCGTCTCACCATAATCTCTTTTTCAGCCCACTGCTATTTATTAGCTTTTTTATCTGCCTAAGATATGCTTATCAAACTCTTAAGATGGACTCGTTAAAGATAAAAGAAAATTTTGTTTTGATACCTTTGTTAGCTTTTTTATTAGCACCGAGTCTATTTCGCAACTCCAGCGTATTTTTTAATTACAAGGAGGTAGTTTGGTTAAAAAACATGGAAGATTGGCGGGTATTGTTAAAAAAAATTCAGGAAACTGTCAACCCAAATGATAAAGTATCTGTTTATGTAAATGGACGCAGTATCCCTGCTTTTAGATATGAACTTAGGTATTCTAATATTCCCTGGGCAAAGAAGCTAAATTATGAAGATATTTCAACAGATTATCATTCTTTTATGGCAGGTAAAAATAGCGGCTATGATTACCAATGGTATATGATTGCTAATATATTCGATGGCCCAGTGAATGAAATTAAGGAACATTTAAAAAAGGAATATGATATCATTGTTGACCAAGAATATTTTCTTCCCCGGCAAGGCGTAGCGGGATTTAGGGCAAGGAGAAAAACCCGCCAGTAATTAAAAACTATAACTATAGGCTATAAGTGAAATATCATGGAAAATAAGAATGTAATTATAGGCGCAGGCATATCAGGATTATCCTGCGGATGGGTCCTTAAAGATAGGGCTATTATATTAGAAAAAGAACCTCATATAGGCGGGTTAGCTGTTACGAAAGAATTTGGCAATTTTAAGTTTGATTTAGGCGGCCATAGATTCTTTACTTATGACCCCTCCATTGAGAGGTTCTTTAGAAATCTCCTTCAGAGAGAAATTCTTGAGACTCAGAGAAAAAGTAAAATCTATAAAGATGGAAAATTTATAGATTATCCTTTGCGGGCATCTGTAGTCTTTCAACTTAACCCTTTAGATATAACATTATCGTTCTTTACT
>CAYHAI010000013.1:0-2968 GCA_964354585.1 uncultured Planctomycetales bacterium
AAGAATCTATGGTATTTTGAAAATTGAGGTGATAAACAATGTCTGAAAATTTCCAAGCATATCTTAAATTGGATACATCCAAGTTAACCAACCAATATGTAGTAATAATTAATGGAAAGGTATTTGCTACCGGTCCAAACATTGAAGAAATGCTTAAAAAAGCAAGAAAAAAATACCCGGGCAAAATACCTTTCGTGGCTAAAGTCCCTGAGAAGGAATTGCTTGTACTATGATTAAATTTAAATATCACGGTTTTGCCTCCTTGTTGGGAAAAATTCTGCGTCCCATGGCTGATGTAATCTTAGAAGCCAATGGGCAAAAAATAGAAGCTTTTATGTGTATTGACTCGGGCGCAGACATTACTATGATACCTTTGCGCTTTGGTAGAGCCCTTGGCTTTAAACAAAATCCTTCTGATAAAATTCTGGAAATAAGAGGTGTTTCAGGAGGCGGCGTTCCATATGTATTAAGAAACACAAATATTTTCCTGAATGGAGAAAAACTTAAAATTCGCTTAGCCTGGGCGCTCATAGAAGAGGTGCCTCTTCTATTGGGCCGAATGGATATCTTTCCTAAATTTAAAATTACCTTTGAGGAGAAAAAAGAAATTATAACTTTTGATAAGTAATCCTTCAAAACATTAACGTTAGTCTCTTCCATTTCTCACCTATCTCCCTAACCTACTTAACTTCCTAACTAACTTACTTCTTAACGGGAAATTTCTCAATCAACCCTACCGCTCGCTGGGCAATCAAGGCGGCATCATAGGCGCTCACTTCGCCATCGCCATTGACATCAGCCGCAGCCCTATTTTTGATATCCGGGTGCTCCAGTTCCACGGCAATATGCGCAGCCAAGGCAGCGTCATAGGCAGAGACTTCGCCGTCCGCGTTAACATCACCGTAGAGGATTGAAGTTGAAATATACTCATAGCAGCCGGCACTGTGATGTTCAGCATCTCTGGCTGGCCCGTCATCTTTGATAAAGCCATCAGGACCTATTGAACCTAAACTATCAGGAGGCTGACTTGGTCCCGTATAACCTGCCAGAACTTCCTGATATGTCTTAACCGTAGTTGCCCCGAAGTTTATTCCCGGCGAGCCAGCAGCAAGGCAGAAATCAAAAATCTTATGTCTATCCTGATTAAAGCCCGTGAATATAAATCTAAAGCCGGGATTGACAAAGAATGGAGTAATTCCGTCAACGCTATAATCATAATCGTATGGCGGGCTCTGGCTGCCGCGTGTTACATTTATACCTGTCTTGCCGTTATAAGGCGCTCCGGTTACATAGCCGATATTCTCAAAGTAGTTAGGCCAGCCCCTCGGATGATAGCCGGGACTTCTCCAGTAACAGACTAAAGAATGAGTGCCTTTTGTTTCGTTGCTTTCATCACTCCTTGACCAGAATATATTGTAATCCTCTCCATATTTGCTCAAATTGGGGTCGGATAGATACGGCAGCCCTTGCGCACCTACAATCACATTGTTATAAGAGACAGTGCCGCTCCCGTCATAACTATCTCCTGTCTTATAAGAGCCAATAGCGCTGCCGCCATACATATACCGATTATCCAAATCCCTCTCGTAAATAACATCACTATTGACAGAACCTATAAATGTATTGTTCCGAAAGACACACTTGCCTGTCATATCCGGAAAAGCAGTGCCTCCGTTGGTAATATCATATATAAGATTGTTTTCTATGACCATATCGTAGAATGAATAACCCGGATACCACTTCAGCCCGTTACCGGTAATGTCGTGAATTATATTGTTGCGTATAACCTGCTGTGGCGCACGAACAGATATAACACTGCCTGTATGAATGCCCTCCTCGTGATCGTATTTTTTGAAAACGACGCCACTTTGTTGCCCAACTACATTACTGCCGTCTGGCAAATAGTTAAAATAACCTGAAATCGCACGAAAATAAACATTGTAACAGCCATCGCTCGCGTGCCACTTAACAGATAAAACCGTACCGCTGGCTGTATAATTTGGGTCTTCCTTAAACGGGCCGGTTATTCTTATCTCCTCTCCTGGTATTAAAGCCGGGGGGCTGCCCTGAGGATATTCCGCTGGGTCAACCCATACTGCCTCAGGCGGATAAAAATCATCATATTTGTTCTTATTCATATCATGGCAGTGATTGCCTTCAAATAGGTGTCCTGTCCCCCCTGTTAGGCGAACCATAGAACCGCCGGAAATTTCGTGGATGTGATTATATAAAATCTGATTGTCTGTCCCGGTTACATATACACCATTCTCGCCTTTCTTAATGTCGCAATGCTCAAGCACACAATTCTCAGCACCATCAAACATTACTACTGTGGCGGTTGTGTATTTATTAAAACCGCTGATGGTGCAATTATGAAAATGAACATAATTGGCATAAGTTATCCGACAGGCAAAAGTGCTCGTCCAAGATGGAGGGTCGTTGGGGTCAAGACCTGGGTCAACCTCTTGAATAATAATATTATTAAAGTTATGATAAACATCTTTAGTGGAGCCAAAATATATATACACCTTTGTAAATACCGGTGTATGGCCTGTATCAGCCTCGTAGGTTATCCAGTCTGTAGGACTAGTAAAAGGACTTACTATCCTAAATTCTCCATAGTTGCCATTTCGTAATTTCACTGTATCGCCAGCTTGAAGGGTAGCTCGTGCCTTTGCCAGAGTCTTCCAGGGTGTTTCGTTTGTTCCTCCATTGCTATCATCCCCATTTACCTCATCCAGATAATAAGTCCGTGCCTCTCTGAGCACTATGGTAACTGTCTTAGAAGACTGCAACTGACCATCACTGGCAGTAAAGGTAATATTAGGGTAACTTGCGATGTCTTGATGAGTAAATGTCCAGGTTATTTCGCCTGTTTGGGTGTTAAAGCTTGCGCCTAAAGGTAAGCCTACAACTGAATAGGTTAAAGGGTCATTTTCTATATCGGTTACCGGTATAATATAAGTCT
>CAYHAI010000014.1:0-3189 GCA_964354585.1 uncultured Planctomycetales bacterium
ATCTTTTGATTGAGTAATATCCTCTTTAATGGTCTTCCTAGTTACATTTATAGCATCTTTATCATTTGACATGATTTCAATATATGAAATTAACAATTCCGCTACATTCCTCTTAACTTCGAGATTTTCAGACGCAACTACTCGCATTTCCGAAATAGCCTCAACACCATTTTGTTGATCACGAGCCTCTAATACAGACATCATTTCAAATTCTTTTTCTCCCAAACCAGGCACTTCCTGCATTTGTACAACGGGTTCTTTCGCAAGATTCACATACTTTAACAAAACATTCAGTAAATAATGGGTGAACAAATATCTCACCACTTCATCATTGAATATAGAATATTTGCCAGTCTTTTCTTGTATTTTAACACTAGCAACAGCCGGTCTACTTCGCGCCTGTCTTTGTTCATCTTCTTGCTGTTTTTGTTTACGGCCTCTGCTCTGTTGAGTACTTGCCGACTCACCTTCTAATTCGAATATACGCTCGAATGCCAAATCACTTCCTTCAATCCCTAATTCGATCTCCTCGTCATCATCCACAATATCTATTACATCTATCATTCGCGCAAATAATGGAGTATGTAATGCAAACTGATACCACATTTTTGTCTTAGACTGGATTTCTGATAGTAATCCATTCAACATATCAAAATCATCCTTTAAAAATTTATCAAGTTTAGAATAATACCTTTTTACTATATTTTGAATATCACCCACGTGTCCCTTTGATAATGCCCAGTGTTTTGATACAGATATTTTTTGAAAATTAACACCATTTGTTATAATATTGGGAAAAACTTCTATTAAATTTCGGATTTGATTTATTATATATTGAATACCCTTATATGTAGACGTATCTTTTCGTGGACAAAGAACACCATCGCCGATAAGCCTAAATTTTGCCAAAGTAGATAAGAAGTTCTTATATCTCCGTTTTGTTTTGTCATCAAGCCTTTTTTGAGAAGAAATAAACTCTACTATTTCGCCGACCATCGCTGTATTCGACTCTGCTAAATAATTTTTCAAGTCTCTAATTTCTTGAGTGTCTTCCTCTATTTGTACATCAAATGTGTCCATTGCACCTAACAATAACGCGGTTAATACATCGGGTATTTCTTTGCAATCTGGTGTAGACAATTTTTGACACGAATCAATCAAGTCACGCATTTGCTGGATATAAGATATCTCCGAAGGATTGAAATTAAATGGAATAATATTTCCCCGATTTATCACTTGTAATAGTGCCTGTAAATTTTCATCAGTATAATTATACTCACCTGATTGTTTTAATCTTGCTATTCTTTTTATCAACGATTCTTCGGATGGATCATAAAGACTATGTGCCGGTTTTACATGACACATATGACTTATATTTTCTGGAACCGGTAAATCACTATTAAATTTACAATATGTAATGAATGCAAGATAAATAGTATCCTCTGTAAATGTATTCGGAATTACGGGATAAACAGTTCTCGTATTTGACGGATCCAATAAGGAAGCAGTTTTTTGAAGTTCAATAATATCATGCATAATATCACGCAAATACGCAACATATGTGTCATAAGTTACAATATCAGATTCGCGTTCTACAAAATATTTAATCGTACTTATAGATCCTCCAGTATTACAGCACGCATTCTCTACAAACGGCTCATTTGCACCATTCGTAAGAATCAACTTTTCGCTACTGACAACCTTCTGGATCATAACTTGGATCGCCAAAGAATAATAAATAATCTTTGAACGTATTGCAGATATTCGCTCCAATTGTGTAGGGAGTCCTTTAGATATTTCTTCCATTATGTCTCTTTTAAAATTTTCCGAAAGAGGCATTGGAGAAGGTATTTTGATAGAAGAAAGAGGGGGCAAGAAATTTATCCACAGTTTAATATCATGTTCGGCGGGTAACTCTTCAGCAACATGTATTTTATTATACTCTATTTTTTCGGCTATTCTTGTTTGCACCGTAGAATTCGTTAGAACATAAGTGTCCATGATTTTCTTTATTTGAACATTAAACTTGTCTACAGTTTTAATCGTTTTAATAGAATTCCATGGTTCTACACCTGAACTCATTTTAAGGGCTATACATCCAATATACTTAAGCATCGAATAATCCCCGTCGCCATCTAAAGGATACCCAACAAATGAACGAACACATCCTGGGAAAGTTTTTCTGGTTTTTATAGAAGGGATAGACACTTGTATAGTTATGATAATATAAGACAGCGTAATCATTAGTATAGTAAGCATTTTAAATTCCCTATATGGTTTCTTTTTGGAAGAGGAAGCGGATGCAGATGCCGCGGTACCCCTATATGCCTCTTCGGTAGGAAAAGAACTATGCATAAATCTCGATGCATTTTCAACTATAAATGTTCGCTGTGCATCTAAGTCAATGCCCAAGTATTTTGCCATTGTTGTAACAATTCCACTCATCATTTGAGAATCAGGGTTACTATATCTCGGAATCTTGGCATCTTGCAAACTCTGGATTAAACTTTCGCCTACCGTTTTTTCTATCACATCGCGTGTTTTTAATTTATTTCCTGCAGCGTCAAAGCCTTCTTCTGAGTCAAGATCGATATTTTTAATGACGTACCCACTATATTTATCAGTCCAAGCATCACCATCCTCACTTATTGAACCACGTTCGGCGCATATAGTATCTATAGTAGTCTGCACATCGCCCTGATTTAAAAATACAGTGGCAATTGTTTCAAAAAAGGAGGGAACTAATTTTGTATCTGTCTGTTTACAATATAACCAATAAGGGCTTTCTGGTTCAGAAGAAGCAATATTTGTCATAGAAATACTTACTTCTATGGCTTTTCTAGTGAATTTTTGAATGAATCGCATAATATTTCTCTGACGTTTTACATAATCAGTCTGACCTAAAATAAGGTCGAAAATATGAGCATATGGAGATAATGGTTGTTTGCTAGTAGAATCTATATCTACCCCCATCAAATAATGACTATTGTTGTACTTGTAAACGTTATATTTTTGGATACTCTTAATTCGACTAATAATATCGAAAGAATAATCGTATTTTTTATATACTCTTTCTATTATCTGTTTACGACTTTCGTGAAACCGAGAATCAAATTCATCGTACATTTTTTTTATGATTTCGTCTTTCATCATGTCTTCCGCAAGATCGGGTGTCATGCATTTTTTATT
>CAYHAI010000015.1:0-3886 GCA_964354585.1 uncultured Planctomycetales bacterium
AAATATAACTTATGAAAATATAAGGCATTTTAATGGGCTACATGTATTAAAGGCCGATGTCTATAATTTACCATTTAAGGATGATGTCTTTGATTTTGTTTATAGCCTAGGCGTTTTGCATCATCTACCAGCACCAGAAAAAGGTTTTAGGGCTATGTGTAGTAAAGCAAGAAGAGGCGGTTTTATTATAATTTATGTTTACGAAGACTTTTTAGAAAGAACAGCTATTGAAAGAAAGCTATTAAGAATTATAAATTCTTTAAGAATAATTACCATAAAGCTTCCACCACAGATTATTTATTTCCTTTGCGTAACGCTTGCTCCGTTTGTTCTTTTATTTTGTAGTATTCCTTATAGGATTATGGTAAGGTTCTCTGCTTTAGCAAATTTGTCCAACAGAATGCCATTTAGGCATACGGTAAGATTAGATTGCATAATTGCTGATTTGTATGACCGTTTCTCTGTCCCAATAGAATACAGATATAAAAGAGATGATGTCGAAAGATGGTTTAAAATGGCAGGTTTAGATGCTATAGAAATAATCAATTATCGGGGATGGGTTGCCTGGGGTAAGAAAAAATGAGTATTAGCGATGCAATAAATTTATTATTTTCTTGTTTAAATAAAAATGAGATAAAGCAAATAAAGAATATTCTATTAGCATATATTAATCTGTATATCGAACCATTAAAAATGTCGTCATGGCCTATATTGATTCAAATAGAACCGACGTTACATTGTAACCTTGAATGCAAAATGTGTATTAATCCCGTGATTAGTAGGGATAGGCGACATATGTCTTTTGGCGAGTTTAAAAAAATACTGGACAAAATGCCATCAACAATAAAAATCAGTCTAGTTGGGGCAGGTGAGCCCCTTATGAATCCATATTTATTTGATATGCTCAAATATGCTAAAGAAAAAGGAATTGCTATTGGTTTTGCTACTAATGGTATGCTTTTAAGCAATGAAATTTGCAAAAAAATAATTGAGACAGAAGTGGATTGGGTAAATATTTCAATGGATAGCGCTAATCAGGAAAAGTATGAAGTTATAAGAAAAGATGCAGATTTCAATTTACTTCTTAATAATATAAAAAATCTTATTCGGTTAAAGAATCACAATAGGCTACCTAAAGTTTCACTTTGGTTTGTAATTATGGCAGAAAATTTTAAAGAACTTCCTGAAATGATAAAATGCACTAAAGAATTGGGAGTAAAAAATGTCTCAGCCCAACTAGCGCACAGTTGGAATAATGATATCATTAAAAGTATTATCTCGGGGTTAAATTTTAATAGCTTTGAAGAGGAGCTTAAAACCACTCTAATAATAACTAAGCAGCTTGCGCAGAGGAACCGAGTTAAATTTGATTATGTCAATATTCCCGGTGGCTCTTCAGGACGTAAGTGCAAATGGCCTTGGAAGAGTTGTTATATTACTGCAGAAGGCTTTGTTACACCCTGTTGTCTACAGGGAGCTAACCCGCAGACAATAAATTTTGGCAATCTTTTTAAAGATAATTTTGAAGATATCTGGAATAATTCTGCTTATCAGAATTTCCGAAAGGCGCTTAAATCTAAGCTGCCTCCCGATATATGTTTTAATTGTCCATCTTATTACAGCACTTTAAAAATATGATTTTTTTAATAAAAAGGAATTTAAAAAGATTAAGCGCGGGAATACGAAGGTTATTACCAAGAAGAAGTATTAAAAAGAAAGATGGTACAAGAATACTTTTATATCATTCTATCGGAGGTACGCCTCAGGACCATCGTTTAGGCATCAGACTTCCTGAAGAAAAATTTGAAAAAGAAATTGAAGAAATAGTCAATCAAGGTTATAAAGTAATTTCAATACAAGAGATGATAGAGAATAAACCTAACGTAGAAAACAATAACTGTATAGTTATTACCTTTGATGATGGTTATAAAGATAATTTTACGCAAGCCGCAGCTATACTCCAGAAGTTTAATTTAAAAGCCACATTTTTTATTACTACCTCCTATATTGAAGGAAAAACTAAAAAGAAATGGCGTAATGGGACTCAACGTGAATATATGAACTGGGAAGAAATCATCGCTTTAAGTAGAATGGGGTTTGAGGTAGGCTCTCATATGGTACATCACATAGATATTACTACCCTTAAAGACAATGAATTATATTTTGAATTTAAAGTATCAAAAGATGTTATCTCAGAAAAGATAGGCAAGGCCATAAAAGTTTTTAGTTATCCATATGGGAAAGCAAATAAAAGAGTCTCTGAAATGGCTAAGAGTATTGGATACATCGGCGGCTGTTCTTCTTTTCCCGGCGTAAACTATCCAAGTAACGATCCCTATATTTTAAAACGGACAGAAATCAATGGATACGATAAAATTAATGATTTTAGATATAAGATGTGTGGTTTTTATGATTAGAGGATAATTTAATTAAATGAAGAATGAGAATATAATTTGTATAGCAAGCATAGACTGGGATTTTATCTGGCAAGGGCATCAGGAGATAATGTCCACCTTTGCCAAGGATGGGAATAGGGTTTTATTTATAGAAAATACTGGCGTGCGGGTTCCCGGGATAAGAGATATTTCTCGGATAAAGACAAGAATGAAAAACTGGTTTTCTGGAGTAAGCGGAATAAGACAGGTAATAGATAATCTTTATGTATACTCGCCTTTGGTTTTGCCTTTCCCCTATTCAAGGATAGCGTTATGGATAAACCGCCATCTGATTTTAGGAGTTTTAGAAAAATGGGTTAAGCTCATGGCTTTTAGTAATCCGGTTATCTGGGTATTTTTGCCTACGCCTTTAAGCATAGGCATAATTGATAACTTAAATAACAAAATAGTTGTTTATTACTGTATCGATAATTTTAAAGTCAGCTCTGCTTCTGCAAAAAAGATTGAGAAATCAGAAATGAAATTATTGCAAAGAGCGGATTTAGTATTTGTAACGTCAAAAGCGCTTTATGACTATTGCTCTGCTTATAATGGTAGAGTTTATCTCTTCCCTTTTGGAGTAAATTTTAAAAAGTTCGAGCAAATACGGTTAAAAAATTTATACCCTGAAGAAATTAAGGATATAAAAAAGCCGATTATCGGTTATGTCGGCGGAGTGCATAAATGGATTGACCAAAACTTAATAAAGGAAACAGCCCAAAGATATCCACAGTATTCTTTTGTTTTTATCGGCCCCATACAGACGGATATTTCTTTGTTGACAGGCCTCAAAAATGTTTATTTTTTAGGCAAAAAGGAGCATAGCGAGATTCCATATTATGTAAATAGTTTTAATGTTGGAATAATACCTTATTTGATTACGGATTATACTAAGAATGTATATCCTACTAAATTAAACGAATACCATGCGTTGGGTAAACCTGTGGTAGCTACATGTTTGCCTGAGATTATAAATTTTAACAGAGAAAATAATAATTTGGTTTTATGCGGCAAAACCAATGAGGAATTTATAAATTATATACCTCAGGCGCTTAATGATTCCAATGAAGCATTGGCTAAGAAACGTATAGCTGCGGCAGATCAGAATAGTTGGGATAGGAAAATTGCGCAGATGAGCGATTTAATAAAAGAGGAAATCGGGAAAAAATCAAAAATATCGCTGGACTGGAAAAAAAACTTTTTAAAGTTATATAGAAGAGGGCGAAGAAAAGCTATCAAGGTAACTTCTATATTTTTGTGCATTTATATTTTACTATTTTATACGCCTTTGGTCTGGTTTTTAGCAAGTCCTTTAAAAATTTCACAGGTGCCGGAAAAAGCAGACTGTATTGTTATTTTCGCAGGAGGCGTGGGTGAATCAGGTAAGGCTGGACAGGGATACGAAGAAAGGGTACAATATGCGATTGAATTGTATAAAAAAGGTTATGCTA
>CAYHAI010000016.1:0-10784 GCA_964354585.1 uncultured Planctomycetales bacterium
CTAATTCGTGTTTCTCGCCTAATTGTTTAATATGTTTTATTCTATCAGTCAGCAAAAATCCTGATTTTCGGCCATAACCAACTCTTCGGCGTATGCCAGCAAGAAAAGTTACCAGATGCGCCCGATTTGTCGGATGCAAAACCATAGCCAAATCAAATTTCTTTTTCTTTAAATTAAGCGCAAATTTAATGGACATACCCCAAGTTCTATGCTTGCTGTCTTTATCATAAATAATTACCTCGTCTAGGTTAGGATTGCCTTCCACTATATCTTTGGCATAAGGCGAAACCATCATCGCAATATAAGCATCGGGATAATTATCCCTTAATGCTTTAATTGCCGGAGTGGATAATAACACATCCCCGATTCTATCGGTGCGCACAATAAGTATCCTTTTGTATTGGTTTGGGATTTGGGATTTGGGATTTGGGATTTGGGATTTGGGATTTAACGTGTTTCTTACCTGTCTTAATACATCTTCTACCCTTATCATTCCCATACACTCTAAAGTACCAAACCTGCATTGTGCCTTTGCGCAAGGACGGCAAAATATTTCTTTTTTTACTACCGCGCAATTGTCTGATCAAGGGCCATATTTTACTTCATTTGTAGGGCCAAATATTGCCACCGTGGGAATATTTAAGTAACTGCCCAAATGCAAAACTGCGCTATCATTAGTAACGAGAAGTCTTGCTTTCTTTAACAAATAGGCAAGTTGGGTTATCGTTGTCTTTGCAGTTAAATCTATCGCTGGATAGCGCAAATATTCCGCGATGTATTTGTTAATGGAAATATCGTCTTTATCTCCTGCCAAAACTATCTTTACTCCAAATTCTTTTATCAGCGATGAAATTAACTCCGCAAATTTCTCTTTTGCCCATCTCTTGATATGACTACGCGCACCTGCCGCAATAACTACCACATTATCAGATTCCTTTATATTGCTTTCCTTCAATATATTGTCGATATATTCCTCGTCTTCAGACTCAATATACAAAGAAACGTTTTTTGTAATTAAACGTGTTTCGCCTTGATCCTTGAGCCTTGAGCCTTGAGCCCGACAAAGATGTCTATCCTTCATATGCCTTATATTTTTTGGGATGAGATGAAATGGAGAAGTCTTATATTTAGCGCAAAGGAATACGCCCAAAAAACTGTTGCGCAGGTCAACTACTATATCAAAATTTTCTCTTTTTAGTTCGTTAAGTAATCTTATCTTCTCCTTTAACTTTGAATGTTTATCATAAATAATTAATCTTTCTATATTGGGGTTATTCTCAAAAATTTCTTTTGGCCGTGGCCCGACCATTACCGTAATTTTTGCTTGAGGGAAACTATTTCTTAAAGAATCCAAAACCGGCAAAGTCAGGATAACATCGCCAATATTGCTTAAGGTAATAAAAAGAATTTTGTTCATTGAGTTACGACTTTTCTGATTTCATTGATAACATCATCAGGAGTAATTGCCCTCATACACTGGTTGTCAAGACAGCGTCTTACGTAGCAGGGAACTTGGCAGCCCACTTTTTTCTGCAGGATAACTACATTATGCATTGGGTATGGGCCGGTGACTAAAGGACTGGTTGGGCCAAACAAGGCAATTATTTTTTTTGCGCCGACGGCATTGGCAATATGCAAAGGCCCGGTGTCCGCAGTGATAAATAAATCCAACCTTTTACATAGAGCACCTAATTGTTTTAGATTAAATATGCCGCAGGCTATAATAGGCTTTGCCTTCATTAAAGTTTTAATCTCATTGGCGAAGGATAAATCATTGTGACTGCCCGTAATAATAATTTTGGCCTTGTACTTATTTATCAACTTATCAGCCAATATTGCCCAGTATTCTTTCGGCCAACGCTTAGGCAACCAATTGCCGCCGGGATTTATCCCAAATAAAAAATCCTTTTTATCTATAGAATTCTTATTCAAGAATTCCTCAGTAAATTTTTGTTCTTCCTCGCCGATAAAGAAATCAGTGTATCTATCTTCAATTCTTAGGCCTGCCTTCTCGATGAGATTAAGATAACAATCTATCCGATGCAAGGTATCCCTCTTAGGCGGCTTAATCTTCGTGGTTAAAAGAAAACCGCGCTTTTTTGTCTGATAACCAATCCTTTGGGGAATATCTGCCAGGCGGCAAAGAAGCGCGCGAGTGAATGAACGATGCAATAAAAATACTGTATCAAATTTTTTGGTTTTGATAAATTGCACAAATTTTAACTTTGCCAAGGCGCTTTTGTGCCGGTCTTTTTCATCAAAAATAATGATCTCATCCAAATAAGGGCTGTCTTTTAAAACCGGATAACAACGGCTGGGTATAATAGAGGCGATAAAACTATCGGGGAAATTGCGCCGGATATTTCTAATGGTGGCGGTAGAAAACAATACATCGCCTAACCAATTTACATTAAATATAACTATGCGTTTAGCGGGCATTGCGACGTTCCTTTAAGGAAGTATAAAATCCCGAGGCCTTAATCCAAAAAATAAATAAATTATTAGACGGTTGAGAAATTCTTAATCTCTTTAGGACAAATATATCATCGTTAGAGAATTTATTTCCCGGAGAAGTAGCCACGGCTAGTTTATATCCGGCATCTATAACTAATTGTCGTATCTCGTCGTTAAATCTTCCTCCCGGATAACTAAAGGTGGTTACTTTACTTGCTAATTTCTCTTCTAATATTTTCTTTGAATCAAATATTTCTTTCTTTAAGCCATCTTGGGATTTAATATTTATCAATGGTTCTGGCCCCAGAGCGTGGCTACCAAAAGTAATTAGCCCCAAATCCTGCATCGTCTTAATCTCATCCCAACTTAATCTATCGTTTTGTGGCCTTCCTACTTCATTAATGATAATGAACATCGTTGCCGGTAGATTATATTTCTTTAATATAGGGAAGGCATAAATATAATTATCTTTATAGCCATCGTCAAAGGTTATGGCCAGAGTGCGTGGCGGAATTTTCTTTTTTTCTCTGATTAAATCCGCTATTGCCTCTAAAGGTAAAACATTATAGTGGTTATTTTTTAAAAAACGCATCTGCCGCTGCAAAGTCTGCGGCGAGACAATTAATCTTTTCATAGGCGGATTTTCTACAGGGTTTATGGAATGATACATCAATATCGGCACCACATATCTTCGCTGCATAAAATTTGCCAGTAAAAATCCGGCTAAAAATATTGCCCCAAAAACAATAATTATTGTTTTAAGCTTACGCATTCCGAATATACCTCCTGTGTCTGGGTAACCATTTCTTCCTGAGAAAAATTCTTACCAATAAAATCTCTGGCGTTATTACCAAAGTATTCTCTCTTTTTAGCATCGCCAAGCAGTTCCAATATTGCTTTAGATAAAGAAACTCTATCCGCTGGTCTTACTAATAAGCCATTATTGCCATCCTGGATTAAACTTTTTATCCCGCCTATATCTGAACCAATGACTGCTAAACCGCAGGCCATTGCCTCTATCAGCGCCAAACCCAAACCCTCCTTCAGGGAAGGCAATACAAATACATCCATTACTGATAAAACCTCGTTTGTTTCTGTAACTGAGGGGACTAAAAAAACATTTTTTTCTATTCCTAAATCGTTAATTAATTTTACTAATGCTCGCTTTTCCTTTCCATCGCCTACAATCAGTAGTTGCGCATCTGGAATCTTGGCTAAAACGTCCTTCATTGCTTCAATAAGATAGATATGGCCTTTTACATCGGAGAGGCGGGCTACAATGCCGACTACTGGACCATCACTTAAACCAAGGTTTTCCTTCGTACTTCGTACATCGTACTTCGTACATCGTCCGAATCTCTCTACGTCGATACCGTTATGCACAATCCTTATATCTTTTTCTTTAACGCCGAAATCTTTTACGAGATGTTTCTTTACCTCTTCGCTTATGGCGATAACCTTCAGTCCCCAGCAAGGAAAAAGTTTGCGCAGAAGTCTCTTTTTGAAAAAGCCATGACAGGTAGAAATATGCGCAATATCGGCCTTCTTACTCAAGAGGCATCCTAAGACCTGGGTCGTGCGGCTATTTGTATGCACAACATCAATGCGGTATTTTTTTACCGCATCTTTTAATTTAAACAAACTGGCTAAAATTTTAGGGCTAATTTCCTTCTTTGTCTTGATCGGTATGGAAATATAGTTTATACCTTCTTCCATAAATCTCGGCAGCAAACTTCCGCCGCTGGAGGCAACATATATGTTGTGACCTCTTTTTTTGAGGCCGGTGGCTAAAGTCAAGATGTAACTCGTAATGCCACCGATATTCAGATGATTGGTTATAAATAAAATATTCATTTTAATAGTTTCTCAATTGCCTCCAATACCTCTTGCGGCTTTATCAACTCCATGCATTTCTTAGTGTTACATTTTGGTTTATAACAAGGGCTACAAGGTAAATCTTTTTTAATCAACGTATATTCTTTGCCCAGAACAAGGTGCCGCAGCGGATCGGTAGGGCCAAATAGGGCAATAAAAGGTATATTTTGGCTGGCAGCAATGTGTAAAGACGCCGAATCCGGCGAAATATAAAGAGCGCACCTTTTAATTAAACAGGCTAATTGATTAACCGTTGTTTTCGCACAGGCATTAATGGGCCTTATATTTTTAACCATATTTATCAGTGTCTCTGCCGCCCCTAAATCTTTTTCCGTGCCTGTAATTACCACCCGCATATCCCGCTGGCCTAATTCTTCGCAGAGTTTAGCGATGTGATGCAAGGGCCAATTTTTAGTCTTCCACCTGTGACTTGCGCCTATATTTATCCCGATAATCTTTTGATTTGCGCTTAACCACTGTGAATTTAAGAATTCATCGATATAGCGCTGGTCTTCCTGCAAAGGCCAAAGTTCAAGTTGTGTGTCTTTTGAATCTATACCCAACATGGCTAGAATTCTAAATTGGTGAGTTATTGGGTCAATAGCCGGCTTCTCGTCTTTTATGCGATGATTCAGCAAAAATCCAAACTTTCCATTATCATAGCCATAACGATTTAAACTTAAGGTTAAAAAGGATAAAAAGTGGCTCTTGCGGTTATTCTGCAGGTCAATCACTAAATCAAAGTTTTTCTTCCGCAAAATTCTTGCCAAATTTAACATGCCCCGTAGGCCTTTATCCTTATTTTTAAGGTCGGCAACCAATAATTCGTCTATATAAGGGCACCTTAAAAGCGCGTCTCTTGATTCCTCTCCTACGAGAAAACTAATCCTATGCCGAATGCAGTTACTGGAAAAGTTTTGCTTCGGCATCCCGAAGAAATTCTTCGAAGAGACGCTACATTCGGGATATCTATCTGGGAATTTCTTTCTTATTGCCCTTAGGCCAGCGGTAGATAAAATAATATCGCCGAGCGAACTAAATTTAATAATTAAAATTTTAAAATTCCCAAGCGCCTCCTGATAAACATCCAGTGTATTCTTTACCATCAGTTCTACATTATATTTTTCTTTTACTTTTTTATAGGCATTTTCTGCTAAATACTTTGCCAATTCTTTATCCTTATATATTTTTATTACTGCCTCGGCCATACCCTGAGGGTCGGCTGGCGGAATAAGCAAGCCTGTTTTTTCATCCTCAATTATATCAACTACGCCGCCTACGCGCGTGGCTATCACCGGAACGCCGCTTGCCTGCGCTTCCACAATTACACGGCCAAAGGCCTCATGCGTCGTGGTAGCCAGCACTAAAAGGTCTAAATGTGACAAAATCGCCGGTATTTCCCTCTGGGTGCCTAAAAATTGAGTGGCATGCCAAAGGCCTAATCTCTTTACCAAAACCTGCACTTGCTCTTTATAGTTCTGGCGAGATTCTGGCGCGTCTCCGGCTATCCAGATTTTAAGGTGGGGGACTATCCTGCCCACCTTGGCCATGGCCTTAATAAAATCTAAATGCCCTTTAAGAGGGGTAATCCTTCCGATTATGCCTACGTTAAATTCTTGTCTTCTTTTCTTATCCGGAGTTGTATATTTAAATTTCTCTAAATCCACGCTGCGCGGTATTAACTTGATATGTTCGTGAGGAACTCCAAAATCATCCACCATATGCCGGCCGATAACATTACTTAAAACAATTACTCGCTTTGCCCAACCCATGATATAACTAAAGGGATGTTTTTTGTAATACCCATGGCAGGTAGTAATAAATATAGTATTGGTTTTGCGCGTGGCAAAATAGGCAATCCAGGCCGGAACCCGCGAGCGCGCATGGACAATATCTATTTCTTCTTTTTTAATTATCTCTACTAAGCGCGGAATCATCTTAAACATTACCAATATAGACTTTTTATGCACGGGCAATTGATAATGAATTGCGCCTGACGATTCCAATTCTTTGACTAGTTCTCCGCCATTGGAAACTACCACTGCCTTATGCCCAAATTTGACTAGATGCCAAGCCAAATCCAGCGTTCCGGTCTCCACTCCGCCCACATTAAGTTCAGGTAGAATTTGTAGAATGTTCATAAGATTCTCTTTATCGCTTCGCTAACTAACAGGTTGTCTCTTGGGTTATAAATTGGCGGTTTCTTCAACCAAATATCCTCAATGGCCTTACTTAAACCCTGCGCTTGACTTAGATATACATATTTATTTTTCACAAAATATTTAAGGAATCTCTGGTGCTTTTTACTTACTCCGGGTGATTTAAAAACTAAGGTATATCTTTTGCTACTTACTGCCTCAGAAATCATTGAAATACTTTCCGCAGAAGTGATGATAATTTGGCTTAAACCCAATATCCCGCCTATCGCTTCAGGAACATTTTTTTCATTGGCAATAATCAATAGTCTACAACGGGGATAATCTTGGAATTCTTGTTTTACTAACTCCCCTATCTCTTTCGATGTGCGCCTTGAGGTCGTAACTAAAATATCGGCATTAAATTTTCCCGCTATAGATTTTATCTGCTCTATAACTTCTGATATCGTCTCTTTTTCTAAACGAAAACCCTTTGCATCGCCCCCGATTAACAAACCAATACAAAAACCCTGAACCCTAAAACCCAAACCCTGAACCTGACTTAACTTTACTGATTGCTCCCTCAAATATTCCTCATCTATCAAATTCAATGCCCCGTCGGTTATTATCACATTTTTTCTTCTTGGCGGGCTATCGTGCCTGGGCATAACCACCAAGTCAAACCTCCTCGTGCTTAAAACCGAGGGCCGCATAATGACTATGGATTTAGCCAGATTTTCCCGAGAGACTACATAATTAACCAGCGCAAGCGATGAACCGCAAGAGATTACCACATCGGGCTTGCGGCTTGACAAAAACTTATAAACATCTTCTCTTAAAAATGTCTTCAGGCACCATAGGCAACCTTGACAATAATATTTACCAGCTAAACAACTACTAAAGGTCAATGCGGTTTGGGCAAATTTACTCTTAAATTCTACTTCTGCAATATCCACTTTGGTCTTTATGCCTTTTTCTTGAAGGTAATTACTGATTATATTTGCTATTGCCTGAGATTGCCTGAGGTGCCCGGTTCTTGCGTCACCTAAGATAAGGATATTCTTTTCTTTTGCATATTTCCATATCCGATAAGACCAGAGATATTCCTGCGGGTACTTTAAAATATATTTCTCAAAGATATGGACTAAGGCTTGTAAGTTATCAGTTATATCTTTCTCTAAATTTCCGGTTTTTTTCATCTGATAAGGTGGTTCAACAAAAACTTTAAGATAAGGCCCTTTTACCCGGGTATAAAAAGCGGGGATAATGGTAGCGCCGTATTTTAAAGCCAGCCTCACCGTCCCCCAGGGCATAGAGGCATCGTGCCCTAAAAATTTAACCTGAATGCCGCTCTTTCCTCCCTGGTCCGCAGTCATTCCGATGGCCTGATTATCTTTAAGCGCCTGGATTACCTGCCGTATTCCATTTTTGCGCGGGATAATTTTACAACCTTTCTGGAGACGATATGTATTGAGCAACCTATCTAAACGCGGATAGCGCTGCTGGCGCACAAATAAAAGAAAAGGAAGGCCTAAATTGGCGCAGATAATATTAGAAAGTTCCCAGCTACCCTCATGAACAGCCAAAAAAATTACGCCCTTGCCTTTTTTAAAGCCTTCCTCTATATAATCTAACCCCTCGATGGCAATATATTTATGCATATATTCTTTATTTACTCTGGGGATAAAAAATACTTCAATGAGATTCTGGCCAAAGGCACGATAGGACTCTTTGGTAAGGCGCGATAACTGGCGAGGCGATAATTTATCTCCCAGCGCTGTCTTAATATTGGCGTAAGCAATTGCTTTACGCTCCAGGCCAAAATAGTAAAGTAAATCGCCTAATCTTCTGCCTAAAAACAGGCTCAAGCCCAAAGGTAGAGTTCTGATGAGCGGCCCAAATAGTCTAACCAGAATACAACTGCAGTAATCGATTATGGAATTCTTGTTCATTTTTAATCTCAAGTTTAATGCGTAGGACTAAAATTCGTGGTTCGTGGTTCGTGGTTCGTGGTTCGTAAAATCTTACTGCATCTTTTTCGGTAGTAATAACTGTTTCTATATTCTTATTCTTGGAACTGGAGATAATCTTATCTAAATCCTTTTGTGCATAATTATAGTGGTCAGGAAATCTAAAAGATAAACCGATATTAATACCTAAACTAGAAATTAAATTTTCAAATGAATCGGGATCGCCAATACCCGAAAATAAAGTTACGGTTTTCCCCTGTAATATCTCTGGGTTGAATAATTCCTCTGGCTGACTAATCTTATAAAATCCTAAAGGTTTATGTATAGCTTCAAAAATCGCTGCTTGGGGATTAATCTGAGTAAGAAAATCTTTTATCTCTTGGATGTCGGGATTGAGATTGGTCTTGGTTAAAATAAATACATCTGAGCGTTTAAGTGAAGACAAAGGCTCGCGTAAGATACCCCGCGGCAGCAAATATTGGTTACCAAAAGGCTCGGTTGCGTCAATAGTAACGATATCTAAGTCCTTCTTTATCTTCCACTGCTGGAATCCATCGTCTAATACTACTGTATCAACTCCGTATTTTTTTATTGCCTCTTTTGACCCCCGGATTCTATTTGTATCGACAATGAGCGGGATATCAAATAATTTCTTAGACAACATATATGGCTCATCGCCCATTATTTCGTGGTTCGTGGTTCGTGGTCCGTGGTCCGTGGTTTTTCTTTTGTATCCGCGGCTTAAAACTGCTACCTTACGACCCTGCTGTTTTAGGTATCGGGCAATATACTCTACTAAGGAAGTCTTACCAGTGCCACCTAAAGTAATATTACCTACGCTGATAACCTTACAATTTAGGCGGTGAGGCTTAAGGCGAGAAAATAAAACTAAAATCCTGACTAGCAAAGCATAAATAAGAGATAATATAAATAGAAGGACCTTAATTGCGCTGGGAATAAGCCCCCTATATTTATCCGTGGCTAAATTATAAAGATATTCTTGCATATAGATTTTTTATAAGATTAAGGTTTCTTTGGGTTGCGCCTTGATTCTCTAAAATAAGTTTCTTGCTGCGCCAAGATAATTGCATTGCGCGGGAAGAATTGTTTAATAAATCCTTTATCTTTTCTTTTAGTTCTCGTGGATTATGTGCCAATATCGCGGCCTGATTTTTTAAAAACAGCTCAGCGATATCGCAAAAATTAAACATATGCGGACCGAATAAAATCGGCTTTCCTAAGAATGCTGGTTCTAAAATGTTGTGGCCACCTTTTTTGACCAGGCTACCACCCACAAAGACAATGTCGGCAATAGCGTAATAATTTATAAGTTGACCAATGGTGTCTAAGATAAAAACCGTTTGCCTGTTCGCCTGTTCGCCCGTTTGCCCGTTTAATTGGCTAATCCCAAAAGGCATAAAGCCATATTTAATTACAATTTTCTCTATGTCTTTGGCTCTCTCCGGATGACGCGGGGCAATTAAAAGCCTCAAATCCGGAAACTCCCGAATTAATCCTTGATAAACATTTAAAATAATCCCTTCTTCGCCAGGATGAGTTGAGCCCGCCACCAAAAGCTTTTCTTTAGGACTTATTAAACCTGGTTTTCTTCTAAAATCAGTGTAGTCAGTGACATCAAACTTCATATTCCCAGTTATATTTATCTTGTCAGAAGAAACTCCTAAGCAGCTTAACCTTTGAGCATCGCGCTGGCTTTGCACGCAAAATAAACTAACCTTATTTAAAATGAATTTTAATAAAAATTTTATCATTAAGTAGCCACGAAAAGAACTGTCAGAAATTCTGCCGTTTACTACTATTATAGGTATATTACGTGTTGCCAAAGATGAGATTAAATTCGGCCAGATCTCGGTTTCCGCAAGAATAAGCAAGGATGGCCTAATTTTATTCAGCACGCTCTTTACAATAAAACTAAAATCCAAAGGAAGATAAGTAACGAAATCGCTATCTCCAACAATAGTCTTTGCGATTTTATTTCCCGTGGTGGTAACCGTAGAAATAAAGAATTTTTTCTCTGGGTAGGCCTTTCTTAATTCACTGATTAGGCCGCGCACAACAATAGCCTCGCCTACACTTACCGCATGCACCCAAATGGGCTGGTCTAATTTCAAATCCTTGGGCAATATTCCGAAACGCGAAAGAAATCCGCGGTGAAATTTCCTGCGGAATAAATAAATTGGCAGATAAATAATTACGATTAGCAAAAATATTAAATCATAAAATATAAACATAGCGAATGAATTTTACTTTTAGTTATCCACAGCATACTATATATAATACTGCTAAGCCCGGGGATGCGCTTTGTCATAGACCGCCTTGAGCCGCTCGG
>CAYHAI010000017.1:0-24986 GCA_964354585.1 uncultured Planctomycetales bacterium
CATATTTTTTGTGGCCGTAAGGATGGTCAATATCTTTGGGCTGGCAGGCAAAGTGAATACCAATCAGGCCGATAATATTTGAGGTGCCGTCTGATAAGGAATGGAATCCGTCGGCAGTCATACTTGTGCATCGGCTGATTAAGCCGTAGATAATCTTGGCAATGGCAACCGCCCAATTAAAAGCCAAGACTAAGATCAATACATAGCGGATACGGCTATAATGTTGTTCTATACTATCCATAATTCTAATTATATCTTGGTTTAATGGATAATTCAAACATTTTGTTTTGCTTTAGTTAAACTTATATGATAGAATAAAAATATATGGCAAAAAAATTATTTTTTATTCTGGCTTTTCTTATTTTGAGCGCGCATTATGGCTATGCGCAGTCCGTATCGCCGCAATTATCCGATATTACAAATCTTGCGCCCTTAAAAAAGACTGACCGCATTCTTGTCCTTGTCCCCCATCCTGACGATGAAACTATAGGTTGCGCCGGCATCATTCAAGAGGCGGTGAGGGTAGGGGCGCCTGTTAATGTGGTATATCTGACCAACGGCGACCATAATCAAGTTGCCTTTATTGTTTATGAGAAAAGGCTTACCTTAAAGAAAGGCGAGTTTATCCATATGGGCGAAGTGCGTAAGTATGAAGCCATAAAGGCGATGAAGTTATTGGGCTTAAATGAGAAGAACCTTATATTTTTGGGTTATCCTGATTTTGGGACATTCGCGATATTTAGCAGTTACTGGCAAAGTAGCAAACCCTTTAAAAGTTTATTAACCCGGATATCTTGCGTGCCGTATAAGGAAAACCTCTCATATGGTGCGCCTTATAAAGGAGAAAGTATCCTCAATGATTTAAAGAGCGTGCTTTTAACCTGCAAACCAAATAAGATTTTTGTTTCGCATCCTGCGGATACAAATGTAGACCATAAAGCGTTCTATTTATTTTTACAGATTGCCCTTAGCGATTTGCATAAAGAATTGCCTTGGCCAAGGATTTATCCCTATCTTATTCATTGCCTGGGTTGGCCCCTGCCTCGGCATTACCATCCAGAATTACCGTTGCTGCCGCCGAAACAGTTTTTAGACTCCCAGATTTCCTGGTTCCAATATAAATTAAGCCGAGGGCAACTGGACAAAAAATATCAGGCGGTTTTTTCTTACAAAAGCCAGACGGAATCCAGCGCATTTTATCTCTTATCTTTTGCCCGCAAAAATGAATTATTTGGAGATTATCCCGAGGGGGAATTAAAAAAACAGGGCGTTCTCCTTCAGGCTGACGGCCAGGTCAGTTACGGCCTTTTAGGGGATTTCCTTTTAGCGCGTATAAATAAAACAAAAAAAATTGACCGTAAATTTAGCGCAATATTTTATTTTTTTGGTTATAGCGCTAAGACAGCCTTTGCCCAGATGCCCAAGATACGCATTATTGTCAGAAATAATAAGATTAAAGTCTTTGATAAAAAATCAATGCTTAAAACACACGGGGTATCTGTAGGCTTGGATTCCTCTGGATTAATTTTGCGCGTGCCGCTATGGGTCTTAGGAGACCCCGAGTTTATTCTGGTCTCTTTGAAATCATATAGAGGGATGTTGCCTGTTGATGTTGTGGCTTTTCGTAAGATAAATATTAAATGAAGGAGGAAGGGCGCTATGTTAGAGTTAAAATTAGTGAAGATTAAAAAACCCGATGAAGTAAATGTAATCTTGGGCCAAAGCCATTTTATTAAGACCGTAGAGGACTTATATGAGGCATTGGTTAATAGTGTTGGGGGCATAAAGTTTGGTTTGGCATTCGTGGAATCCTCGGGCGCCTGTAAAGTAAGGTCGCAAGGCAATGACCCGGAATTAAAAAAAATAGCGCAAGATAATGCCTTAGAGATTGGCGCCGGCCATAGTTTTCTGGTATTTATGAAGAATGCGTATCCGATAAATGTCTTAAATGCCATTAAATCTATCCCGGAGGTCTGCGCCATATACTGCGCCTCGGCTAATCCCGTAGAAGTGATTATTGTAGAGACGGATATGGGCCGGGGGATATTAGGGGTTGTGGATGGTTTAAAACCCAAAGGAATTGAGTCCGAGGAAGATATAGCCTGGCGCAAAGAATTTTTGCGTAAGATTGGCTATAAGTTATAGCGCGAAATTGGCTTGATAGCGGGTAGTTATATGGTATAATGAAAAAATATGGATAATCAGCAGGGCCTTCCCAAGGAAGAAGCTAGAGATATCCGCTTTGAAGAACCCACCTTTATTGACCCCCTCACCGGATTATTCAACCAATATTATCTTTTTAAGTTTTTTCCCGACGAAATACAAAGAGCAAAATTAGGCAATTACCCTTTGACTATTTTTATGCTCGACTTAGATGGTTTTAAGGCCATTAATGATACCTACGGCCATCTTTGCGGAGATGAAGTCTTAAAGCAGTTAGCGGTGATGCTAAAAAAGTTTGTGCGGCAAACCGATATGGTCATCAGATATGCCGGAGATGAATTTATGCTTATCTTGCCCGCTGCGGATAAAAGCCGGGCCGAGATATTGGGCAATCGGCTTATTGAAGAGATAGCCAAAAATATATTTAAGGGAAAAGACAATCAGGATATGCGCCTTACTATAAGCGTAGGTTGCGCTGTCTATCCTGCCGATACCGACCAAATGGATAGGCTGTTAGACCTGGCGGATAAGGCGCTTTATCTATCCAAACAAAAGGGTAGAAACAGGCTTTCTTTAGGCAAAGAGGTGACGCTGGAGGCGACAAGTTATCTGGTGGCTATGGATTCTTTTCCCTGCCCGGCATTCATCGACCGACAGGAAGAGTTAGGCAGGTTAAAACATATCTTTGATACAGCGGTGGTCAAATCTAACCTATTACACGTGGCCTTTATTTCCGGAGAGGCAGGCACGGGCAAGACCAGGTTATTGAATGAATTATATAATTATGTCCGGGATCGGGCAGCGGTTATAAATTGCCGTTCTTCTTCTATGCATACGCCAGACCCCTATTATCTCTTTGCTAATGGAATATCCGCCTATATTGATAAAATAGGCGCAGATAATCCTCAAATCCTTAATCTTCTTTCTAAAATTACTCCTCTGGAATTGGCTGAATTAGGCCGCATTGTCCCTTCCCTCTCTTATTCGGCAAAAGGGCCGGTTAATTTACAACAAAAGGATAAAAACACCAGATTTTTGTTGTTTAAGTCATTTCTGGATTTTTTAATCGAATTGAATAAGGCCTTTACCGTATTGATTTCTTTTGAGGATATCCATTGGGCGGATAAGGCCAGCCTTGAACTCCTGCGTTATTTAAGCAAGCAAGAGAAAAATAAAAGGATATTTATCGCCTGTTCCTTTTGCGAAGACAAATATAAACAGATTATACCTAAGCAAGGCGATTTTAACGACCTCTGGGAAGATATTCATTTCAATAGTAATTTTACCCATCTTAAATTAATAAATTTTTCTTTGGAAGACGCGTCTTTGATGATTGAGGCGATTTTCCCGGGCATAGGGCTAGAGGAGGGGTTTTGTGAGTTGATTTACGATGCTACCAAGGGCAATCCTTCTTTTATTGAAGAGATGCTTAAGTCATTAGTGGAAAACGCGGTTATCTTTTATCAAGACAATCGTTGGCAAATAAGAAAGGGTTTTTCCGGCCAGGATATACCTTTTTCTATGGAAGAAGTGATTAAAAAGAGGCTGAAAAACTTGGATGAAGAGACCAAGGAAATGATTGTTCAGGCCGCGGTTATCGGAGACGATTTTTCAGCAGACATCTTAAAGAAGATTGATAACAAGGACGAAGGACTGATGCTGGAGCTTCTAAATCGGGCGAGAAAGATACGCCTCGTGGATGAGTTAGAGCCCAAGGGAAATTTCGGTTTCATCAATAAAAACGTACAGAATTTATTGTATAACGAATTGAGCGATGAACAACGCGACCTTCTGCATTACAAGGTCGGCCAGGTCATAGCAGGAAAACATAAAGATAATCCCTATAATGCGGCGGGTGGAATAGCGCTTCATTTTAGCCAGGCGCCCCGGCAAGAGAAGGCAGCCGAATACAACACCATGTTTCTTGAAAAAGCTTCCGAGATATTTAAGCCAGCCGAGGCAGCCGAATATTTAGATAAACTGACCAAAGAGATTATTACTGAAGAAGAGGGTATTGCGCCTGCCTCTAGCCTTGGCGATAAGATGTTAAAGGAGGCAATTAGATTTATCCGCGCTTTTCAAGGGGCAATAAAAAGTTTTCAGCTATATCCTGCCGGCGTGATGAGGGCCAATGCCGCAAAAGAGGCTTATGCTATTTTAAATGAGATATGGCAGGAGGCTGAACACCTTAATTTGGCCGAGATAGAAAAAAGTTTAGTCATCAATGGCAAGCGTATCTCGCCCAAAGAAACAGAACAGGCCAATGCCGAATATCTTTTAGCCCTGATGTTGGAGCGCAATATCAAGACTATCTCTTTTATAAAGGGCCTGGCCCAAGAGGGGCTGGATAAATTTATTCAATATTTAAACGCATCCTACGCCGAGCTCGCGGATAAGGGTGGGTGGAACGAGATTTTAGAGAAAGAAAAACTCAAAGGCCTTAAAATAGATGAAGTTCGTTTTGTCCAGGTCAGCGGGGCGGTAAAGGAATTCGCTGAGAAAAAGAAAATTGGGGATGTTATGCTGATGGAATTTTTAATGGGCAAGGTTGAGCATGGCAACGTAGATAGAAAGGCAATTATTCAGGGTATGGAGAGCGAGCCTAAAAAATTTGCCCAGACCGTTATGGATGCGGCATCCGTTGCCGTCAAGGAGGGTAAAGCCGAAGAGGAAACAAAGGGTGTTGCCTTAGCATTAGAAAAGATAAGCGACGAGATTTTAGGCCAGGAGCCAGAGAGCCGAAGTAATTATGCTAAAGATTTAGCGCGCGTGATATTAGAGTTAAAGCCGGCATTGAGAAATAAGATGATCCGCTCGCAATTTCTGGAAAAAGAATCAAGACAGGAACAAATAGCAGATATTATTGAGGTTACTCCGGATGAGGTTGTGGCAGATATGATTATTGAAGAGTATAAGGAAAACCAGGAAAACCTCTTGGTATTAAAGGATTATATAGATAAGCTCTTAACTAATAAGTCCAGAAAAAAAGAGGTGTTGGCAAAATTAGCCACAGAATTATCAAAGGCAGATATGGCCAAAGAGGACGTCGCCTTTATCAACGGCCAGACAAAATGGGAAGATTTGCCTCTGGATAAACGCATAAATCAGATTATCAGGCTACCCGATAAATATTACCAGGCAGAGATAGAAAAGATAAAGGCGCTTTTAGAAGGATTAGACCCTAAAGAGAATAGCCAGGATTTAGAAAATATTTTCCATCACCTCCTGGTTAAAAGCGGCCAGGTTGAGCCCAAAATGAGTAAAGACCTAGTTAAAATAACCACTGATTTTATCAAGGCGCCTTTTTTGGATGATAAAGCAGATAAGGCAAAATTGGAGGGCAGGTTAGACGGCTTGCTGAAAAGGTTGAATATTGAGGTGGACCCCAAGGTTTTTGCCAGCATCTTAGGTATTTTTGGGGAGACGATTAAAGAATTTACTCTTAAACTACAATCAGCAAAGAATATCATTTTAGAAATAGAGAAACCAGTGATTAAAAGAAATTGTTTAATTATGCAACAGTTTCTTTCTCTTCTGGGGCAGAGACTGAAATGGGAGGAGAGCCGTAACCCCCAGATCTACGAACTCATCGTAAATTTTATTAGAGATATCTCCTCCGGGAAATTTTTAGAGCTCTTTATTTATATTATCGTAAATAGCCCCCTGCAGAAAAGGTTTGCTTTTAAAGATATTTTTTCTATTGCCAACGATAGATTTATTGATATATTAATAAACTTAGCCACTCAGAAGAACGTTGTTTGGGGCGATTCTTTCCGGGAATACTTAATCAGAAAGGGCATCGCTGATTTATTGCGAGGACAAGATGAACCAGTGCTCAATATATTTAAAGAAAGATTATCCCAGATGAAAGGCAATATCACTCCTTCTTTAATTGAGCTAGCCGGATATTTGAAGCGAGAAGATTGGATTGAAGCGCTTCGGCCTTGCCTTGACCACAAGGATCCTTCTATCCGCCGCGCTGCTATTATCGCTCTGGGCGATATAGGCGCAGAAAAAAGCGCAGAGGTTATCCTTGAGATGCTGAAGAAAGAAAAAGACAGAGATATGCTTATTTTAGCCAAAGAGCAATTGAAAAGACTTAAGGCATATAGGTAAAGATGTCCCCTATAAGAAGAGTAAAAACAAAAATCGGCGAGTTATTATTGCAGAAAGGCCTGATTACTTCAGGACAACTCCAAGAGGCCCTCGCCTTGCAACATGGCAAAGAAAAAGGTAAGCCCTTGGGCCAGATACTGGTGGAGTTGGGATATATTGGTAAAGAGCAACTTTGTATTTTCTTGGCGGTTCAAGGCGGGTATCCTTATATTGATATCAACCAGTGTATCATAAAACCCGAGGTTCTCTCTTTAGTGCCGGCGGCATTGGTAAAAAAATATCAGGTTTTACCTATAGATAAAATTCAGGATGTCCTTACCCTGGCCATGGTTAACCCTTTAGACATCGTAACTATTGACCAGATACAAAAACTTACCAATAGCACGGTGAAGGTTTTTCTCACCACGCCCGTAGAATTAGAAGAAATGATTTTGCGCTATTACAGTAAGAAACAGGAGTAAAGATTATGGATAAAGACCAGAAAGACAAGGATACCAGCACCGAGGTTTCCCAGAGATTGCTTGAGCAGGACCCTCTGGTGCGCACGGTGAATAAGATTATTACCGATGGCATAGACCAGCGCGCCAGCGATATCTTAATTGAACCGTTAGAGACAGAATTGCAGATTAGATATAGGATAGACGGCATACTCTATAGATATATTTTGCTGCCCAAGATTTTTCAGGATAGCGTCCTTACGCGGGTAAAGATAATGGCCGGCTTGGATATTAGCGAACACCGCCTGCCTCAAGACGGAAGATTTAAATTGAGCCGTAAAGGTTCAGAGATAGATTTTCGGGTGGCGATTATCCCCTCCACTTTGGGCGAGAAGATAGCCCTCAGGGTGTTAGATAAGTCCAGGGTTGCCCTGGATATTAATAAGTTGGGTTTTGATTCCCGCACCGTAGAGTTGTTTAAGCGGAATCTGATTAAACCTTTTGGGATGATTCTGGTCTGCGGGCCTACGGGTTCAGGAAAAACCACCACCCTGTATGCGGCCTTAAAATACATTGATTCCATAGGAAAGAATATCGTTACGGTAGAAGACCCGGTTGAATACCAGCTCTACGGCATAAATCAAGTTGCCGCCCATGAAGAGATTGGCTTGACCTTTGCCTCTACTCTTCGCTCAATATTAAGACAGGACCCGAATATTATCTTGGTCGGAGAGATAAGAGATTTTGAAACCGCGGATATCGCGGTAAAGGCCGCCTTGACCGGCCACCTTCTTCTGAGCACCCTGCATACCACTTCTGCTTCCGGCGCTCTGGTGAGATTTGTAAATATGGGCGTGGAGCCATTTCTGATTGCCTCGTCTTGTCTTTTGATTGTTTCCCAGGTTTTAATCCGCGTGCTCTGCCCTCACTGCAAAGAGGCCTACCATCCTACAAAGGCGATTTTAGAAGAACTAAAGGTCTATAATTTAGTTATCAATGATGATACTTTGTTCTACCACAAAAAAGGTTGCCGTGAATGCGGCAATACCGGGTTTAAGGGAAGGACAGTTATCGCGGAGAGCATAGAACTAAATTCTACGCTTAAGGAATTGATTGTTACTAACGCCTCTGAAAAAGAGATACGCCAGGCCGCAGCAGGTGAAGGCATGGTTCAGTTAAGAGAAAATGGATTTCGTTTAGTTTTAGAAGGTATTACCACTATTGAAGAGGTTTTAAGGGCAACCTCATTAACATAATTGGCGGATATGGATAAAACGGATAGATTATCTGAGGACGTTGAGATAAATAAGATTCTCTCCTTTTCTAAAGAATTAGACATACCGGTGCTTAACCTCTCTAATTATAAGATTACCCCGGAGGTTATCCGCTCAGTCCCCGAACAAATCGCGCGCACTTACAAAATAATTCCCGTAGCCAAGTTTGGCGATATGCTTACCTTGGCCATCAGCGACCCTTTTGATATTGTGGCTGTGGATAGCATTAAGGCCGTATCTAAATCAGATATCCAGTTGGTCTTGAGCACCCCCTTACAGATTACCAAGAGTATTGAGGAATATTATGGCGAGTTTGATATAGAAAAGACTATAGCCGAAAGAAAGATTTCCCCCGAAGAAAAAATTAAATTAGAGACCATATCCGGGCAAGAAAAGACAGACATTAGCGAGATAGCCGAGTTAAGCCAGAGCACCGAGATTATAGAAATGGTAAATAGCATTCTGGCTGGGGCGGTAAAGCAACGGGCATCGGATATCCATATTGAGCCGTATCCTGGCACCTTAAGGATAAGATACCGCATTGATGGAGTCTTGCAGGAAATAAAGTCGGCGGCAGAAAAAAAAGATGAGCCTGCCCTGATTGCCCGTCTTAAAATAATGTCCAGATTAGACATCACCCAAAGAAGGCTTCCTCAGGATGGAAGGATCTCTCTTATATTAGATGGGCGCGATATAGACCTGCGCGTTTCCATTTTGCCTTTGGCTACCGGCGAAAAGATGGTGTTGCGTATCCTGGAAAAGGGCAGTTTGCAGGTGGATTTAGAAAAATTGGGATTTTCTACCTATGCCTTTGAGTCTTTCCAGAAAGCAAGCCAAAAACCCCATGGCATGATTCTCTTGACCGGCCCTACCGGAAGCGGAAAGTCTACCACGCTATACGCGCTCTTAAATCGCCTCAATAATACCGAAAAAAACTTAATTACCATTGAGGACCCGGTAGAGTATCAGATGAAAGGGATTACCCAAATTCAGGTAAAGCCGGAGATTGGGCTTACTTTTGCCAGTATCTTAAGAGCGGTCCTAAGGCAGAATCCGGATGTGGTGATGGTCGGCGAAATCCGCGATTTTGAAACCGTAGATATTGCTATAAAGGCAGCCTTAACCGGCCACCTGATCTTAAGCACCTTGCATACCAATGACGCGCCCAGCGCAATTGTGCGGATGATGAATATGGGGGTAGAGCCGTTTTTAATCTCCTCGACCCTGACCCTGATTGCCGCGCAGAGGCTCTGCCGTAAGATCTGCCCCAAATGCAAAGAGCCGCAGCAGGTTTCCCTAGCCAATATTGGCGGCCTGCCAGCGGATTTTAAAGAGACAAAGGCCACCTTTTATCGGGGCAGGGGTTGTTCTTATTGCAATAATACCGGTTATTTTGGCCGCGTAGCCGTGGTAGAGGCATTGCTGCTTGATGACCATTTGCGCGAGTTGATTTTAAAAAAGGCATCCTTGGTTAAAATCTACGAATACGCCCACCGCCAAGGAATGAAGACCTTGCGCGAAGACGCCATTGAAAAAGCCTTGAGCGGCGAAATTTCCCTAGAAGAAGTCTTACGCGTTACCCCCGAAGAATAGAGAAGAAGATGCCAGTTTTTACCTATGTAGCCAGTGATTATACGGGCCAGAGAGTTAAGGGTCAAATTGAGGCCAAAGACCGCCCCAGTGTAATTGCTAGCCTAAGGAAAGACCAGTTAGTGATCATCTCCATCAAAGAGGCAAAAGAGGGCGGCTTCTTTAAGAAGAGCGGGAGAGTAAAATTAGCGGATTTGGTCGTTTTTACGCGTCAATTAGCAGCCCTGGTTAAGGCCGGAGTTTCTTTGGTCAGGGGTTTGAATATCCTTTCTGCCCAGGTAGAGAACCGTACTTTAAAAGAAATTATTTCCGCGGTCTTGGCCAAGATTGAATCCGGTTCCAGCCTTTCGGAGGCGCTGGCAAGTTATCCGAAGGTATTTTCTCCGCTTTATATCAATATGATTAGGGCAGGAGAAATGAGCGGGGCATTGGATACCATCTTGGAGCGCCTGGCGTTATATTTAGAAGGCATTGGCAAGCTTAACAATAAGGTAAGGTCTGCCTTTATTTATCCCAGCATTATCATCGTGGTGGCAATATCAATTACCGCGGTAATCTTTATTAAGGTAATTCCGGGGTTTAAAAGCATATTTGACACTTTAAATGTGGAATTACCCCTGATCACAAAAATTGTGCTTAAAGTTAGCGACCTGTCGCGGAAATATTTTTTGGTTTTTCTGCTGCTGGCAATAGCGCCGTTTATCGCCTTAAAAAGTTTGAGTTACAAACCGCGGGTCAGATTAGCCCAGGATAAGCTCAAACTACGCCTTCCCGTGATAGGCAGCGTGATGCGCAAGGTCATCGTTGCCCGTTTTAGCCGCACCTTATCTACCCTGCTGAAAAGCGGGGTTTCTATCTTGGCGGCCTTACAGATTGGCAGCACGACCTCAGGAAATATGGTTGTCGAAGCCACCCTAAACAAAGTAATCGACCGGGTAAGCAAAGGCGAAAAGATCGGAGAATCTTTGGCAGAAGGCAACATTTTTGCTCCCTTAGTGGTGAACTTAGTGGCAGTAGGAGAAGAGACCGGCGACATCGGTGCAATGTTAGATAAGATTGCCACCTTTTATGAGGACGAGGTGGATACCGCGGTCAGCGCCCTGGTTTCGATGATTGAGCCGGTGATTATTATTTTCTTAGGGGTGTTAGTCGGCGGCATTGTCATCTCGATGTTTTTACCCATCCTGAAACTTACCCAGGTTATCGGAAGATAAAAGAACCCACCTCACGCCCAAAGATTTCCCTTTAGATTCTGCGGCACATTGCCTCAAGAATCAAGTAAAACTTTCATTAATGAAAGTTTTACTTGACAAAGTTATAATTATGTTATAAACTTCCATCTTAGTTATACTTAAGACATATTATTATAAAGGGGGAGATTGAGGAAAATGAAAAATAAATCTTATTCTACCAAGGAAGTATTAAAACAGGTCGGGGTATCGCGTAATACCTTGTTTTTGTGGTTTAAGCACCGTAAGATACCCGAGGTCCAGCGCGACCGCAATGGCCACCGCATCTTTGCGCTGAAAGATATACGCTTAATTCTGACCTATAAGAATAAACTGATACCTCCTAATGCGGTAGGCTTTGGTAGGGGTTCTTGATGCTAAAAAACCAGAGGCTAATTAGACTATTAATATTCTTTTTCTTTGCCTTTAGTTTTCTTCCTTTGGGGGCAGAGGAGAAATTAACCGTAGACGGAGATTTAACCGTAAAGAGCGCGGATACCGGCCCTCCGCGCTATGGTTTGGTGATTAAGCCCCAGGGCTCTGAGCCTGCCAATGCCACAGAAGGCCAGCTTTACTATAATGATGATGGGAATGAATTCTATTACCGCGATGATACAACGGTTTGGAAAAGACTGGTTGGCGGAGATAAATATGTCGCTACCAAAATTGTGGCGGCCTCAGATTCTTTGGATACTACCTGCGCAGATGGGGTATGCACAAATCCCAAAACAGACTATGTCTGTAATGGTATAGATGAAGCTAATGGCGGCATAGAAGGCGGTGACCAAAAAGATATTCAATCCGCCATTGATGCTCTGGGTTCAAATCCCGGCGCAGTCTATCTTTTAGAAGGAACTTATAAGATTAATGGCTCAATAAATTTTAACACTACTACTCCAAATGATTCAGGAAAGGCCCTCATCGGCACTGGTAGGGGCACGGTATTAAAGGTAGTAGCGGACACTAATTTTTATGTCATTTACGCCTACTCAGTGAATAGAATTCTTATCTCTCAACTGATGATTGATGGGGACAGAGGAGTGCGTAGCGGAGAGGATTGGGGTATATATTTTTATGCGGTTACTAATTCTAAGATTGATAAGGTTTGGGTGGAGAATATCGCCGGCACAACAACAGGTGGCGCGCACCACGCCATCTGTATAACTAGCTCTTCTTCTAATAATATCATTAGTAATTGTAATTTGCGGAATAGCCCTTATGGCATACTAATGGGAGGCAACTGTTCTAATAATATCATTACTAACAATAATGTGCAGGATAATGTTAGCACTGGCATCTATCTTTGGTCTTCTACCCCTAACAACAATAACAACGTTATTGCCAATAATAATGTCCAGGGTAATGGGGGCTATGGCATTTATATTGTTGGCTCCGATAGTAATATCATTTCTAACAATAATGTCCAGGGTAATACTTCGGTAGGAATCTTTCTTTCCTATACCGGCACCAACACCTCCGATAGCAACACCATTGCTCACAACAATATCCAAGGCGGTACGTATGGTATTTATCTTCAAAGTTCTTCCCAAAACCTAATTTCCGGCAACAATATGCAAGATAGTAATACCTACGGTATTTATGTACTTGCTTCTTCTTCTAAAAATACCATCACCGGAAATATTATTTACAATGCTCTCGGTCTGTATGGAATTGCATTAAACAACAATTCTAACACCAACATCATTTCCTCCAACCGTATCTACAAAGAGACCGGTGATAGTTCAAATTATGGAATACGCATCGCAGATATTGCCCCTATTTCTGATAATAACTACCTCATTAGTAACCTTATTGACGGCGCAGCTTATATTGGCAGTGGTTATGATAGAAGAATAAAAGACGAAGGCACCAACACCAAATACACGGATAAAATGAAGATGACCTTAGAGCGGGTGGTGGTTGCTCCTGTAAGTTTGACCCCTTTAGAAGTAACCACAAGTCCTAAAGGATATATTGCTTTGAATCCCTCGGCGTCAGTGACATTAAATAACCCTGGGGTCAAAGCCATTTCTGATGGGAAGGTATCCGGCGATACCATTATTTTGGAAGGGGCATCGTCTTCTTACGCAGTTACTATAAATAGTAGTCCAAATATAATTTTTAACCCAAACAATCCTCTTCCGCGGATCCTAGACCAAGATGATACTCTTACCTTGCTTTGGAACGGAAGCGCTTGGGTGGAGGTGGGGTGGTCGGATAATTAGAAATGGCTCAAGGCACAGGGTTCATGGCACAGGGTTAAAGCATTAACCTTGAACCCTGAACCGTGGACCCTTAAGCCAAATGTAAGAAGAGTGCTATAAAAAGATGCAGATAAATAAAACCTTAATCTGGGATTATGATTTTAAAGGCAGATACGAGACAGAAGAGTTTAGGAAATGGTATATAGGACGGGCATTAAGTTCGGGAACGATAGAGGACCTGCGTGGAATAGGCATAAATACAATCAGAGAATATTTACCTATCCTAAATCTTTCCCAAAAAATAAGAAAATTTTGGGAGTGGTATTTTAAATATGCAGATACTCACTAATCTTCAAGAAAAGTTAATCAGGGAATTGTCCAAGACTAACTTGAAAGAGAAATTTTTTCTTACCGGCGGCACTGCCCTGTCCGCATTTTACCTGCAGCACCGTTATTCTGAAGATTTGGATTTTTTCACCGAGATTCCTGAAGCAGTAAAGGAGGTTTTGCCTTTTTTGAAAGATTTAGAGAAAAAAATGTCTCTTTCTATTGAGCCCCGGCGCACCTTTGAAACCTTCACTGAAATTATGCTTGCATCCAAAGAAGGCGAAACAACCCTGTTACACTTTGCCCAAGACAGCCCTTATCGGCTCAAGCCCATCATTTACAATCAGGATTACCAGATATATATAGATAACTCTCTGGATATATCCTGCAACAAGTTTTCTGCGCTTTTTGACCGTCACGATATGAAAGACTTCGTTGATATATATTTTATTGATAAGCAAATTTTGCGGTTTGAGGAAGTCCACTCTTTTGCCAAAAAGAAACATCTGGGTTTAGATGAGTATTGGCTATGTCAGGCAATGAAGTATATTAATGATTTAACGGTTTTGCCGAGAATGATAAAACCGGTTACTTTGAATGAATTACGGGATTTTTTTAATCAGCAGATAAAGCTTCTAATGTCAGGTTTATAAAATGAACTTACGGCTTAAAAGTCAAAATCCAAAGTTCTTGATGATAGTATTTGCCTTGTGCCTTGTGCCTTGTGCCTTGTGCCTTGTGAATTCCGGGCTACTTTTTGGCGAGGACGACTATCTTAATGTCAAAGGAAACACCAAAGTTGATACCGTCACTTTTGCCGGTAATCTCACTGCTTATCCTGTGGCACCTTTAAGAGGAGAGATGTTTTATAATTCCCAAGAAAAAAATCCCCGCTATTTTGACGGAGTGACTTGGAGGACGTTTGGCGGGCCAAAAACAGTGGCCAGCCGCATTGTCGCAGCCTCAGATACTCCGGATGGAGTCAGCCGCGCAGACTATGTCTGTGATGGGACAGATGACCAGGTGATGATAAACCGGGCGATTTATGAATTACCCGTAGGCGGTGGCGCGGTTTATCTTTTAGAGGGAACCTATAATATTTCTGAAGCATTAGAGGACGGAGAACTTCCTACAACTGGCGAGACCCTTAAGGGAATTGTTCCGCATAACAACACTAGTCTCATTGGTACCGGTAAAGGCACGGTGTTAAAGGTGGCTTCAGGCGCAAGCGGGGTTAATGTGATTAATGCCTCCAGTGTAACTGGAATCTTAATTTCGCAACTGATGATTGACGGGAATAATAGAACGGGAAACTACAATATCGGAATTAATTTTGATGTCGTTACCTACTCTAAGATTGATCAGGTCTGGGTGGAGAATTTTGGGACAGGGGATATCGGTGAGGGTGGTATCTTTCTTTCTTCCTCTTCCAACAACACTATTTCTCATAACAATGTGCAGGGTAATGGTTGTGTGAATATTCTTCTTTCTTCCTCTTCCAACAACATTATTTCTAATAATAATGTGCAGGGTAATCATCCGGCGAGTGACGCGGGTATCACTCTTAACACCACCTCTTCCAACAACACTATTTCTAATAACAATGTGCAGAATCATGATTGGAGTGGTATCGGTCTTAGCACCTCTTCCAACAACACTATTTCTAATAATAATGTGCAGGGTAATCTTGTGTTTGGTATCATTTTTAGTGCCTCTTCCAACAACACTTTTTCCAATAACAATGTGCAGGGTAATGGTCAGCAAGGTATCAGGCTTGGCACCTCTTCCAACAACGCTTTTTCTAATAACAATGTGCAGGGTAATGGTCGGGACGGTATCCACATTTACACCTCTTCTAGAAACGCCATTACTGGCAATGTTATTTATGAGAATGGTGGCACAGGAGCTTATGATGGAATTAAATTGGAGTGCGATTCGGATACTAATATTATCTCCTCCAACCGTCTCTCTGATTCTGCTGGGACCGGTTTTGGAATAAATATATCAGCGAGTGACTGTACTGGTAACTACTTCATCGCTAACCTCATTGATGGCACAACAGGCACTAACCCCACAGGTTACTATAACCCTTTAGCAAATCCGCCTTATGACCATCGAATTCAGGATTCAGGGACAGACACCAAATATACGGACAAGGCCAAGATGACCTTGGAGCGAAAGCAGTTTAGTAGCGGATTTAATCCCTTGAATGTGGTTAATTATCCAGTAAGTTACGCGGTTTTTACATCAGGAGGCGCTTTAACTTTGAGTAATGGTAATTCTGGCGGCGACTTGCTTATTTTAGAGAATACCTCTACAAGTAATATAACGATTGATGAAGGTACCAACGTAAATCTAAGTAGCGTATCTCATGCTATACCACTTAGCTTGGGACAATACGATACTCTAAAACTTATCTGGAATGGCTCGCGTTGGATAGAGATAGGGTATGTGAATAATTAATATAAAATGAACTCCAAACTCATCACTAATAGTTTAAAACTCATTTTAATCCTGATGCTTATCTATGGGCTATTTGAAGTCCTATATAGCCACGCTGCCCAACTTACCGTGCCTTCGGATGTGCGCACCGAGACAATGATTTTTAACCCGCAGGACGTGCCAAATTCTCCTACAGAAGGCCAGATTTACTATAATCAGACGGATAAACAACTATATTATTATAATGGCGAGTGGGAAACTTTTAGTAACCCGGATAGGGCCGTAGCCACCAAAGTCGTGGCTGCGGTAAATTCTTTAGGCACAATTTGTGTAACAGGAAGATGTTTTAATCCTCGGGCTGACTATGCCTGCGATGGAACGGATGACCAAGAGAAGATAAATACGGCAATTAATGACCTGCCGGCAACTGGCGGGGCAGTGTATCTCTTAGAGGGGACATATAATATTTCTACTACGCTTTTAGGAGAAGAGACCGAGGTAGGAATTGTTCTCGATAGCAACCACAACAACACCGCCCTCATCGGCACTGGCAAAGGCACGGTATTAAAGGTGGTCTCAGGCGCAAGCACCACTCTTTATGTCATCAACGGCCAAGATGCAAATGGAATCTTAATCTCCCAGCTGATGATTGATGGGAATTCTAAAGCGGGAGGCGATAATTATAGGGGAATTGCTTTTAACAATGTTAGCTATTCTAAGATTGATAAGGTTTGGGTGGAGAATATGCATTTTAATGGCATGTATCTTGACAACACCTCCCACACCACCGTCTCTAACAATAATGCGCAGGGCAATGGTTATGATGGCATTCGTATTTTTGGCTCCAACAACACCGTCTCTAACAATAATGCGCAGGGTAATACGGATTACGGCATACTGCTTATCGGTCATAACAACATCATCTCTAACAATAATGTTCAGGATAATACGACGGGATATGGCATCTATGTTAGTGATTCCTACAATACCATCTCCAACAATAATGTACAGGGCAATACTGAAGGTATCCATCTTCAATCTTCTTCCAATAGCATCATCTCCAACAATAATGTACAGGGCAATAGTAGTCATGGCATTTTTCTTTCCGACTCTTCCAACAACACCGTCTCCAACAACAATGTGCAGGGTAATACTCGACAAGGCATCTATCTTTCTTATTCTTCCAACAACAACACCATTATTGCTAATGTGGTTAAGGATAATGGTAGCGAAGCCGGATATTATTGTGGAATTGTGTTGGATGGTTCTGACAGCAACATTATTTCCTCCAACCGCGTCTCTGATACTAATGGACTGGGTTATGGAATAGATATTCTAAACGATACCTGTGATAACAACTACCTTATCGGTAACCTCATTGATCAAGCAGGTTATGAGAAGCCAATTCAGGATTTAGGCACAGGCACCAAATACACGGACAAGGCCAAGCTTACTTTTGAGCGGGCACTATCCCAGAATCCCGGCTCAGGCGGGACGATAAATGCCACCGCTACTTATATTCCGCTAAATCCTACTGGCTCAAGCTATAACATTGGCAATATTACCGATGGTAAATCCGGGGGAGACTTGCTCATCTTGGAAAATATAAATGCTACTAATAGCATTACTATTATGAATGGTACGAATACAAGATTAAGAGACGGCACACAGAAACCATTGTCTCAAAATAAGACCCTGATGTTAATCTGGGACGGCAATGGCACTGCCGGCGTAGGCGATTGGGTGGAGATTGGGGATAATCAATGAAACGAACCACGAGGCGCGGATTCACCTTAATTGAACTGATGGTTGCCAGCGCGATATTGGTAACTTCCTTAGGAGTATTTTTAACTACCTTTAACAGCATCTTAAAGAGCGCAAATTATAGCCAGGGGATTTCTTTGGCCTCGGCTGCCTGCCTAAACAAGTTAGAGGAGATGGTGAGCTGCAATTTTAGTGAAATAAAAAGAATGTATAGCGCTGGCGGAACCCCGGGGAATATCTTTAGTTTTAATACTTCTGGCCTCATTGGCAACGGAAGTATCAACATTACTGACCGGCGCGACCTTTATGGCGGAGGAGAATATTGCGCCACGGATAATGCTGCCTGGCCAGCAAGAACCGAGTTTTCCTCAGTCGTCTATGATAACAAGATGTGGGTAATAAGTGGTTATGGTGCTGGTAGCGGTTTAAAAGATGTCTGGTGGACGAATGACACTAATTTTACTGATGGTCAGACCTGGACCCCAGCCACTACCAATGCGAGTTGGCAAGGGAGAGGCGAACCCACCACTTTAGTCTATGACAATAAGATGTGGATGATGGGCGGCCGTTATCTCGGTGGCGCTTACCTAAATGATGTCTGGTATTCTACTAATGGCATAAACTGGACCCAAGCCACAGCCTCAGCTAACTGGCCAGGGAGATCTGGTCATGCCTCTTTAGTCTACGACAACAAGATGTGGGTAATGGGTGGGTATAATCTTACCGGTGTTAGTGGTTATAAGAACGATGTCTGGTATTCTACTGATGGCGTAAACTGGACCCGCGCCACTGCTAATGCTAACTGGTCAGCAAGAGAAGGGCATTCCTCAGTGGTCTATGACAACAAGATGTGGATAATAGGTGGTGGTAATTTGGGCGGCAACCGAAACGACGTTTGGTGGACGAATGACACTAATTTTACTGATGGTCAGACCTGGTACCAGGCCACATCCTCAGCTAACTGGCCAGGGAGATCTGGTCATGCCTCTTTAGTCTACGACAACAAGATGTGGGTAATGGGTGGTTATATTTCCACTTGTGTAAACGATGTCCGGTATTCTACTAATGGCGCAAACTGGACCCAAGCCACGGCCAATGCTGCCTGGCCAGCAAGAACCGAGTTTTCCTCAGTCGTCTATGATAACAAGATGTGGGTATTGGGTGGTATAGTTGATCCCAGCGGTTACAAAAACGATGTCTGGTATTCTAATGGCTATGACCGGATACTGGAGGTAGCAATTACGGTTTCCTGGAAGCAACCAGACGCTAGAATTTTCGGCGAAGATACTAATTTAGACGGAATTTGGAATAATACTACTGAAGACGCCAATAATAATGGCAGATATGATTCACCGGCGCAGCTGCGGGTGCTTTTGTCGGAGAAGAATATTGTGGAGTTGAGGAAGACATTTTTGGGCAGAAGAGAATGAGACAAATCACGAAGGACGAAGGACGAAGGACGAAGGACGGTTTCACTCTCATCGAAATGATGGTCGTGGTGGGTATATTTACGATAATGATGGGCATTGCCTTTACTGCCATCAGGCTCAATGAGACTTATCGGGATTTGACTTTTATCCGCATCCAATTATACCGCCAGAACAAACGCGCCCACGATGCGATTAGGGAAGAATTGGAGAAATCTCAACTTTCAAGGGTAAATATTACCTCTCCTACGCCGGATGCGATTCGTTTCCAGATTCCGTTAGTTAATTCTATAGATAATACCACTTATGCTGTTCCTTGGGGCGCGCGTTATAATGATACGGATTACAGCGGTTATTATATTCGCTATATGATGCTTAATGCTACAAGTGCCTATCTGGTGCGCGATCTTTTAGATAGCGCTCTTGCTCCTGTATCAGGAACTGCAGAGATTAAAGCAAATAATATTGTTGACTTGCAATTTTCCAATGTTACGGCTAATTGCACCAATTGTATAGGCATTAGCACCACGGCGCGAAAGGCGACTTTGTCTCCGCCGAGGAATATTACGGATAGTATGAATTCTACGGTGTATTTACTGAACTAAGAAAATATATGATAAACCCTAAATCCGAAACCCTAAACTCTAAACAAACCCAAAATCTCGAATCCAAAACTCAAAACAATCACTTTTTGGATTTTGAGTTTAGAGTTTTGAATTTGTTTAGGATTTAGAGTTTAGTGTTTAGAGTTTTTAAGGTAACATTATGCATTTTTAATATAAAATGAAAATATTGACCTCAAAGAGAGGGGCGGTGCTGATGATGAGTTTCTTGCTCATAGTGGTCGTGACCATATACCTGGCGAGTTATGTCATCTGGACTATTTGGGACCAGAAGAACCTGCTGCGCCGGCAAAGGTTAGAAGAGGCGGATAAGTTAGCCCGGGCCGGGCTTAACCGCGCAATAGTGGATTTACAATTAGAGAGCGACTCCTGGCTGGATAGCGAGATTAATGGATATACTGTTATTGGACCCGATGGAACTGTTCCTGATTATTATTATCCTCTTTATAATATAACACAGATTTTGCCCAATGGTAACTATACGGTTGAGATAAGGTATCTTTTTGATCACAGCTCAGGTAAGTTCTTAGATAAACGGATGTGGGTAAGGTCAACCGGATTTACCGCTGATGCCTTCCGCGCCTTAGAGCAAATGGTCAATTTCTCGGCGGTGAAGAACCTTGACCTTGACCGACTCTATGCTATTTCTCAACCTGCCGTAGATGAGGCGGGAAGCAGCAATAATCGCATTGCCATCACCGCAGTTACCTTGAGAGAGAGTGTGACTATTAGTAATTTTAAGGGCAATATGAGTGGTTGTTATGACCCTACTTTTCAACGTCGCTCCTGCGGGAATTATTATTCGCTTATCCAGGGAAAGATGAATATAACCGGAAGCGCCAATGTGACTTTAAGCGGCGTAACCATTGAATAAGATGAGAATAAATCTTTTACCCGAAGAATTAAGGCCGAGGACGCTGACCATCGCGCTGAGTTTGAATTTAAAGAAGATGGCCGTCGGATTTTTGCTTTTCTGGCTAATTTTAGGCGCCTTATCATTTTTTCTGGGGCATAAGATTAATTATCTTAAAAAGACTATTTCCAAGATAGAGGCGGACTGGAAGAATACCGAACCTTTGACAAAAGAAAGAGACGCCTTAATTAAGCACAAGAAAGAATTAAACGGCTTTTTGGCTCTGTTGAGGGAAGGTTTTAAAAGGGATATATTCTGGTCAGAGAAGTTGGCTGCCTTTGCCAGCCTTGTTCCGCAGGAAGTCTGGTTAAAAGAAATATCCCTGGAGCAAAATATAGCCTTGAATGTCGGGGCATCGGTAGGTGGTTTAAAGACCGACGAAGAATTATTAAATAAGATAAACAGTTTTATTGAGGGGATTAGGAAGGACAGCGCTTTTTTTAAGGATTTTCAGAATTTAGTGCTGCTGGAGATTAATAAGGCCGGGGGCAGCAGCCAGAATATCATGGATTTTAAATTGAGGCTTTCTCTAAGGCCGGGGCCGCAAAAGTGAAAAGGACGAATTTAAAAGCCGAACAATTATTTTTCTATATTGGCTTGGGGTTGTGCCTGATCTTAAGCAGTGTTTTTCTTTTGCGGGGAGTCTTGCCTAAATTGAAGGCCCGAAATGAACTAAGAAAAGAGTTAGCCCAGAAAGAAGGAGAACTAAGGCGGCGTTACAATATCGTCCCGGAAAATAAAAAATTAACCCAGGAGATTGCCGAGGTAGAAAAAAAGTATGGAGATTTAAACGAGATGCTCTTTTCTCCGGATGATATTTCTCCGGCAGTAAAAGAAATCGCCAATATTTCTAAAGATTTACAGATAGACTTTATTTCCCTGGTGCCCTTACCGGCGCAAAAATTAACCTCTTCACCCGAGGTAGGATTTTCCTTGTGGGAGACCCCTATCTCTATCAAGATGAAAAGCGGATATCTGAAATTACTGGATTTCTTGAAGAAGGTGGAGAATTCCCAGAAATTTATGAAGCTCAAGGATTTTAGGATTACCAAGAACCCTTCTGCCTTATTAATCCACGATATCCAGCTGACGCTGGGGGTTTATAGTTTGCAGCAGGAGAAAGCAAAATGAGGCTTAAGCTATACATATTATTTTTTATATTCATCGCTTTAAATACTAATTTATTCGCTCAAGAAGCCCAAGAGCAGGAAGTAAAAGACCCTTTTCTTTCTCTGGAGGATAAGGTAAAATTATTAGAGAAGCCGCTGGACATCTCAAAGTTGCCTTATCCGATAATTTTAAATGGCATTATCTGGGCCGACAACCTGCAATTGGCCGTGCTGAATAATGAGGCCGTGGAGAAAAACCAGCAATGGCGGGATTTTTGGGTGGAGGATATCCAGAGGGAAAAAGTAGTTTTAAAATTAGGGAATAATCGCTATGAAATACCCTTGGCAGAGGAGGAGAGTAGTGAGAAGAAATAAAACCAAACTGTTTCTGGTATTGCTGTTTATTTTCTTATGCAAAGGTAATCTGTTGCCGGCTGAGCCGCCGGCCGAGGCAAAGATAACGCCAGGGCAGGTCTCTGGTTTAATAGATTTAGACGTCAAAGACGTGGATATAAAAGAGATTGCGCGCATATTTTCCCGGCTGTCGGGATTAAATTTTGTGGTGGGCGACGATGTGGCGGCAAGGGTGACCTTTAAAGGCACGAATGTAGATTGGGAAACTGCCTTGAATATGATTTTAAAGACCTACAATTTGACTTATAGCCGCGAGGGAAATTTTTTAAGGATACTGAGTTATGCAAAATTGCGGCAGGAAGAAGAGGGAGTTCCGCTGGTGACTAAGGTAATCTTCTTGAATTTTGCCAAAGCCGACGATATGCGCAGCGCCTTAGATACTATCCGCTCAAACCGCGGCAGGGTTAATACCGATGCCAAGACCAACAGTCTGATTGTTACGGATACCCCGGATGCGATTAAAAAGATGCTGGGAATTATTAAGGACTTAGACAAGCGCACCCCACAGGTGATGATTGAGGCAATGATGGTGGATGTAAAACTCACTGCCGGTGAACAATTAGGCATTAACTGGACAGTAACCCATAAAGAAAGGCTCGAAAGGTCATTTACCCAATCTTTAAGCGCAAATCTGGCAGGAGGCGTAATTTACTATGGAAAAACCTTACTTCCTTATGCTAACCTGAAAGCAATTATTGATTTCTGGTGCGAGAACAAAAAGGCAGAGGTATTGGCAAATCCTAAGGTGCTTACCTTGGATGGCCTGGCGGCAAAAATTGAATTAGTAGAGCAGATTGCTTACACAGAATCCCAGGTTAACCCCACTACCGGCGGAGTAACCACCAGCACCGGCTTTAAAGATGTGGGGATTAAACTTGATGTCACCCCCCATATCTCTAGCGGTGGTTTTGTCTCTTTAGAGATTAAGACCGAACAGAGTTTTCAGACCGGCACGGTAAATAATCAACCGACTATTGACTCGCGCAAGGCAGAGACTAATTTATTGGCTGCAGACGGCGAGACCATTGTCATCGGCGGATTAAAAAAGAGAGATAGTACCTTTACCGTAACCAAGATTCCTATTGTAGGCAGCATTCCTGTGTTAGGAAGATTATTCCAAAAGAGGGTAAAAACCTCCACGGATACGGAATTACTTATTTTTGTGACCCCTTATATAATGACTGAAAACCTTTTGACAGCTAAGGAGAAAGAAGCCTTGGGAAAATTTAAGGAACCCCCAAGCAAGAAAGAAGTTTTAAAACTTTTAAAGAAGCCTCCCTTTCCTTTGAGGGCGCCGGCAAAAAGCGAGGCTAAATAACAGGAGAAAAATGGCCTTTTTAAAAAGATATTTTATCTTATTCAACTGCCTGATGTTGTGTTTAATCTTTGTCAGGATGAGTAATGCCCAGGATGAGATGGGAGTAGATTCTCTTATCCAAGATACTGCATCTCTAAGCGAAAAATTAAGGGAATTAAAGGAAACTGCTTCTCGGCAGGAACAAGGCCGGCGGGAATTGCAAGATAGGCTAGAGAGACTGCAAAAAGAAGACCTCGTTCTTTCCGGGACATTAAAAGGAAAAAGCCAGGAAAACGAGGAATTAAAAAAAGAGATAGCCCAGTGGCAGGCCAAACAAGAGGAATTTTCCAGAATCGCGAGCGAGAATGAAAAATTCATCGCTGACCTCAAGGATAAGGAAAGGCAGCTGAATGAATATAAGGCCGATATTGAAAATTTAGAAAGAGAAAAAACCGCCCTGCAGGAAGAGAGAGATAAAATCAAACTGGAATTAAAAGATAAGTTGAAGAAACTGCGCGAAGAAAACCTTGCTCTTTCAGATTCAGTAAGAGAGAAAACCGGGGAATTAGAGAAAAAGACTGAAGAGAAAAATGGATTAGAAGGGCGAGTATCTATATTAACAAAGAAAATTAGCGCTTTAGAAAAGGAAAAAATCGTCTTGCAAGATGAGAGTGATAAAATTCAATTGGAATTGAAAGATAAACTGAAGAAACTGCAGGAAGAAAACTTCGCTCTTTCTCAGACAGTCAGAGAAAAAACCAGGGAATTAGAGGCAGGGGCTGAGGAAAAAGACTCCCTCTCCCAAGCTTTATCTGCGAAGGCCAAAGAGAACGAAAGAACCTTTGCTGACCTAAAAAATAGAGAAGGACAACTGATTGACCATAAGGCCAAGCTCACCGCCTTAGAAAAAGAAAGAGACTCTCTCTCACAGACAGTAAGAGAGAAAGCTAAAGACTTAGAGGAAAAGTCCAAAGAAAAGGATGGGTTAGCCATACAGATATCTATGCTTACTGGAAGAAGTTCTGCCTTGGAAAAAGAAAGAGACTCTCTCTCCCAAACTTTATCCGCAAAGGCCAAGCAGATAGAGGAATTAACCAAAGAGAACGAAGAAACCCTTGCTGACCTAAAAGACAGAGAAGGACAACTGATTGACCACAAGGCCAAGCTCACCGCCTTAGAAAAAGAAAGAGACTCCTTCACCCAGACTTTATCCGCTAAGACTAAAGAGATGGATGTCTTAAGAAAAGAAAACGCCCAAACCATCTCTGAAAAAACCACCCTCTCACAGTCTTTAGCCGAGAAGGCCAATCAGATAGAGGAATTAACCAAAGAGAACGAAGAAACCCTTGCTGACCTAAAAGACAGGGAAAACCAGCTAGCCGAATATAAGAGCAGACTCACCGCCTTAGAAAAAGAAAGAGACTCCCTCACCCAGACTTTATCCGTAAAGGCCAAAGAGATGGATGTCTTAAGAAAAGAGAACGCACAAACCATCTCTGATAGGGAAAGCCAGCTAACTGAATACAAGACTAAACTTACCGCCTTAACCGCCTTAGAAAAAGAAAGAGACTCTCTCTCGCAAACTTTATCCGCAAAGGCCAAGCAGATAGAGGAATTAACCAAAGAGAACGAAGAAACCCTTGCTGACCTAAAAGAC
>CAYHAI010000018.1:0-6185 GCA_964354585.1 uncultured Planctomycetales bacterium
GGCGGCATCCCGAGCCTCTTGTGTTCAGTGCTTCAAAACTAAAACCTCTGGGGCGGGCGTGGTGCGGGCACGCCCGCCCCAACGACTACCCTTTACGGTGGCAAAAATTTGGATAGGAAAAATTTGATTTCAATATTTAAATCTTTGGTATATAATAATAATGAATTTGGCTTTGAGTATTGACAGAAAATGATTGACAAAGGCCAGTTTTTATGTTAAAAAATAAAGTAACAATTAGGTCATGTAGTGGTATGTTTGAAGGGGGAACTGCCACGTTAAAATAATTAAAACCTTCGCACGAAAAGGCGGAGGTTTTTTTGTTTATAATAGGTGTAAAAAAATATGTTAGATTTTATGGGGTATTACGTCTATTATAGTAGGGGGCAGTGAAAGATAAACATGTATGATAATGCTGTTGCTCAATTAGTTGCAAGAAAATATAAAGAAGAGCCATTAAAAGACTTCGCTAGCGTTAATACCAATACCCGATTATCCGATTTAAATCTTAATTGGCGCGAACGTGATTTGCCTGAGAGTGAAAGGACAAAGCATGTTCACCGGCTTCATCCTTATTTGGGTAAATTTATTCCGCAGCTTGTAGAGATTTTCTTAAGGAAATACCGGCCTCATTTGGTTTATGATCCTTTCTGTGGTTGCGGGACAACCCTCGTTGAAGCAAACGTGCTGGGTATTGATTCTATTGGGACAGATATATCGCAGTTTAATGTTTTGCTCTCTAAGGTTAAAACAGCTGAATATGATTTGAAATTAGCTGAAGGGGAATTACGCGATATTCTGAAGAGATCGCATGATTTAGTAATAAAGTCTAATAGTATTGAAAGAAGCGCCAAATTAATAAGTACTGAGAATGAATACGTTAAGGCATGGTTTGCTAAAGGTACGCAGAAAGACCTTTTGGCTTATTTGAGCTTGATAAAGGAATATACCTATCAAGATTTACTTAGAATTGTTTTGTCTCGCTCTGCTCGTTCCGCAAGATTGGTTACGCATTTTGACCTAGATTTTCCTAAGAAACCTCAAACAGGGCCTTATTTCTGCTACAAGCATAGTCGGACATGCCAGCCGGTTAATGAAGCGTACAAATTTTTGTTTAGATATACGATGGATACCATAGATCGTTTAAAAGGATTCGCTAAAATTAGAACAAAAGCTTCGGTAGCGGTTTTTCATGCCGATTCTCGGGAAGCAGAATTACCAAAGAATATTGACATGGTTTTTACCTCTCCTCCTTATGTAGGGTTAATTGATTACCACGAACAACACAAATATGCATACGAGCTATTGGGGTTAAAAAATAATGATACGCGAGAAATTGGTCCTGCCAAAAACGGCCAATCAGAACAAGCGCGGAAAGATTATATTAAAGGTGTTAATGATGTAATTTTGCACACAAGAGATCATATGACCAAAAATGCCATTATGGCGATAGTCGTTTGCGATAAGTTTAGCCTTTATAATCCTGAATCCGTTGGTTTTAAATCTGTCGGTAGAGTTGAGCGACATGTGAATAGGCGCACTGGGCGTAGAGAAAGTGCATTTTATGAAAGCATTCTAATATGGGGAAAAATATGACGAACGAACAAGAAATGAAATTAGCCATTCAATCCGTTATTAAAGAAATGATGGATAGAATCATGCACAAAGTTTTGGTTGAAGATCCATTTATTAAAGAGGACCACAGGGCAGAGAAGCCTTTGTATGCGGCTTTAGTCCCCGATGAAATTTTTAAAGGGTCACATTTCGAAAGAAGGTTTGTAACTCCTTTTGGAAGTGCCTGGGAAAAGTTGGCAATAGTAGCTGCCAATAAGGGGTTAGGGCATGGAGATAAAGGAGTTAGTATAAAGGGGCAAGTTAATGCCGAGAGGCTTCGCAGAATTCAGGAGATTTTGAATAAGCTCGAGCATTCTGAAAGAGGCGAGGAAAAAGTAAGGCCTGATTGGAAAAAAGAACTGAAATATATTTTAGAAGGTAAAAGCGATAAGCTTATTCCTACTACGGTTATCTGCGATGTCTATGCCGAAGATAAGAAGGACAAAAAGAAATACACCTTTGAATTAAAGGCTCCTTTGCCGAATAGCGACCAAACAAAGGTAAGCAAGGAGAAGATATTAAAGCTTTATAGTATGGAGCCTATGCAGATTGATGGCTCATATTACGCTTTACCCTATAATCCTTATGGCAAGCGCGCTGATTATTCTTGGGCTTTCCCGGCGCGTTGGTTTGATATGAAAAACGATGAAGTAGTATTAATCGGAGACGAATTCTGGGAGAAGATAGGCGGAACCGGAACATATAAAGCTTTTATTAACGCCGTGAATGAAATTGGTAAGGAATACAAAGATAGAATATATAGAGAGTTCTTAGGAATAGAGCCGCCAGTTGATTTAGAAGAAGGTAAATTATGATTTGTAAGGCTTAAAAATAACCACGAAAGATTTGGGGATATCAGATGATTAAAGAAGTCGAATCCGCGAAGGAAAAATGTGCAAGATTTTACCGAGTCGATTTGCATCTTCATTCGCCCTTGAGTTCTTGTTGGAAGAATGAAAAGACTACTAATTATGATCCCGATGGTAAGTTGAATAAATTATCGTCGATTAAAGATATCAAAGATGATGTCTTGAAGGCTTATGTAGATAAGTTGATTCAAAAGAAGCTCGATGTCGTAGCGATAACCGATCATATGCGGTATTCTTTTGGATTGAAATTAGCTGAATATATACGAAATAATCATCTAAAAATTCTTGTCTTACCTGGAGTTGAAATAAACGTCAAAGTGGATCTACCTTTGATTAAAGAATTTAGAGTGCACATGTTAGCAATCTTCCCTACTGATATAGGAGATAAAATAGAAAGAATCTTCCCATCTAACATTGAAACTGAATCTAAGAGAACAGGAAATGAAGAAATTGTGTGTAGTAAGGTCGAAGACGTGATTTCTAAAGTTAGAGAAAATGGTGGAATTTGTATAGCAGCGCATATTTATAATCCTTCGGGTGCTAGATATGCTTATACCAAGTCAGCAGAATTATTACTTGAACCATTAGACAAAACTGATAGTCAGGAGAAAGACAATTTTTATAAGAAGGTTGGAGATGCTGTAAAAAATGAACTCTACAAATTTGATGGTTTACAGGTGAAAGCAACTACGGAATCAATACATTTTGGCGATGAAACGGGAGAATTACGCATTCCTTTAATTCTGGGCTCTGATGCTCATCATGTTGAAAGATTTGGTGATGAAGCCAGTATTTCTTTTGTTAAGATGGGCAGACTTGATTTTAGTTGCCTTAAAGAGGCTTTTCAATTTCCCGATACTCGGATAAGATTTAAAGCAAATATTGAAGAGTGTAATCCTCCTCGAATACTAGGGATTAGGATTATTGGTAAAGCAAATAATGATAGAGCATTTTTTAAGAACTTGATTGTTGGAGTCTCCGACAATCTTACGTGCATCATAGGCCCTAGAGGTTGTGGTAAATCAGCACTAATAGATGCGGTAAGATATGCTATGGGATATAACCGCACATTAGGACAAATAGAGAAGTTAAAGAATCAAGTTATCGATAGACAAAATCATACTCTGGAAGAAAGCCAAATAGAAATTTTATATCAAAAGAAGGATAGTATAGTGCATAAAATTCAATCCACATACGACAACAGAGAATCTTATAATACAAAAATCTTTGATATCGATGCTAACGAACTGAATATAAACGATGTAGAGACATGTGGTGATTATCCCTTGAATCTGTACGGATGGAATGAATTAGAATTGCTCGGTGAAAATCCTCAATCACAGCGGGAGAATCTGGACAAATTTATAAAAGAATTAAATCCCTTGAAGGAAGAAAAGAATAGATTATATGAAGAACTGAAAGAAAACAGAACACTTACTATTACGCAAATCGAACTGTTAGAGAAATATTTCATAGTTAAGCCTGGGCAACACTCTTTCTTAAGACTAAAGGAATATGAGAAGGAATTTCAGAAAATAAATACTCCTGAAATAGCTGATAAATTCAAGGATCTTGATGAAATTACTCAGAAACTCAATTTCCTGGAAGATCTGAGTAAGGCGATGGCGAGCGCAGTTAGTGTTATTTCGAAATTAACCACAATTGTTTATGAAGAATCAACAAAACGAAATGTTAGTATTTCGACATGGGCTGTTGATTTCTTGAAGCGTCTAGGGATAGAAGGCATCAATGATGAGATTTTAAAACAAAAAGGTATATTGTCGGGTCAACTGAAAAGTATTAACGATATTATTGAAAAAGAAAAGACTTCTTTGCAGAATAGTAAGAATGAAACCTTCAAAGCAATACGTTCTGTTATCGGCCAAGAGGATACGATTTCTATCGATTTGAGGGATACAGCAAAGAAAAGACTAGATTTTGTTCAGGGGCAGTTTGAATCTTACAGAAATGAATTGAAAGCACTAGAAGATTTATTAGCAAAGAGACAGGGTATTATCGCAAAAATTAAGGATGTCAAAAAAAGAATTTTTGCCACTCGCCATGCAGAGATTTCTAAAATCGAAGAAAAGATTAGTATTGTAAATGATCAAGATTTCTCAATAGCTTTGAAGCTAAACCAAGATTTAGACAGGAATCATTTCGTTTCTGTTCTAAGGGATAATGCTGTAGGAATTAACTTTCATGGTCAATGGAAGAATAAGAAAGTTCCAAATGTGATTGTAGCAAAACTAGAACCGTTTGCTTTTGTGGATGCCATTCTTCAACAAGACATAAAACAGTTGACACATAAAATAAGAGTAACAGATAATAATGTTGATGTAGAATACGACATCGATCAAGACTACTCCAAAAAGCTTATTGAAGATAATGTTCCTTTTGAAACATTAGGAGATTTAGGCGTTAAAAAGTATGACAAAGAGAAACTAAATAAGTTGCTAGTGTTACAAGAAGTGGAATACGATGACGAATTTTTTATAACTTTGGGCGGCAAGGCTATTCAGCATTGTTCTCCCGGACAAAGGTGTAGTGCTATGCTACCAATCGTTACCTTAACCTCGAACGCACCAATAATTATTGATCAACCGGAGGATAATCTAGACAATAGATTAGTTTCGAGGGCAATTTTTAAGATTTTGGCGAAATTAAAAGAATCTAGACAAATTATTGTTGCGACACATAATCCCAATATACCTATTTCGGGAGATGCTGAACAGGTAATTGTTTTTAATCCTGTTGGAACAATCAAAGATTTTGGTTCTATTGATGAATCGTCAATAATACAAAATATAATTGAACTGATGGAAGGCGGAAAAGAAGCCTTTGAAAAACGGAGAAAGAAATATCGTAGATATTTAGGAAATTGAAATTTTCAAATCAAAATTTTATCGATTAAGGAGGAAGAAATATGGGTATTACTAAAGCATTAAAGTTAAGCGAGATAAAGAAAGAGAATATAGAGGAGGTTAGTTATTCCACTCTGGACAACCTTATAATACGATATAAAGGCGAAACGGAATGGTTTTTTGTTCATGATAATCAAGGCAATAAGATTCCAAAAGGAAAAGATATATCTATATTAGAAAAAGCAGCGGTTGGAAATGAAGATATATTAAATTATCTTTTAAGCAAGGTAAAGGAAAAGAAATGAATTATGAGTTAATAATAGCATTGACAGCTATCGTTCTATCGATATATTCTATCTTTAGAGATAGAAAAAATAAACAATTTGAAATGTTGCATCAGAGCGTATCATCTATTAAGGAATTAAACAGAACGATAGCCGAGACAATTTCAGATATAGGCCAACAGAAAAAAGCTTTCCTTACAGAATTAAAAAATGAGTATGAATTTTTGGCGTTTTTGGTAAATCACAAACAAATAGAATCAAAAGATGTTTTTGATCTTGAGGGTGAGTTTATGATGAAACTAGTTAAAGAAGTAAAATTGAGTAAAAATGATTATCCGGAAATATATAAGTTATTGGATAGATGGGTGGGAGAGAAAAAGATTAAGAAAGAGGATTATGAATAGCAAATATTAAGTTATTACTTTCTTTTCTTAATTTTCAAATCAGAATTTTGCCACCGTAAAGGGTAGTCGTTGGGGCGGGCGTGCCCGCACCACGCCCGCCCCAGAGGTTTTAGTTTTGAAGCACTGAACACAAGAGGCTCGGGATGCCGCCGT
>CAYHAI010000019.1:0-2797 GCA_964354585.1 uncultured Planctomycetales bacterium
GTTTCTGTACCTGCGCTGGGGAAAGGATTCTATTTTCCTCAGAGTGCTTTGTAAAGTTAGTGTGTGTCAGCTCTTCTAGCGTGAAGTGTGGAGATAGGACCATTAATGGCTCGCTCTAAGATTGTTATCTTTTGCTAGGATTTCTACTGTTTTGTCCAGTCTTATTATGATTCCAGATACATCTTTACGAATATCCTTCACCTCATCCTCGATTGAATCTACACGCTGCATGATCTGCATCATATCAGAACGATGTTCTTTACGATCCTCTTTCATTTCCTCTGCGATATCTTTAAATCCTTTCCGTATTGAATCGGAAGATTCCTTTAAAAATGGTCCTAGGTGCTTATTCACCAGTGAATAAATCGCATAGAGCACTATCAACAAAACAAAAACTGCTGACGCTGGGCCTGCGATGTAAGGTGCTAGTTGAGCTAAGTCCATAAAAACCCTTCCCCTTTATTTAAGATTATGCTCCTACTACCATAGGTACCCAAGTGTTGTATGTTGGTACTGAGAAAAAGATTACTCCGTTACCAGGTGTTAAAACAGTTGTAGCCATATCATCAAACGTTGCGTTATAAGCACCTACATTTATTACAAACAAAGGAAAACCAGTACCTACTGTTGGGTCTGGAAGTGCAATAGTTTTATTCGCATCACCAAAATCTGTAAGAACAAGACCATTACTTGTAAGAGTAGTTTGACCAGCAGAAGGAGTTCCATCAAAAGTAAGAATCTTATTTGTGGCCATTGTAATAAGTTGTATTGGATCAAAAGCAAAACGTTGACCGGCTCTTAAGAATCTAAGATCAGTTGTTGTATCTGCTATTAGATAATCCTGACCAGCAGTTGGATCTGATAAAACAAATCCTGTTGCTGAGTTCGTACTCGCTTCTGCTGATGTAGCAGCACCACCACCTGATGCTGGAAAGAATCCGGCAGTACCGGGAAAAATAACGTTGCTCATTTGGGCACTCTCCTTATAAACTTGTAGTGAATACTACATCGGTAAGAACCGCAGTACCCGCATTTGTCTTTGCTGTGAAATAAAAGTTACCGCTTGAATCACATTCGGTTGCTGCCTTATAATCAGAACCGTGAAATACAACTGAACCCTTGGTCGATGTAGTCAGACCAGCATAGATTGTTCCAGAAGCTTCTGGAAGAACAATGAAGTTTCCAGTAACATCAGAATAAACTCTGATTGTCACAGATGCTGCTGTAGAAATAGTATCAAGTTTCAGATAAATAGAACTTATTTCTCCGGGGCGGCAATAGAAACCAGGACCACCTGATATCTGACCTCTCAATGGAATAGCGATAGGTGTGCACCAGTCTGTTCCAAGAGTTACTTCACTAGGTTGAACACGAATCGGATTCTTATTTTGATTGATCATATTAAATCTCCTTGCTAATATACAACTATTTGTTTATCTTACTCGTCCTAGCAGTATCAGAAAGATATAAAGCCTCAGTCATTGTAGGCGTTTGTACTGCATCAACAACACCTGCTGATCTAGCAGCCCACTGTAAATATCCTGGCCAACGGAACTGAGGTTCTGGTCTATCTGTAGGTAAGAGCTTACCTTCATTAGTTATTGGTGCAAGTATATCACCATATTCTCTGGCTGCTCTTTGAATCCCAAACGGCATGAGCCCCTCAGTAAATGCCCAATAACGATTTTCAAATCCAGGCTTTACTTTATATTGCAGTCCCATGTAAGTACCAAATGCAGGATTCTGCTTATCTGATGTGACTTCTTCTATTGGAATATTAGCTCTAAATGTATCCCAAGTACCGGTTTGATTTAACCACCAAACATAATCAGCATTAAGATAAGGAGTCATGGGTTTACCCTTACCAAAATCAAACCCTTGTCCACTATACGCAGATGAACCTGCGGAAAACATATCTCTTATTGCAGGACGAGTCTTTCCAATACCAGCTTTAAGAACACCTGTTGCTCCACCAATCCTAGAATCACCAGACACTGGATAAATCATCTGAGCAAATAGCGCAGAATAATCTATAAGATCGGAAAGTGCTTGAGCTTGTGGGATAGGTGGACCAATAAGAGAGTAGCGAAGACCAGTTTCTTTATCTTCCATAATCTTTCTAAACACAGAGTTCTGTGCATAGCCTGGATCATAATCCAGCTCTTCTCCCTTTTCAGAAACTCCCTTCACACGATATGGAGCGGTAAGTCTACCAGGATTCGACATAACGTTTTCTACGGTTCTAAGAAGATTCCTTGACCAGAATGTATAAAACCAAATAACTTTTGAAATCTTGGCTTTTTCAAAATCAGATAAAGAACCATAATCAAATAGCGAGTTCCTAGAAAGGATAAGAGCTTCATCTGGAAGGATACCTTCATCAATAGCTTTTGCGAACACATTTAATCTGTAGTTTGAATCCATAGCATCTGCAATATTATTCCAGATGTTTGAACGTGCTGGTGAATACTTTGTTACAAGCTCGTTTATAATCTTAGGACGCTTACCACCCGCTGACCATCTACCAGACCATGCAGTAAAATCATCCAACAAAGCTCTAGATAGTTCCGCACCAGCTTGGCTCTTCATAACAGAACCTCTTGTGGCTATATCAAGTAGGGCACCAACGGTATATTTCTTTCCAGATGCAGTTGTAATAACTTCTTCCAGATCAGGTGCACTACCTTTTCCGCCTCGATAGATTGCAGATATAAGTTTTCCAGCAGTCGTATCCATACCAACTTTAAATCCAAGAGCTTTGGGAACTGTTCCTAGTGCGCCTGCTCCAGCTATAGCG
>CAYHAI010000020.1:0-7484 GCA_964354585.1 uncultured Planctomycetales bacterium
CTTTAAAAACCACACCTAAACCATCGCCGATATCGACTACGCCGGCATTTTCTCCGGGCCCTTGAATAACTTGTTTGCCTTTGGTGGGGAAAAGTTTCAGGACAGGTTTTGAATTTTTATATGAGCAATGCTCGCTCCACATCGCCGAGAACATCCCTAATTCTGTATAATTAGGCTCTCTTCCCAGGCGTTTTTTAATCATTTCATATTCATCCAGAGATAAACCCTGTTTTTCCACTATTTCTTTGGTAATAAGAACTGTGCCTTCAGACATTGAAAGCTCCTTTCTTTAATGAAGTAAACAGACCTCTGCGCCATTGCAGGTTCTTCGTAAATATGCGCCATTGCAGTATTTACTTAAGAGTTTTGTGGCGGGCTAAACTTTATAACCCAACTTTGCGGAAAATCTTATTTACATTGCGTAGATAATAATCCAAATCAAAAATTTTATCTAAATCTCTTTTATTAAGGCAACGCCTGACCTCTTTATCCCGTAGGAGATTCTCTTTAAAATCAGAACTTTCTTTCCAAGTCTTCATCGCGCATCGCTGAACTATATCATAGGCCTTCTGACGCGGCAGGCCTTTATTCATCAATTCTAAAAGCACTCGTTGGGAAAATATCAGGCCGCGGGTACGGACCAAATTAGCTAACATATTATTCGGATAGACTATAAGCCCTTCAATAACCTCAATAAATTTATGCAGCATATAATCTAAGGCAAGTGTTGAATCTGGTATAATCACCCGCTCCACTGAAGAGTGGCTGATATCGCGCTCATGCCATAAAGTAACATTCTCCATTGCGGCTAAGGCATTAGCGCGTAAAATGCGGGAAAGACCACATATCCTTTCGCAGATTACGGGATTTCTTTTATGCGGCATTGCCGATGAACCTTTTTGGCCTTTGCCAAAAGGTTCTTCGGCTTCCAAAACTTCGGTCCGCTGCAAATGCCTAATTTCGGTAGCAAATTTTTCTAAACTCGCAGCAGTAATGGCTAAGGTCGCCATATATTGGGCATATACATCCCGTGGTATTACCTGCGTAGAAATTTTGGCGGCTTTAAGGCCGAGTTTCTTACAGACATAAGCCTCAATTTGCGGCTCCACATTGGCATAAGTGCCGACTGCACCAGAGATTTTTCCTACTGCTACTGCTTCTTTTGCCTGTTCTAAACGCTGTAAATTCCGTCTGGTCTCATCATACCAAAGCGCCAACTTTAAACCAAAAGTGGTTGGTTCAGCATGCACCCCGTGGGTGCGGCCAATACAAACCATCTCTTTATATCTCTTGGCTTTTTTGGCCAGGAGCTTAAGCAATCTATTCAAATCTTCAAGTAATATCTCTGAGGCTGCCGCCAGCTGTACCCCAAGGGTAGTATCCAAAATATCCGAAGAAGTCAGTCCTAAGTGCAGGTATTTGGCATCAGACCCAATATGTTGGGCTACATTAGTCACAAAGGCCACCACATCATGTTGTGTCTTGGCTTCTATTCTTTCAATTTCTCGGAGATTAAATTTTGCCTTTTTTTTGATTCTTTGCGCTGCGGCAGGTGGGACTCTCTTTTCTTTGGCCAGGGCTTCTAAGGTAAGTATTTCTATATCCAGCATGGTCTTGAACTTAAATTCTTCCTGCCAGATATTCTTCATTTGCGGCAAAGAGTAACGTTCAATCATCGGCCCTCCTTTTAACTCGTAGGAAAGGCATTATAGCAAAAATAATTAATTTTGGCAAATAAAATAAAAAGAGGATTTTGGGGGGCGATTTTTCTATTTATTTTTCTTTTTTAGCGATTGATTTAATAAGGAGAGTTTGGATAATTCATTATCTATTTGCTTATTTAAGTCACTAAAATATTCTTTTAATTTTTCCATACGAATTTTTTCCTTGGGCTCAACTGCTACGGAGATGGTATTTAAACTTTTTATATTCAATTCATCTGTTTTCTTTACTTCATTCAACCAGTTAATCAGATAATTGACGCAGGCCTCATTTAAATCTTCCTTCTTTATGGTGTTAAAAATTCCCTGCATATAGAAATAGGCATCGAGCTGCGTCAAAGTTATAATACAGGAATCCCACATACTATTTACCAAAACCGTATTCTTTGAGGTTACTAATAATGATTTTATCACTTTAGACTCTTCAAAAATTTTATTGCGCATATCCATAAGCGGCGCAGCGAAGACATAGCTACTAAAACAAAAAATACTTAAAGCCAATATAATGAAAATAATTTTCTTCATACGTCCCTCCTGGTTAACTAAGGTATAACTATCTTGCCAATAGACAAACTGCATTTTACTACGCTAGATTCCTTAGATTTTGGGCTTATCTGGTATCTTTCAACGGAAAGCAACTTACTGGAATTCTCTATATTATACATAAATTCGGTAAGCTGTTCCATCTGCGCCTCACAACTTAAGCTTATCAGATACTTCTTCGAGGAACCCATGCTTTTTATGCCTGCGGGCTTCATCTCCACCAGATAAACCGAACCTTTATTTGCCAAACTCTCGATTTCCTTCAGGATTAAGGTCAATTCCTCCTCTTCCGAACCAGAACTACTCACGTAAGAATTGTATTTTGCATGTTCGGCTAAAATCTTGTCTTTTTGCGCTAATATGCGCAGGTTCCTCTTAATACCTGACTCGCTTTCCTGAATTTGTTTATCTAATGAATTCATCTTGGAGGCAATAGGAGATATTATTAAGCGGTCTAAAAGCGTCAATGAAACAAAAATGACCGCGGCATAAAGGATAATTTTTTCTCTTTTAGATAAACGGGCTAAAACCGTATAGATTGTTTTTATATCTAACAGTTTCATTAATTAACTTCCTTATTAAGCAGAGCGCCTATTTCAAAATCTGTCACATCTTTTAGGCCGTCCTTGCGTTTTGTGGTATATTTGGTTTTGACATCTTTAAAATATTTTGATTTTCCCATATTATCCACAAAAGAAAAAACACTAGACATGATATCGGCTGTGCCTCTTATAGAAAACTTGCCTTGCTCATCAAATCTGATATCGGTAAGCTCTAAATCTAAAGGCAGGAGGTTATACAGCTGTGTCAATACTTCTAAAGAATAACCGCGGCTTGCCAGATAATTCCTTACCAGGCCGACCCTTGAATAATCCTTCTCTAATTTTTGCGCTTCTTGATTTAACGTTGGGTACCCGGCCTTTAAGTTTTTTAAATAAGCGCTCTTAAAATAAATCTTGGCGCCCAATATAAAAAAAAGTAAAACAAAAAGTGTCAGAATAAAAATTCCGGTTTTGATTAAATCCTTGCCTCTTTCCTCAAGCGACTTCTTTAGTTTTATCTCCTCGGGGATAAAGTCAACCTTCATCTCTTCCCAGACTAATAAAGGCGCAATCACATTTAAAAAGGATAAATGTTTTACCGCAGAAGCCGCCTTCAAAGCCGCATCCAAAATTGTCAAGTTTCTAAAATACGGCATTACCTTTACCGGTAAATGTAGATTATTAGTTAAGGTAGCCTCCAAGTCATTCAATTCTTCTATGGCGCCCGTCAAAACCAGCAGATTGGGGCTTTTTTCAATATCTTCGTTCTGGTATGCCTCAAGAGAATGTTTTACCTCTTCAAGAAACCTGATCTGATATTTCTCTTTCTCGGCGGTTAAATGTTGCGTACCTATGGGTATGGAGCGGATAAACAATACTTTATTCTTAAAGACAATGCTAAAATCCGTAAATCCTTCATCGATATGCACGATGCTCGCTGGCGAATCCTGTGTTTCTATCTTTAATATTTTGGGAACAGACCAGGATAGGCTTTCCTGGGCAAGCAATACCCGTTCCAACTTGAGCCCGGCTTTGCCTAAGATATCATACTGCCTCTTTACCACATTGCGCGCGATAATCACCAAAAGGATTTTGCTATAACTATGCTTGTAAGTGCCTATATTAATATAATCCACAATTATCTCTTCGCGCGAATAAGGGGTATGCCTGCCTGCCTGTAGGTTGATAATTTCTCTAATCTCTTTATCATCCGTGGATGGTATTTCAATATTTTTGGTAATCACCATATGCGCAGGGATGATATTTATAATACTGGGATTTTTTGCTTTTAATTCGCCGAAAGATGCGCGGATAACCCCGGATAAATCATCGTCATTTAAACCGCTGATATTACGGCTGAGGACGTTCACCAGCTCTCTTTTGTTCAGAGAGTCTCTTACGTGCGCTACTTTTAAATTATTGCTGCTGAAATCTAATCCTACAAACTCTCTGGCGCCGACACTTATTCCCCGCATATTTAGGACTCCTGCCAATAGAGGACTTTTCCGCTGCGGTTGATTACACAATTTATCCTTGCCGTATTCCTGTCATCTAATTTAGCTATGGTTCTAACCATAAAATTATCGGAATTGGTGGATAAATTCTGCTCTACAACTACGCTTAACTGCGCTATTTCAGAATCGCCTAACTGGCAAAATTGGCTAAGTTTCGGGATGATATTAGCGGCGGTATCAAAAATATTATCATCCGGGGTTGCGGAAATACCGTCTTGCCCCTTGCGAAAAGATAAAATTTTATCCACTATATCTTCGTTTATTCCTAAAGCCAAGAGCGTAATTTTAGAAGCCGTGTTAATATTAACCCTGCCATTGCCATAAATGGTAATATAGTTTTTGAGCTTTTCAAAAATATCCCTGTCCATGCCTTTTACCAAAAGAACCTCGTCTAAAACTTCAAATTCAGCATCCTTTGCCTCATAAGGATACTGAAGGTTGCGATAATAGGGGTCTTCCGCGCTGCCTAAGGGTAGAGATAATTCACTATCGTTATCGCGCCAATCAACAATTGAGGCGGCTAACTCTTGAGCCCCTACTTCATCCAAACCCAGCACAATTCTAAAAAGGCGCTCTAATATTATAGGGCCTACCTTATTTATGTTTATCTTCCTTTCTTCATCCATAAGCCCATAACCGGTTTCCAAGCGCCCCGGTTGCTCATTGATATCATCATAGAGAATAGAAAACTGGCCATTGCCAATAGCTACCTCTTTAAACGCCGCAACATTATTGCTCCAATTATCGGTGAGGGCATCGTAACTTTTAAAGGGTTCTCTCTTTAATTCTACGATGGCTCTTTTTACTCCCGCCTCGCAGATATAATGCAATGCGTCTCTTGCCTCCAGCCTCTTGACTAACGTAAGTTCCTGTCTTACCTCATAGCCCAAAATTACCGCAAAACTAGTTAAAAGAAAAAGCGACCAGAGAGTAATGATTAATATGCTGGCTTCTTTATCAGCCGCTAACCGGGATATTAACTGTTTTTGTAAATTTGTCGCTGTGCCCGCCATAATTAGTCTCTAATTCTATCCTTACGGCTAAGGGTAAATCTTGTCTTAACCACTCATCTAACCAGAGATATTCCTTTTTTTCTTTGTTATAAAGATAATACTGGAACTTTAAAGATTTTACATTGTTTAGCAATGCTTGAGCCGCAGTTTCTTCTGCGTTATAAATCTGGGAGAAATCCTGCTGTTGCCGATTTAATGTTTTTGTCTCGGGCTCGTAAAAATAAATTACCCTTCCCACAGTCCTATTATTTAATCTCGGGCTATTTACCAGCGTAACAAACTCCAGCCGGTACTGTCCGCCTGTAAAGTTCAGGCCAGTAAATTTAAAAGTATTCCTTAAGTCACGCGCAAACTTATCGAAAAAAATATTCGCGCCTTCCCCGGGTATGGGTTTATTTACCCTCTGCCAAATCTTTATCCCATTATTAAAAGTTGCGTATATGGCTAATGAAATCACGGCCAATATTGCCGTAACAATGAGCATTTCAATAAGGGTAAAACCTTGTTTATTGATTACACTGTTATTTTTGCTCCACATACATTGCATATGCGCTTCTGGATAATTCTGCTTTCCTTTGGCCCTCTTGCCAAGATAGCGCTAAATCTATCCTGTGTAACCCGGCGGTCTCTTCTATCAAAGTATCGGATAAACTCCAGGCAAATTGTTTATTGCGGTTTGTAAAGATGCCTCTTGTCTCTGGCAGGTCTAAAACACCGAAGCGATTTAAATCATCCTGTGCCTGCCAAAGCTTTTCATCCGCCCAAGGAATCACATTCAGATAATCGGAACAATAGTTATAAGAATCCAAGGAAATAAAAAATGCTTCGTAGATTAATACCGTTCCTAAAGACAAAACCGCGGTTGCCGTCATTACCTCCATCAGCGTGAATCCTCTTTTATTCCCAATTCTTAACGTCATCTGAACTCTCTACGCCGTCTTTGCCCAACGAATATAAATCGTAATCCGCGCTGCGGTGTTCACCCGGCGATCTATATTTATATTCCCTGCCCCAGGGGTCTATGGGTTTTTTCTCTAAGTAAGGCCCATTCCAGTTGGCGGCTGAGCTAGGTTTATTTAATAAGGCATTCAACCCTTCTTCTGTGCTGGGGAAATTGCCGTTATCTAATTCATAAAGTTTTAAACCGGTAGCGATGTTGGCTTGTATATCTGCCTGGGCTGCGGCAATGCGTGCCTGCTCGCCCCTGCCGGTAAGCCGGGGCATAACCATTGCCACTAATGCGCCAATAATAATCACCACCAGCATAAGTTCAATGAGGGTAAAACCTTGTGCGTTGTGCGTTGTGCGTTGTGCGTTCTATACATTTCTGCCTCCTTCTAACGAATGGACAAATTTAATTTTTCGCCAGATACTCTCTCCATTTATCTTCCAATTCCTTGAGGCTGTTTATATATTGCGGGTAGGCAAAGCGCAAGGCCTCCTCTAAGGTCTTGCCGTCGCGCAGTTCACGGCAAAAATCCGCAAAGCGGTTGGAGCCGTATTTTTCAATTAAAAACCCTACTAAAGAAACCGCCTGCAAATAATAGGTATTTATTAAATTATCGTGGCTTAAAAAGACTACCCCCTGTCCATTATCCTTGGTGCGCGTTCCCTTAATATAAACCCTTTCGTCTTTCAGGGTATTCAGGTCCATTTTCATCATATCTTCTATTAAAAGCAAGGCATCGCGCTCAAACAACTGCCTTACCATCGCTTTCATTTCACCTCTCCTTGCTTCTTCTGACCATTGGGCTACGCCCTCATCTAACCAGAGCGGTATTTCTCCCTTGAAACCGACAAAATCCCTAAAAATTAGATGAGTTATCTCATGAGGAAGCAATGATTCCAAAAATCCCTTGCTCCAGACAAAACTGACTATTTGCTTATTTTTATAGTCTGCCATACCGACTGACCATCGAGGCTGGCCGGTGGCTTTTAAAAAGGAGGCGTGGTCAGGATGGATATAAATCTTTACCCTTTTATCCCACAGCCAAAATTCCGAGTAACGGGGATAACCCAATTCTATGGCAATATTGCGGTAATAAACCTCTGCCTTATCTAATACGTCTTGGGCGAATTTTGCATCCTGGGTAAAATAGACAAGAAAATGCTCCCCCTTAAGTTCCTGCCAGCCTTCGGCAAAAATTATAG
>CAYHAI010000021.1:0-22000 GCA_964354585.1 uncultured Planctomycetales bacterium
TCAGGCCTATAAGGGAAAAAAAAGAATTTTATGATAAATTAAAACTCTATGAATCTAAAACCACTATTGCCCTTCTTCCCGGTTCGCGCAAACAAGAAATAGAAAATATTTTACCGCTAATGCTAAAGGCCTCTGTTATTATCCATAAAAAAAAGCAGGATACTCAGTTTGTGGTGGCAAAATCTAGCCAGGTAGACTGGGATACCTACCACAACATCACCCATAATTTTAATCTGAATTTAGAAATTGTGGAAGGTAGAACCTATGATTGCCTAAACATCGCTGACTTTTGTCTCGTCGCCTCGGGCACTGCTACCTTAGAGACCGCCATAATGCAGAAACCTTTTGTCATAATTTATAAGATGAGCTTTTTAAATTATCTTCTCTATCGTCCGCAGGTACAGATTCCTTATATTGGTATGGTAAATATCGTGGCGGCTAAATTAATAGTGCCTGAATTCATTCAGTTTCGGGCAAGCCCTAAGAAAATTTCCGCAGTAATTTTAAAAATCCTCGGGGATCCCGCTAGAATAGAGGAAATGAAAAACAACCTCGCCCAAGTCAAGGCCCTACTCGGCGAAAAAGGTGCAACCTCCCGCGCCGCACGAATTATCGTAGATTTCCTAAATAAGACTCAATAATACCCAAGCCACTAGCTAAAAAATCCCTGTTAGATTTCGCCACCTTATACGTCTATTGTAGTAGAAAAGGAGGTAAAAAGTTCTCTTGACAATACAACCAAATGGTTGTATACTTTAAGTGAGACTAAAGCGCTAAATGGCTCTTTATACAACTTACTATTTTAAGACGGAATCAGGTAGAGTCCCTGTAAAGGAGTTTATCGACTCCTTAGATTATAAGACCCAAAGAAAGTTCTTTTATGTGCGGGCTTTATTAGAGGAATTCGGATACAAACTTCCCTTGCCGCATGCAAAGTATATTGGCGATGAAATCTTTGAATTAAGGTTTAGCGGGATAGAAGGCAATGTCCGCATACTTTATTTTTTCTTTCATCAGGACAGAATTGTTTTTACCAACGGTTTTATCAAGAAATCAAGCAAGTTGCCTAAAAAAGAGAAGTTAATCGCCATTGAAAGAATGAAAGTATTTTTAGGAAATCAGAAGAGAAAATAAGGTGTCAAATGAGATTAGAAAGAGTTGACGAACATTTAAAGGAAAAATTAAAGGACCGCTATTTTAAGGAACTTTACGAACTGCAAGAACAGAAGTTAGCGATCGTGAAGCGGATTATCGATTACCGCATTAAGAATAAACTCACACAAGGGCAATTAGCCAAACGCGCTGGCATCACCCAGCAGCATATTTCCAAAATCGAAAACGGAGAATTCAGTAATATCGCCACTCTTCAGAAGGTCTTATTATTCATCGGCTATACCGTGAAACTGGCGGTTATTCCCCTCTACGGAAAAACCAAAGAACAAATCCTCCATATGGCTCATAATGCTTAATTGAACTGCTTAGCGGGTCCTGTCTTTGGTATTTTCTCGCCGCATCACGCGGCTCAAAAATACCCAAGCCACCCGCTACCCCACACCAAAAATCCCAAGCAAGGTTGCGCTTGGGATTAGTTTATTTTGGAGGACATTGTCTATCTTAGGCAGGGCCCGCTACGTGGAATATCAAGCAGCATCAAGCCCATTTTTTTATACAAACTGTATCTTAATTTTCTTATGAAACGCTGCGGCAAGCCTGATAAGCGTATTCAGGGAAAAACTTTTATTGTAAGGGTCTTCCAGGCGGGAAACTGTCTGTTGCGTGGTATGAAGTATTTCTGCCAGGTCTTTCTGGCTAAAGCCGTTAACCTGCCTTAATCGGGCTATTTGAATGGCTACATACGCATAAGCCTCTTCCTCATCGAAGGCCTTCTTAAACTTCTTAATCTTTAACTCTTCCTTTAAATAATCGGAAAATCTTCTTGCACCCTTCATAATTCTATATCACCTCTCTTTACTCTTTCTTCGAAATCAAACATTATGCCTTGCGCTTTCTGTATTTCATTCTCCGGGATCCTGTCAGTCTTTTTTGAAAAACCATCTGTTATCACTATATACCTGTTATGAAAGAAATATAGAAACCGATATTGCGCCGAAGCAAAAATTACCCTCAGTTCCCTAATCTTTCCTCTTACCACATCCGCATAGGGCCGAGGCAAATCTGGACCATAATCTTCTAACTTCTCTATCCACTTGGAGACCTTCGCCCTTGCCTTAACTGGTAAAGACAGTAAAAAATCTTCAGCCGGACAACGGCCTTGTGCAGTTTGATAAAAGATAACTTGGTATCTGGTTTTGTCTTCCATTATAATCTTACACTATTTTTGGTGTAATGTCAAGAGGTTATTCTTCGAGTTCTCTACTACAATAGACGTAAGAGGTGGCGAAATCTAACAGGATTTTTTTAGAGGGATTTTGCCAGATGGATGCGTTCGTCAATGGAGGGGTGATCGAAGAAAAAGAATTTGATGAGGGGATGAGGGTTTCTATCAGCAAGGTTTTGCTGACTGAGTTTATCCATCATTGAAATAAAGGCCTCTTTTAATCCGGTGGTCTTCAGCGCCAGCGCATCCGCGCTTCTTTCTAGCCTGCGGCTGATATAATTCTCAAACGGCTGCATCATTATCCCGAATATCACAAAATAGATGATAATCACCGGCAACGCCGCAATATCCGATAACGAAGATAAGCCAAATAGAGCCAAGATTAAACTATTTGTCTTAAAAATAAGATAAAAAATAAATATGGTTGCCAGAGAATTAGTCAAGATGAGTTTAAAAAGGTGCCTTAATCTATAGTGCGCGAATTCATGCGCCAATATAACTTCAATTTCGTCATGGGTATATTTGTCCTTTAAGGTATCGGCTAAGATTACCCGCTTCGTCGCTCCCCAACCGACAAAGGCGGCATTAGCCTTAAGCGTCTTTTTACTGAAGTCAATCTCGAAAACATCCAGAATTTTTATGCGCATTTTATCGGCCAAACTGATAATTCTATTTTTCAATACCTCATCGGATAATTTCTTATATTTAAAAAATAAAGGAATGATGACTAACGGCATAAGTTTTGCCAAAATTAAACTAAAAAATACCCAGAACAACGAAATAATCAACCACCAGATTTGCGGATTGCGCCCTAAGATATAATAAAAAGCGCTAATGAGAATAACGCCGATGAGATAAGCGATGATGCCGCCTTTTATCTGGTCGCCAAACCAATCCCGGATACTCTGCTTTGACAAAGAAAATTTATGCTCTAAGATATAAGAGTGATAAAAGGTTAAAGGAAAGCTTAAAAAATAATAACCTAGAGAAATTATCAGCAGATAAAGCGGCTTTATAAGATAATTGGGGCTGCTAAACTTAAAGAGCCATTGGGCGAGAATTCTAGATAAGCCAGATCCTAAAAATATAAAAAGCAGCAAAATTAAATATATTGTCTCCAAAATTGCCAAGGCGTATTTAAGCAAGGAGTATCTCTTGGCTGTATTGGCTAAATTATCGCTGCCTGAATGAGGCATGGTTATTTGGAGGGCTTTTCTGTAAGACGGGCAATATTAACAAATGTCCTGACCTTGCCGTGGCTGGTCTTATTTTTAGAAAAATAAATTTTCCCCGGACAAAGCGCATGCAAGGTATCTTGGCCTTTTGTATTAATACCTGCTTTATAAGTTGGCATCCTTCTTACCAAAATCTGGCCGGTCTTAACCAGCTCGCCGTTAGAAACCTTAATTGCTCTGTCTTTCTTGGGTGTTGATTTTCCGCCAGTCATTGCTTTCTCCTTAAATGAGCCCCGCCTTTGGCGGGGCGAATTTAACCCCGCTGTCCCGCAAGATGCGGGACAAGAAGCGGGGTAAGTTCGCCCAAACAACTTATGTTCTCTATTGCTCCATAAGTTGTGGGCTCACTTATATTACCACAAAATTTTTAATTGAGCAATACTTCTTCGTCTTTGGAAGGGGTATAAACATTCAGGCCTTTTTGGGTCAGCGCCTCGGCTAAGGCCTGGGATTGGTCAGAATCTCCGTGTACCAAAAATATCCGTTTTAAAGGCAGGCACCCCGAAACAAAATCACAGAGTTCATTTTTATCCGCATGGCCGGAGAAGGCGTTAATTACCACTACCTCGGCGTTGAGTTCGTATTCTATTCCGAAGATGCGCACAATCCGCTGTCTCTCGACAATTCTTTTGCCCAAGGTATCCTGCGCCATATAACCCACCACCAACACCGTATTTCGCGAATCCTCAATATTATTTTTAAGATGGTGTAAAATCCTGCCTGATTCGCACATCCCTGAGCCGGCGATAATAATCATCGGCCGCTTGTCATTATTCAGGCGCTTTGATTCCTCTTGGTTGCGGATATACCTAAGATTCAAAAATTCAAAAGGGCCCTTACCCTGTTTTACTGCCTGGCGGGTTTCTTCATCCAGATAATTAATATGGTATTTAAACAACTCGGTTATATCTGTAGCCATAGGGCTATCTACATATATAGGTATGGATGGAATAAGTTTTTCTTTCAAGAGTTCATTTAAAAAATAGGTTACTTCCTGTGTGCGCTCTAAGGTAAAGGAAGGGATGAGAACTTTGCCTTTTCGCTCTACCGTCTTATTAATTGCCTCTTTTAGTTTAACCTTCGCCTCTTCTATGGGCCGATGTAACCTGCCGCCGTAGGTGCTCTCTAATATTAGGTAATCCAGCCCTTGGGGAATAACCGGGTTATTCAGCAGGGGTAAATTCCTGCGCCCCAAGTCTACGGCATAACCCAAGCGGATATTGCCCTGCTCATCCTTTATGTCCAAGACGATTATTGCCGAGCCTAAGATATGCCCGGCCTCGTATAAGGCAACAAAGGCATCTTTAGCCAGGCAGAATTTCTGCGCATAAGAAATTACCCGAAACCTCTTGGTGGCATTACTGGCCTCCTTTTTGGTATAGAGCGGCTTTCTTAAAGGTAGCCCCAACTTCTTATTAATTTTGTTCACATATTTTGTATCTTCTTCCTGAATTTTGCCTGAGTCTTCAAGCATTAGTTTTGCTAAATCTTTGGTCGCAGAGGTAGTATAAATCCTGCTCCGTAACCCTTTATTTATGGCCGTAGGGATATTGCCGCAATGGTCAATATGCGCGTGGGATAAAACCAGCGCGTCTATTTTATGCGGATTATAATTTAGGGTGGTATTAACCTGGTAAGATACATCGCGACGCCCCTGAAATAAGCCGGCGTCGAGCAGGACCTGCGATTTATCGGTTAAAATAAGATGGCTTGAGCCGGTAACCGTTCCTACGCCGCCTAAGAATTTTATGCTTACAGGCATATGCTTTATTAAGTCACAAAGAGGTTGCGGGAAGAGAATTTTCCGTCGGTAGTCAAATTTACGCCTAACCGTTTTAAGCCGACGTCGTCTCCGGGGGTGGGGATATGGGTCATATGCACTTCGCAGTTCTTTAATTCGATGAGTTTATTCATCGCTAACTCTGCGGTATGATTGGTAGTTGCGCTGATAGAAAGGGCAATCAGGGTCTCTTCTAAATCCAGGCTCTCAGATTCGGTATTTAAAATTACCTCTTTTAATTTGGCAATTTGATTGATTACATGGGGTGAAAGCAAGAAAATTTCATCGGGGATATTAGCCAGCACCTTGACCGCATTTAAGATAAGGCTGGATGCCGCGTGCATCAGTTTTGAATTTTTGCCCGTGATAATCTTACCATCATTCAATTGCATGGCCGCCCCGCAATATATGCCTTCATTGCCCTTGCCTTTTGCTTCTGCCTCTTCGGCAGTCTTACGCGCTATTTCCACCACCACTCTATCGGTAATTTTTACGCCCAACTCTTCCATTAAAAACATTACTCTATCTACGGTCTCTTTCTTTTCTATCCCTAAGACATACTCGGCATTATACCTAAAATACCTTCTGATTAATTCCTGTCTTGCCGCCTCTTGGACTATTTGGTCATCTACTATGCCAAAGCCTGCCCGGTTAACCCCCATATCTGTCGGTGAATTATACATTGGCAGATTCGCATCCTTATCAAATATTTTATTCAAGATTAACTTTAAGATAGGAAAACTTTCCACATCGCGGTTATAATTTATAGCGGTCTTATTGTATTTGCTTAAATGAAAGGGGTCAACTAAATTAAAGTCCTGAATATCGGCGGTGGCAGCCTCATAAGCCACATTTATCGGATGTTTTAGAGGTAGATTCCAGATAGGAAAGGTCTCAAACTTGGCATAACCGGCGTTTATGCCGCGTTTATGTTCATGATATAACTGCGAAAAACAGGTGGCAAGTTTTCCGCTGCCAGGCCCTGGCCCGGTAACTATCACAATCGGATTTTTAGTTTCTATATAATCATTTTTGCCAAAACCTTTATCGCTTACGGCCAAGTCTACATCAGCAGGATATCCCTCTATGGGATAATGTAGATAGACTTTAACCCCGCGGCGCTCCAATTTATTCTTAAAAATAACGGCGGCGGACTGATTGGTAAAACGGGTAATTACTACTGCCAAAATTCCCAAGTCCCACTTTCTTAAGTCGTCGATTAACTTTAAAGTGGCAGCATCGTAAGTTATCCCAAAATCGCCGCGCACCCTTCCCTTTTCAATATCTCCGGCGTAAATACACAGCGCAATATCTATTTTATCTTTTAACTGCTGTAATAATCTTATTTTGACATTAGAGTCATAGCCCGGAAGGACTCTTGAGGCATGATAATCAAACAAAAGCTTCCCGCCAAATTCAAGATAGAGTTTATTGTTGAATTTCCTGACCCGGTCTAAAATGGCTGCGGACTGCTCTTTAAGATACTTTTCATTATCAAAACCAATCTTTTTCATTTTATCTTTCTGCCTAATTACTAGGCATTATTATAATGGATGTCTTCAGTTTTGTAAAGACAATATCATTTCTTTCACCATCTTTGCGATGGATATGGAGGCGGTAAAACCGGGAGATTCAATGCCGATAAGATTTATCAGCCCGGACAGGCTATTATCCGTTTCATCTTTTATAATAAAGTCTCTAAAATTTTCCTGCGGGCCTTGTAATTTTGGCCTGATGCCAGAGGTATCAGGCGCCAGGTCTTCTAATTTAATAAATGGCAGAAATTGCCTGACGCTTTCATAAAATATTTCTTTTTTAGATTCATCTACATTATAATCTATTTTTTTTACATACTCATCATCCGGACCTAAGCGCAGCCCTCCGGCCAAATCTAAAGTCGCATGTATCCCTAAACCCGGCCTATCTTCTTTGGGAACCGGATATATTAGTCTATTAATGAACCTTGCCTTGTGATTATGAACCCGAAAATAATCGCCTTTACAATATTTTAATTTATATTCATCTTTTAATAAACCCGCCAGGGCAGCTATTTTGTCCGAATTTAAACCTGCGCAATTAATAAGGGTGCGTGCGAAAAATTTAAAAATCTCTTCTTTTCTATCTTTCACGCTGACCTCAAAGCCATCTTTTTTCTTGTCTATGCCTACCAGTTCGGTGTTATAGGCTATCTGGCCATGGTTGCTTTCAAATTGCCAAACCAAGTTTTTCATAAAACTATGCGAATCCAGTATTCCTGTAGAAGGTGAATATATAGCTCGTTCTGTTTCTATGTGCGGCTCAATTTTTTTTATCTCGTTTTTGGAAAGTAATCTCAAATCTGTCACGCCGTTTCGTAAACCTTGTCTAAATAGCTCTTCTAAATCTTTTGTTTCGCCGGAATTAATAGCCACGATAAGTTTGCCTATTTTCTTATAGGGAATTTTGTTTTCGCTACAAAACTCATAGAGCAACTGTCTTGCCTCTACGCAGGTTTTGGCCTTCAAAGAATCCCTGGGATAATAAATCCCGGCATGTATGACCTCACTGTTGCGGGAACTTGTCTCCTGTCCAAAGGAAGAATTCCTTTCCAGCACAAAGATATCGGTATAAGTTTTAGAAAGTTCCCTGGCTATGCTTAAGCCAATAACCCCGGCACCTACGATAATGATGTCTGCTTTCTCCATAATTTATATTATAAATAAAAAACGCCCTCTGACAAGCAGGGCGTTTCTTCGCATGATATCTCCTGAAGATTTAGAGATTACCTTTCTTTTGGCTTGTCTTTTATCTCTTTGGCCATAATGATGGCCTCGGCAATCTCGCGCATACTTTTACGGCTGTCCATGCTTTGTTTTTGGATTAACCTGTAGGCCTCTGAAGGTAAGATATTGGCTTCTTGCGAAAGTATATCCTTAGCCCGTTCAATAAGTTTACGGGTAGTGAGCGCCTCTTCTGCGCTGCGCGCCCTTAAATCCAATTCCGCATTTTCAATGGCTATGGCAGCCTGATTAGCTAAGGCGGTCAAGAGGCCTAATTCGGGCTTGGTAAATTTATGTTTTTTAGAAGTATAACAATTAAGCACTCCGATTACCCTGCCCTTTACTGCCAAGGGAACACTCGCCAGAGAAACAAGACCTTCTTTCTTGGCAATATCCCGGTTTACGTAACGGCTGTCTTCTTTTACATCTAAAACACATATCGGCTTATTCTCTTGGGCAACCGTTCCGGCAATGCCTTCCCCTAATTTAACATTGGGTTTTTTATTATATGCCTCGGAAACCGACTGCGTCGCTCTTATTATTAATTCTTTTCTATCCGGATTCAGTAACATCAAGGAACAAATCTTAGAATTCATAATCTCTGCCGTAACATTTACCACCAGGCGCAAAAGTTCCTCCAAATATAGCCCGGAGGTAATCAGATTGGCCACTTTAGAGAGCGCCTCAATCTGCTTAAGATAAACTTGATAACCTTTTTTCTTTTGGGTTTCTGCCATATTTTAAAGTATAGGCAAATATTTATTTATCTCGTATTGCGTCACCTGCGCCTTGTATTCATCCCATTCTAACTTTTTGTTGCGGATAAAGAAATTGAATAATTCATCGCCCAAAGCCTTTTTCACTAATTCTGACTTCTCGGTTATCTTAATTGCTTCAAAGAGATCTTCGGGCAAAGATTTAATTTTAGCGCGTTCTCTCTGCTCTTCGCTCATATGATAGATATTGTCATTAGCCGGCTCAGCTAACATATAGCCCTTTTCAATACCTTCCAGGCCCGCGGATAACATTACGGAAAATGCTAAATAGGGATTACAGGCTGGGTCAGGCACGCGGTATTCAATACGCGTAGATTTTTCTTTCCCCGGTTTATACATCGGAACCCTAATCAGTGCGGAGCGGTTCATCTGCGCCCAGCAGATATATACCGGCGCTTCATAGCCGGGCACCAGGCGTTTATAAGAATTCACCCACTGGTTAGTCACCGAGGTTATCTCCGGCGCGTGTTTCAATAATCCGGCAATAAATTGTCTGGCAATTTTAGAAAGATGATACTCGCCTTTTTTCTCAAAGAAGGCATTATTTGCACCTTTGAATAATGACTGGTGCGTATGCATACCTGAGCCATTTATGCCAAAAACCGGCTTGGGCATAAAAGTAGCGTGCAGGCCTTTGGCTTGGGCAATCTCCTTAGCCACCAAGCGATAAGTCATCACATTATCGGCCATCGCCAGCGCATCGCTGTATCTTAAGTCAATTTCATGCTGGCTGGAGGCTACTTCGTGATGGCTATATTCTACAATAATCCCCAAATCTTCTAAGGCGCTTACAGTCTCGTTTCTTACGCTTTGAGCAACATCCAAGGGCGTTAAATCAAAATATCCGCCTTTATCTAAGACAATGGTATTTTTAGGATTATTAAAATAAAAATATTCTAATTCTGGCCCGACATAATAAGTAAAACCCATCTTTTTGGCCCGCATCAGATTTTTCTTTAATACATAGCGGGGGTCAGCGGCAGAAGGTTTCCCGTCAGGGGTATAGATATCGCAAAACATCCGCGCCACTTGCTGTTCCTTATTCTCCCAAGGCAAGATGGCAAAAGTGGCAAGGTCAGGCCGGGCAATCATATCCGATTCTTCTATCCGGGCAAATCCTTCAATAGATGAACCGTCAAAACCCATTCCATCTCCTAGCGCGCGCGGCAATTCATCTATGGTGATGGTAAAACCCTTTAAAAAACCCAAGACATCGGTAAACCATAGCCTGATATATCTTACCTTGTGCTCTTTTACCAATTTCATTAGTTCTGATTTTGTCTTAGGCCTTCTCTTCGTCATTTTTCCTCCGATTTATTTTAAAAAACTCTCTATTCTTAGCATTGCCTCTTTTAAATTATCCATACTCGAGGCATAGGATATACGGATATAATCGTTAAACTCCGGACCAAAGGCTGTCCCCGGCACCACCGCTACTTTTTGTTCTTTAAGTAAACTCTGGGCAAACTCCAAGGCATTCATTTTGGTATTTTTTATACAGGGAAAGGCATAAAATGCGCCTTCGGGTTTGTGGCATTTTAAGCCTAATTCATTCAAGCGGGAAACCACAAACTCCCGGCGCCTCTTGTACTCGCGCTTCATTTCTTCCACTGATTTCCTGCCGCTTTGCAGCGCTTCGCAAGCCGCCATTTGACTGGTAATAGGAACGCACATAATGGTGTATTGGTGAATTTTAGTCATGGCCGCAATGATTTCTTTGGGGCCGCAAACAAAACCTACGCGCCAACCAGTCATGGCATAAGACTTGGAAAAACCGTTAAGATAAATGGTATTATTTTTTGCGCCTCTAAGCGTGGCAAAAGGCGTATGCTCAAAGTCATAAGTAAGGTCTCCATAAATTTCATCAGAGATACAGAGCAAATTATGTCTCAAGATAACCTTCTTAATCGTCTCTAATTCTTTTTTAGTATAAGAAATGCCCGTGGGATTATTCGGATAATTCAAAATTATGCTCTTCGTCTTTTTATCAATGGATTTCTCTAATCTTTTAGGCGTAAGTTTAAAGCCCTCGCCTTGGGTATCTATATATATAGGTATACCGCCGGCTAATTCAACTAATGGGCCGTAAGAGACATAACCGGGGCTGGGGATTAAGATTTTATCGCCTGGATTTATAATTGCGCGCAGGCTTAAATCAAATCCCTCGCTTACCCCTACGGTAATCAAAATTTCTTCATCCGGGCAATATTCTAGATTATACCTGTTTTTCAAATAACGGGTTATATTTAACCTTAATTTATATAGCCCTTTATTGGAGGTATAAGAAGTAAAGCCCTCTTCCAAGGAATATATCCCGGCCTCGCGGATTTGCCAGGGAGTGACAAAATCCGGCTCACCCACGCCCAGCGAGATCACATCCTTCATCCCAAGCACTAAATCGAAAAATGCCCGGATTCCCGATGGCTGCATATCTTGGACTTTCTTAGAAATAATATTTTTCATTTTTAAGTAAAAACTCAAAACGCAAAAGGTAAAACCACAATTCAAAAGTCAAAAGTTTTAACTTTTAACTTTTGGTTTTGCCTTTTTACTTTTACCTTTTGACTTAATACGATATTGCTATCCTCTTATTCTCTTCCCTGTGCTTCAAAATCACTCCGTCTTCCTTATATTTTTTCAGCAAAAAATGCGTGGTTGTGCCTTTGATATTCTCTAGGGGCGCTAATTTCTCAGCTACGAACTTGGCTACGGTATGTAAGTCTTTACCTTCTACAATCAAAAGTAAATCGTAGGTGCCGGAGACTAGATAACAACTAGAGACTTCAGGAAATGAATAAATCCTTTCTGAAATTTTGTCAAAACCCACATCTTTCTGTGGTGTAATATTTACCTCGATTAAAGCCCGAACCTCTGAATTCGTATCTTTTACTAATTCTTTATTAATTACTGCCTTATACTTCAATATTGCGCCTTCTTTCTCATATTTTTTTATTGCCTCTTTTATATTTTGTGGTTTTTTCTTCAACATCTTAGCAATATCTTCCGGCGTAGCGCGCGCATCTTTTTCTAATATCTCTAATATCTCATCCATATTTTCTCCTCCCGGATTAAATGTAACATATTTTAGGTCCTTGCCGTTTATGCTCAGACTTTTCTATCATTTTTTTTACTTTATTTACTTTATCTTTTGAGAGAAGATGTTTTCTTTTATTTTCTATCCGCTCTAATGTCTCATCCAATTCCGGATAAGTTAAACCCATTTCTCCTTCATCGGTCTGGCTTAACCAGAGGCCGGCAGTAGGCGCTTTCATAATAATGCGGTTAGGAATTCCTAATGCCCTGGCCAATTCTCTTACCTGCCGCTTTAATAAACCACCGATAGGTAAAATATCAGTTGCGCCATCGCCGTGCTTGGTGAAATATCCTGCCATAAGTTCCGATTTGTTTCCGGTGCCGCAGACCAGATAATTAAGTTTATTGGCAAAATAATACAAAACCAGCATCCTTAAGCGCGGCTTTAGGTTTGCCTGCGCAATTTTTCCTGCCGCAGGTAAGACTTTTCTTAAACTATCATATATCTTTGATAAGTCCATGGTTTTGGTTTTTATGCCCAGTTTTCTGGCGACTAATTGCGCATCTTCTAAATCCTGTTTTTGGCTATGGCAGGGTAAATTTAAAGCCAAAACCTTATTTTTACCCATTGCTTCTTTGGCTAAGGCTGCCACTACAGCCGAATCCACTCCGCCGGAAAGCCCCAGCACAATGCCTCCTGCCCTGGCCCCCTTTACTTGTTTTTTTATCCAGTTAATAATTTCCTTCTTCATCACTTCTTTTTCTGCTCTAAAGTTAAAAGCGCTATTTTTTGCAATATAAAGTCATTTAAATAACTGGCGGTAAAAGGCTTGGTAATATAATCATCTGCGCCCAAAGATTTTGCCTGGCGGATGCTTGCCTCATCATCTAAGGCAGTAACCATGATGACTTTTATATTCTTATCAATTTCTTTTATCTGGCGTAGCACATCCAACCCCGAGTCAACTCCCAGCCGGACATCTAAAAGGACAAGGCACGGATGCTCTTTTTTTACCAGGCCTATTGCCTGCTGGCCGCCTAGAGCGGTCAAGACAGAATAATTTTTTTTAGACAAGAACCCTTGCGTTAATTTACATATTTCCTCTTCGTCATCAACTACTAATATTTTAGCTTGCCCCATCTATCCACCTCCTCTGTTTTAATGCAGCATTTTGAATATAGCATACCGAAAATGCCCGGTCAAGGATAAAACCTCGATTCCTTATTATTGCAGACCTTCTATTACTGCCTGGGCCACATTGGTGAGATGGTCGCCTATTTTCTCCAGATTGCTTATCACATCTAAAAAGACTACCCCTGAGAGGACTTTACATTGTCCTTGCTCTAGACGTTTTACGTGATTATCTTTTAATTTATCTCTTGAGGTATTAATCTGGCATTCCTGCTCCAAAACCAGTTTTGCCTCATCTACATTGTTAAGCTTCAATGCATTAACTGCACAGTCAATCATCCGATTTATATCTTCGTACATCTTCTTTAATTCTTCAATGGCTATCTCAGATAAAGGCATCCGGTTATCTATCCTCTGCTGGGCGAGGTCTCTTAAATTTTCCGCGTGGTCGCCTATTCTTTCCACATCATTAATCGCATGTATAAGTGGAGGGATTTTTCTTGATTCCTCAAGGCTAAGTTCTCGCTGCATAAGTTCTACCAGATAGTCAGTGATCGCTTCTCTTAGAGAATCTACTGCCTCTTCACCTTGGGTTACTTTCTCTAAAGATTTTGCATCGTTCTTAAAAAAACTCTCCATTGCCAAACCAACCATTCTTTGGGTTAAACCTAATGTCCTGATGGTCTCCTTAACAGCCGCTTCCAGAGCAATGGGTGGAGTATTTAATAAGTGGCGCTCCAAATATTTGGGAAGATATTCAATTTCTTCCTCTTCTTTGCCCTTAACTATCTTGGTCAACAAATTAGCATATGGTCGAATAAACGGCAGAAAAATAAGCGTATTTATCACATTAAAAAATGTATGGGCATTGGCAATCTGCCGGGGAAGCTCACTTGATGTATGACTAACCAGATTCTGGAAAGGAACAAGAAAAGGTAAGAAAATGACCGTTCCGGTAATATTAAACATAATATGCGCTACCGCTACCCTTCTTGCCGAAACATTGGTGCCGACAGAAGCCAGTAACGCAGTAACGCAGGTTCCAATGTTACAGCCAAAAACCAAAGCTATAGCAGCCCTTAAGTCAATTAAATTGATCATGGCTAAACCCAGAACCATACCGATGGTAACTCCACTAGCCTGGAGTATGCCGGTAATAACTGCGCCGGCTAATACCCCTAAAAGAGGGTTTCTGCTGAAACTTACTAATATATTGTTAAAGAGAGGATTTTGTCCTAAGGGCTTAACCACATCAGTGGATATTTTTAAACCCAAAAAAAGGATACCAAAACCTAAAAGAAACTCTCCAATGTGCTTGTGAGTTTTCTTTTTAGCCAGAAACATCGTCAGCATCCCCAAGCCAATAAATGGAAGGGCATAATCTGTAAGCTTAAAGGCAATTAACTGGGCAGTGATAGTTGTACCAATATTGGCTCCGAATATAACTCCCAATGCCTGGACAATTGACATTAAGCCAGCATTCACAAATCCTACAACCATTACCGTAGTGGCAGAAGAGGATTGAATTAAAACAGTTACACCTGCGCCCACCAATATCCCTCTTATTGGACTGCCGGTGAGATTATGTAAGACCCGTCTCATCTTTTCGCCGCAGACCTTGTGCAACGCCTCACTCATCTGCCATATTCCATAGATAAATAAACCTAACCCCCCAAAAAGACCAAAAATAATTTCTTTAACCACGTTTTATCCCTCCATTGCAGGCCTTAACGCAGATACCGCAGATATACTGCTCAACTAAGCGAAGTTTTTGGAAATCTTTTAATTTTTCAAAACACTTAAAGTAATCGAAATCTAAAGGGTTTTCTTTTATCGCCTGCGCCGGGCATATTGTAACACAAACCATACACTTTCCGCAATCTTCTTTTGTCGGCCTGTCTACCTTCAAAGGCATATCCGTAAGAATAGAAACCAGGCGAAATTGGCTGCCCAAGTCTTTGTTTACCAATAAATTGTTTCTGCCTATCCAGCCTAATCCGGCTAAATAGCCAATTTGCTTGTGCGAAAGATGGGCCTTTTGATTTTGCCAATCGATAATTTGCGAGGCAGGTATAGGTAAAGAAAAGTAATTCTTCTTCTGGATATAATTGCTGACCTTGAGGGCGACCTGGTCTAAAAAAGCATTTACTGTGCGGTAGTGATGGAAATATAAGCGCGTGGGCGCGCTTTCAATTTCCTCTAAGATACCCTGGGATAATCTTACGCCTAAAGAAATCGCCTTGTCAAATTTCTCTAATAACCCTTGAGAAAGCATAAAGTCTTTTTTTATCTTACTGATATCCGCCACACCAAATAAGTCTATGCCTAAACCTTGACAGAATTTTTTCAGAGCGGAATAATTTTTATTTTTGTCCATGATAAAAGGGGCCTGGCGCTTTTTTTTACCCCACTTACGCACCTACGCGGTGCGATTACGGTTACTTTCTTAAATATACCATTAAAAGCGAAATTGCTACTGGCGTGACCCCGGATATCCTTGAGGCCTGGCCTAAATTTAACGGCTTAAATTTAGTCAACTTCTCTCTTATTTCACGGGAAAGGCTGGAGAGTCGGCTATAGTCTAAATCTGCGGGTAATTTTATCTTTTCTAAGTGTTTAAAGCGCCCCACTTCCTGTAACTGCCTTTGAATAAAACCGGCATATTTTACCTCAATTCCCACCTGAGGCAAAGCAAATTCCGGAATATCTAATCTGATATGGTCTAAATCCTTTAGATTTTCTAAGTTTATCTGGGGCCGTTTTAAAATCTCCTCTAAGGTCGTAATATTTTTTAGGGGCGATGTCCCTAAGCTCACCAATTGCGCATTCACCTCTGGCGTAGGCACAAGGCGCGTAGTCTTTAAAAAATTAATCCCGTCTTGGATGGCTGCAATTTTTTCTTGCGTTTCTTCGTAGTCTTCTTTGGCTACCAGGCCTAAGCCATAACCAACTTTTCTTAAACGCAAATCCGCATTATCTTCGCGTAAAATCAGGCGGTATTCCACCCGTGAGGTAAACATACGGTATGGCTCATTAGTTCCTTTGGTGGTTAAATCGTCAATTAATACGCCGATGTAGCCGGTGGCGCGGTCTAAAATTAGGGGTTCCTTATTCTTCACGCGCAATGCGGCATTAATTCCGGCAATTAAACCCTGGGCGGCCGCCTCCTCATACCCCGTGGTAGCGTTAATTTGGCCGGCCAGATAAAGATTCTTAATTAATTTTGCCTCTAACGTCGGATATAGCTGCGTCGGCTCCACTACAGTATGTTCTATGCCGTAGCCAAAACGAATAACACCTGCCTTTTCTAAGCCTTTAATAGAATGTATTATCTCAAGCTGCACATCCGGTGGTAAACTTGTCGATAATCCGTTGGGGTAGACCTCGTTAGTTTCCAAACCTTCGGGTTCTAAAAATATCTGGTGCCTTTCTTTATCGCTAAATTTTACAATTTTATCTTCTATCGAGGGGCAATACCTTACCCCCGTTGCCTTAATTACCCCGGTATAAAGCGGAGAGCGGCCTAAATTATCCAAAATAATCTGGTGGGTATTTTTATTAGTATAGGTAATGTAACAAGGGCTCTGCTTTTGTGTAATCTTTCCCGTAGAAAAAGAAAAGGGCTTAGGCAACTCATCGCCTTTCTGAATAATGGTTTTAGAAAAATCAATGGTGTTTTCATCCAGGCGCGGACAGGTACCGGTTTTAAATCTAAGGAGACTAAACCCTAAATTCTTTAAATTCTCTGCCAAGCCAATCGCAGCTGGTTCGTTAATTCTGCCACCACTATAATGACTTAAACCGACATGAATTAAGCCATCTAAAAAAGTCCCCGGGCAAATAACTACACACTTTGAGTTAATCTCTTCTGCTTTATCCGTTACTACCCCTTTTACCAAATTATCTTTAACGATTAATTTCTTTACCTGGGCTTCTTTTATAAAAAGGTTTTCTGTATTTTCCACCAGTTCCTGCATATACTGGTTATACTTCTGCATATCTATCTGCGCCCGCGACGATTGCACAGCAGCGCCTTTTGAGGCATTAAGTATCCTGAATTGCAGTGCGCAGGCATCCGCTGCTTTCCCCATTGAGCCGCCAAGCGCATCTATTTCTTTAACTAGCTGGCCCTTGCCTACGCCGCCGATAGCGGGATTACAACTCATCAGGCCAATGGTTTCGCGGCTGAAGGTTATAAGTAAAGTTTTACAACCCATGCGGCCGCTTGCCAAGGCCGCCTCAATACCGGCATGGCCAGCGCCAATGACTATAACATCATACATATTAACTCCGCAAAAATTCCAAATTACAATACACAAATTACAAACAATATACAATACCAAAACCACAATGACTAAAACAAATACTTTTGTTTGGAATTTCGCTCATTCGGTATTGTAATTTGTTTGTGATTTGGAATTTGTGATTTGTAATTTACCTATTATACTACTCTTGAGCGGATTTTACAAGGAGGGGCAGTATGTCTTGGCCTTTAATTTCACCGATTGAACCAAGTCTGGCTGCTTTTTCCGAAAAACTCATTGACCCATCGGGCTGGATATTGCCGCCACAGATGAGTAAGGGCACCGGGTCAGCAGAATGCGCCTTAATCGCGCAGACCGTAGAATGGTCGGCAGTTACCGCAATTACGGTATTGCCGATATCTAACTTGGGCAGGAGGCTGGCAAAGAAAAATTTATCGATGGCTTCAATAATTTCTTTCTTTTCCTGAAAATTTCCGTCGTGGGCAGGCTCGTCCGGGCCTTTGATATGCACATATATACCATCGTATTTTTTTATCGAGTCTAAGGCCACCTTAGCCCAAACCGGATAATCTACATCTAAATGGCCGGTTGAGGCCGGCACATCAATTACCTCCATCCCGGTTAAAAGGGCAATCCCCCTTTCTACAGGCATCTCGACAAAGGAACCGAATTTTATATTGTAGAGGCTGTCTATCCGGGGAAATTTAGGCAGATGGTCTCCGGCATCACGGGATAAAATTATATTTGCCGCTAATAAATTTTGCGAAATTCTTTTTTTATTCACCAATGACTCATTTAAAACCCTCTGGGATTCTTTAGTAAACTCATTAAGAAGCGCGGATGCTTCCTGGGCCTCCTGGGAATTTTCATATCCAGGCATGGCCTTAGATTCCATGACCAAGTTTTCAAATTTCTCCTTAGCCACGCCAAAGACGCCTTCACGCTCATAGGCAGGGTCAGTATTAGTTATCCAGCCGGACAATTTAGAACGCATCCCTCTGATTACCAAAACTCCGCGATGGCCAATAGTATTCTTAAACTCAAAAGTTGCACTGGATAGTGTCACTTTCGAATTTATTTCTTTGGCTAAAGCCGTGGCCTCATCCGTAGAAAGATTTCTTCCTACGCGGCGGTCTTTAATAGTTTTCCCGTCGGTTTCGGCAGTCGCAAAATTAACCCGTAAAGCCAAGTTTCCGTCATTAATAGTTAAACCTTCGGCAAAGGACTCTAAAGGCCCTCTGCCAGTATAATATTTATGCGCATCATAACCTAAAAGGCTAATTACCGCAATATCTGACTCCGGCGCAATCCCTTTTCCTACCGGATAAACTATGCCGGTCCTACCTTTTTGCGCCAGCCTATCCATATTCGGCGTGATCGCTGCCTCAAGCGGAGTTTTATTGTTTAACTCTTTAATCGGCAGGTCGCCTAAACCGTCTAAAACTATATAGAGAATTTTTTTCATTAACACTTGGAGAAACCACAGGCATGACATTTGATGCAGCCTTCTTCGTGGCGCAGCGCCCCACCGCAATCCGGACAAACTCCCACAATCTCTCCGCGCTCATCAACTTCAGAAACAACCGGCCCGTCTTCAGAAGAATGTTTCATCGCTACAGCGGCGGCCTCTATAGTAAGTTTAATAGCCTGCTCGCCGGCTAATCTTTTTTCAATTACGCGGGCAATGGCATCGGCGCAGGAAAAGATGCGCTGGCCTTTTTCCCAGGAAGGGCTGGGGCAACGGATATTGCGCAGTTGTTCAATAATGGCTTTTACTTCAATGCCGGAACGAAAGGCCAAAGAAACCAACCTGCCAATTGCCTCCAGTTGGGATGCGGCGCAGCCACCGGCCTTACCCATCTGGGTAAAAAGTTCAAAGGGCTTGCCTTCTTCATCCACATTGATGGTCACATAGAGATTGCCGCAGCCAGTGGCGACCTTGGTGGTGGTACCAATGATGACTTCTGGCCGGGGACGCGGGGCAATTTCTTTTTTAAACTCTGCAGTTCTCTGCTGCGGCTTTTCTGTGGGCTGACCAACATTTAAGACCTGTTCTTCCCGGCTCTTGTCGCGATAAATAGTAATACCTTTACAACCCAATTCATAAGCCAGAAGATAACTCTTGCGCACATCTTCAATTGTTGCTTCGTGAGGAAAGTTTATGGTTTTGGAGGTAGCATTATGCACATATTTCTGAAAGGCAGCCTGCATGCGCACATGCCACTGCGGAGAGATATCATGGCTAGTAACAAATATCCTCTTTACATCTTCGGGAATACCTTCGATATCCTGGATAGAAGATTTTTCGGCAATCTTCTCCATTAAATCCCGGCTATAAAAACCTCTCTCTCTGGCGATCTCCTCAAATAAAGGATCCACCTCCACTAATTTATCATTATCCATGACATTACGATAATAGGAAATAGCAAATAAAGGCTCAATCCCTGACGAGCAAGGCCCGGCAATGATGCTAATGGTACCGGTAGGGGCAATAGTGGTTAAGGTAGCATTGCGCATTCTTAACGTGCTGTCTTTCTTATCGTAAACACTGCCTTTAAATGCGGGAAATGTCCCTTTGTCTTTGCCTAATTCTAAAGATTTCTTGGCGGCCTCGTTTAAAATAAATGACATTACCTTCTCAGCCAAGGCCACTGCCTCATCGCTATTATAAGGTATATTCAGACGAATCAAGAGGCTGGCCCAACCCATTACACCTAAACCAATCTTACGCGTCAGCTTAGTCGCTTTTTCAATCTGCGGCAAGGGGAATTTATTTACGTCAATAAGATTATCTAAGAAATGCGCAGCCAGGCGCGTTACTTCTTTTAACTTATTCCAATCAATTTCATAACGGTTACCTGCTTTATTACACATCGCTGCTAAATTTATCGAACCTAAGTCGCAACTCTCATAAGGCAAAAGTATTTGCTCGCCGCAGGGATTTGTGGATTCATATCTGCCTAATTTCGGCGTCGGATTATATTGATTCATCCGGTCAATAAAGATAACTCCGGGCTCGCCATTCTTATGCGCTTGTTTGACAATTAAATCAAAGACCTCTTTGGTATTCAACCGCTGAACTACCTTTTGGGTATGCGGGTCAATTAAATCGTAATCTTCGCCTTTTTCTAACTTCTGCATAAAATCATCGCTGACGGAAACTGAAATATTAAAATTAGTGATTGCCTTATTATTTTCCTTGCAGGTAATAAATTCCAAGATATCCGGATGGTCTACCCGTAAAATTCCCATGTTAGCACCCCGACGGGTTCCGCCTTGTTTTACTGCCTCAGTTGCGGCATCATAGACCTTCATAAAGGAAACCGGGCCCGAGGCAATTCCGCCGGTAGTTTTAACCACCGCATTCTTCGGCCTTAAGCGCGAAAAAGAAAAACCCGTCCCTCCTCCACTTTTGTGGATCATAGCGGTTGCCTTAAGGCTCTCAAATATTGAATCCATTGAATCATCTATAGGCAGGACAAAGCAGGCGGAAAGCTGCCCTAACTCCTTGCCCGCGTTCATTAAACAAGGTGAGTTAGGGATAAACTCTAACTCCGTCATTATCCGATAAAAAGCCTCTTCTAAAGTAGAGATTCCTTTTTCATCTTTGCCATAAAACTTATCCGCTTCGGAAATTGCTTTGGCCACCCGCCTAAACATCTCCTCAGGAGTTTCGATAAGCTTGCCCTGTTCGTCCTTCATTAGATATCTGCGCTCTAATACCTTGAGGGCATTCTCGGAAAGTTTTAACTCCATTGCTTCTCCATAATTAAATTTGGCCTGCCATTTCTATGGCAAATAAGCATAGCGCAGGCCTTGCCTTCTGTCAAGAAAAAAATACAATATATAGTATTACCTCTGCCTTATATATACCATAAATTGTGTTAACCCCGCACCTTTGGATATATTCAAAAAACAATAAAAAATGAATTTAACAAAGGTGCGGGGTTAAGAGCGTAACGGTTGGCAGGACTCTCTAATTATCAATTCTGCCGGAAGCAAAACTTTTTCTAACTTTTCCTTTTTCTCGGGGTCCATCAGCAGGCTTAATTTCTTTACCCCTTCCTCAGCCATTTTAATCAAGGGTTGCCTTACCGTAGTAAGCGCTACCGGGCCATAAAGGCCAGAGGGGTTATCGTCAAAGCCTACAATAGATAAATCGCGGGGTATATTTTTGCCTAATTCTCTGGCTAGAGTCATTACCTCCAAAGCCATAGAATCAGAGGCCGCAAAAAGCGCCGTGGGGGGATCGGGTATCTTCATTAATTTTTCTGCAGCGGCACGCGCCTGGCCCCGGGAATAATCTGTTTTACAGATGTAATCTTCGTTGACAGCAAGGTTATTTTTCTTGAGTGCGCGTTTATATCCTTCTAGGCGATGAGCGGCTGCCTGGGTAACTAAATCGCCGCTAATATGGGCTATTTTTTTATGGCCCAAACTAATTAGATAATTAACTGCCGCCTCCGCGCCTTTAATATTATCTATGGCAATACAATTTACTGGTAAATCTTCAACATAATTGTTAATCACTATACAGGGAACGCCGGATGTCAATGCGTCCTCCACTTGCCGGCGATTACCGATGATATCCGCAAAGATAACGCCGCCTGTCCCTCTTAAATTAAGGCTGGAGCGCGCGTCGGTAAGGTGAAATAGCAAATCTAATTTTAAGGCATCACAAA
>CAYHAI010000022.1:0-10945 GCA_964354585.1 uncultured Planctomycetales bacterium
AGAGTCGGTGAGCGCTCCGTCGCTAACGTTAAAGGTAACTTTATAACTTCCTGCCTGGCTATAATCAGGCGTCCAGCTAAAGGCGCCGGTTGTAGCATCTAAGGTGGCGCCAGAAGCAAGTCCGCTGGCAGAATAAGTTAAGGTATCGCCATCAGGATCAATAGCAGAGAGCTGGATAGTCAAAACCGATCCTTCATTCACAGTCTGATTGCCTATGGCAGCCAAGACCGGCGGTTGCCCAACATCACCAACAGTAATTGTAATATCTTCACTATCTACTCCGCCTTTACCATCGCTTACTTCAAAATGCACATTATTATAGGTGCCGGCTTGGGTATTACTGGGTATCCAACTAAAGCCGTGGCTGGTGGGGTCAAAGTTTGCGCCTTGAGGTAGATTACTGGCGGAATAAGTTAAAGCGTCACCATCTGCATCTGTAGCCGAAATAGTAAATTCTAATTTCTGCTCTTCATTAACGCCCCGGTTACCAATTGCACTTAAAGTTGGCGCTCGATTAACATTGTTTACAGTAATAATAATATCTTCGCCATCTGTTTCGCCCTTGCCATCGCTGACCTCAAAATGAATCCCAGAATATGTGTCGGCTTGAGTATAATCGGGCGTAAAACTAAAGGCATGCGTAGTTTGATTAAAACTTGCATTCTTGGGCAGATTACTTGCAGTATAAGTCAAATTATCTCCATCGGGATCGCTTGCTGTGACATTAAAAATCAGACTACTTCCTTCATTCACCTGTTTATCTCCAATGGCATCAAGTACCGGCGGACGATTTTGGCCTGAGACAGTAAAAGTCCCATTTTGCAACGTAGAGGTAATGGTTTTACCGTCATTAAACTTAACTTTTATCAGAGACAGGGCGCTTGTACCACTGGTAGCTTGTGCATTGACATTAAAATAGATTTTTACCAATGCGCCTTGGCCAGTGAGCGGTGTAGTGCCGTAAGGAACAATTTTTAGTTGTCCGGATGTACTGTTATATAAAGGAGTACCCCAATCTGCGGCTAAAGTTTCCTTTGTGCTTAAAGAAGAAAAGGAAAGCCGACTGGCATCGTAATTCAACTGTATATCCGCCGAAATAATACCCAGTCCAGTAACATCGCTGACACTAATCGGAATTTCTATGTTAGTATCCCCGGGCTTGCCTGAGCCACTGCCGACCGTGACATTAACCGTTGCTCCCAATGCTAGATGCGTAGTAAACAACATACCTATTATTGCCCCAAGAATTAAAATTTTCTTAATCATCTTACCCTCCATTTTTAAAAATATTTTATTAAATTTCTACCCATTTGATTTCAATCAAGCCGTTTTTTAAGCAAACTGTCTCAATAGATTTAGTTAATTTTTCTAATTCGCCCTGATGTAAATTTGCTAAATCCTCTATATTATAAAGTATGATTTCTTTTAACCCTAAATTACGCCCTAAAATTTCTGCATTCAAGTTCATATTGTCCCCCCTTAACGCCGCGGCATTAATCACCAATATGTCGGGGGTAAAGAGCGCTATTTTTGTCTTGAGGTCTCCTTTATTATCAATTACCTCCGAATCATAATTTTCTCCCCTGTTGGAAAGCTTTTTGAAATGCGCGCTCAAAAAATCGTAAATTTCATCTGATGGTTCAACAAAAAGCAACTTTGCCTTAAGCAAAAGGACCCTGGCGCTGATTCCTTGTTTTGGTTTTAAATCGATATCTGAGTCGCCATTCTGATGAAATATTTCTACCACTTTATTATTCAGCTCCTGTAGCGGGATGGGTTTTACAAATAGGCCTGCCAAGAGATTATTTTTTAATAAATTCTCAGCCTCATCCGCATAGCCGGTGACCACAATAATCTTGATATAAGGGTATTTCTCTTTTACAATTCGGGCAACCTCTGTCCCTTGCATCCCCGGCATCTTGATATCCAGCAACATTAAATCTGTCTTTTTTTCATCCAAGACGCTGAGCGCTTCTTGTCCGCTTAGAGCCCCGCTTACTTCATAGCCTTTAATACCCAGAAAAGATTTTAATAAATCCACTATCTCTGGCTCATCATCAACTACTAATATTCTGTTTCTTGCGATGTCCATTTTATTCTCCTTTTTAGTTATTTTTATAGTCCTGCGGCAAAATACTCTTCATTGCCAACAGGATTATCGTTTTTACCCAAAGAATTGCTTTGGTTACCTCTGTGCGCCTTAATACTTCTACTACTTTTTTATTCAATTCCTGCAGCGGGATGGGTTTTACAAATAGGCCTGCCAAGAGATTATTTTTTAACAAACTCTCGGCTTCATCCGCATAGCCAGTGACCACAATAATCTTGATATAAGGATATTTCTCTTTTACAATTCGGGCAACCTCTGTCCCTTGCATCCCCGGCATCTTGATATCCAGCAACATTAAATCTGTCTTTTTTTCATCCAAGACGCTGAGCGCTTCTTGTCCGCTCAGAGCCCCGTTTACTGCATAGCCTTTATCTGTGAGAAAATTTCTCAATAGGTCCACTATATCCGGCTCATCATCCACAACTAATATCCTATTTTTCCGTATGCCGTATTTTGTCATTTTTTAAAAAATCGCGTATTTATAAAACCTTTGCTTATCCTTTTCTTTTATATGCACTAAATGAATTCCGGCAGAAAAAAATTCTTCCAGTAGATCTTTCTTTATCCAGATTATCCTGCCCACCGCGCTTATTGGCCTGGGCTCATAAGGGACTTTGATGGTTAATTCTAACATTGTGCCGGGTTCAATATATTCCGGCAGGGTTATTTTAATGCCTCTTTCGCACATATCTTCTGTTGCTGTGGCTTTATATGCTCTCAATGATTCCAGGATTCTATAACGCACGTCTAAGTTTACACTGAAGCGCAAAAACGCTCTTTTTTCCATTATGCCTCTTTCTGTTTATCTTCCTTTTCTTTAAAGATAAGCAGTTCTCTGGTCGAAGGCCAGCTTATCCCAATTTTTTCTTTTATCCTTCGCTTTAAGTCATCCAAAGAAGAAATATCTTTGCCATTGATATCCAAATCCATCAGTAGGTCTACAAGGCTGGCGATAATTTTTGTGCGGGATAATTTCTTTTTTCCGGAGAAAAGAGTATCCTTTCCGAGCTTATCAAGAAAATCTACTTGGTTACGATTAAGGAAGACAATTACTCTCTGCTGCATTTCCGGATTATCTTGAGGGTTTTTTAACATCTTAGCTCCTCAGTAAAAACTTTTATAAAGCCTTTATTAATCCCCAAAGAAAAACCCTTAGGCTGAATCTCCAACCTAAGGGTTAAAGTCTTTTTCCCCTCAGGCAACCCTGCTACCTTGCCCCGACTCTCTTGGGGTTTAGGCCAGTTGGCTTTGCGTCCCACCCTTTCGGGTGGTTTGCCTTTTTCTAAAAGGTTAAATGGTTAAAATGTTAATTTGTGCAATCTCTACTTTAAGTATAGCATATGTCGTATCTCTTTTCAAGTCAGGGGGATATTATTTTTGAGATAGAAAAACTACCCTCTAAGGCGGCAGTGTTAGGCTTGGCGCTCAGTTGAAATCTTTTAATTCTCAAGAGCGAAAGTGAATTTTCTAAGTTATAGATAAACTTAAGATACCCTTCCATTGCCCCTTCGGTGCGTAAGTCTATAAGCATCTCTTGGTATAAGCCTGAGCCGCGCGATGTTTGGGGCCGGATATCAATAATTCTAATATTGGCGTCCTTAGCGAGATTTTCTACCTCAGAGAGGGCAGAAGTTAATGAGTCTTGTTGCTCGCCGGATATCTTGAGGGCTGAAGAAAATTTATTATATTTACCTTGGATGTAGTCTTTTTGGCTTAAGAGCCAGCGATATTTCCTTAATTTTGCTCTGGCTAGAGCGATTTCCTTATTTAAATAATCATTTTTAGCTAAAATTGGCGCGATGAAGAAATTAAAACCCACGGCAAAGATAGCTACGCCTAAGGTGGCATATAAAATTATTCTTTCTCTTTTATTGAGTATCTTCAGCATTATTTTTTAGCACAGATAACTTCAAAATCTACGGCCTCGCCTGCCAGGGTCTTTTTTTGCGTAGCATACCTTACTTTGATATTAAAATCTTTAAATACCGGCGATTTTTCCAATTGCGCCACAAAGGCAAATACTGAATTTAGCTGCGGGGTCTGGCCGCGTAAAATTACCTGATTGTCCTCATCGTAACTCAGATTAAGCAAGGATATCTGGCTGGGTATGAGCTGATGGAGTTCATAAAGCAAATCTACGCCCGAGAGTTTCTTCGTTGAACGCTGTTCTATAACCTGCATTCTCTTGTCTATTTCTTCTAACACCTTAGCGTCCTTGGCAACTTTATTGACTTCTAAATTTAGCTGCTGTAAGTATTGGGATTTATTATCTAAGTTCTTAGCTATACTTAAAAAGAGTATTAAAATTATCCCGGATATAAGCAGGGTTAAACGCAGGCGTTCTTTGTGCTGAAACAAGATTTTATTTTTTTCCTTTATCTCTTGCGGCAGGAGATTTAAATTTTCTTCTAAGTTTTTTAATCCCAGCCCGATAATACTCACGAATGAATATCCGGAACTTAAAATCCTATTTAATAATTCTTTAGGGATATGCAGATTATCGTAAGATAAGGCCTCAACCGGCAATTCTACTTGTTTACGCAAAAATTCTGTAAAACCAAGGTAGGTTCCTCCGGCTCCGGTAACCATAATTTTACCGGGGGTTTTCTTGGCCACCTCTTTTAAGTAAGCGTCTTGAGTTTTACGAATCTCATCAATAAACAAATTTTCCCAAAGCGGCTGCGCGTCGTTAATCTTAAAATAACGGCTGAAAAGAAGTTTCCCTTCAGATACTATGGCTAACTCTGCCTGTTGATAGTCAATATCTATAAGCATTACGGCTTGAGATTCTTTAGGGTTAAGATAATTAAAGAAATTAGCCAAGCCATAAGAACTCAAGGCGATGGTAATCTTGGCAGTTTTCAACTCTTTAAATATTTTTGCGTAGCGCTCAACTACATCCTTATGCGCAATCACCAAATTTACCTGCGCATAACCGTCTTTATCCGTAAAAATGACCTGATAGCCGGTAATCAATTCTTCGCTGGGATAAGGCAGGTATCTGGGGGCCTGTAGCGAGACAATCTTTTCTATTTCTTCGGGTATCTGCGTGGGAACTTTTAATGACCGGCAGGTTACCTTGCTGCGCGCTAAAGTGATAATCAGAGGATTATTGTTGTAACCGAGTTTCCTGAGAAGTTGGCTTAATCTTTCGGTTAACCCCTTATCGTCTATATCTTGCGGTATAGACTCTATCTCTAAACCTAAAAACTCTCTTTTAGAGTTATTACCCTGCAGGCACTTTATGACCTTGAGAGCGTTTTCGCTAAATTGACAGATAAATATAGCGTTTTTCTTTTTAATCTTCATACCAGGATAAGATTTTTCCCTCATTGCGATTATAAATAGCAATAACCTTAGTTTCTATTTTACCAGTTTTGCCAACAGCTTCAATAGAAAAATTGCTTGATTTAATGTTAAGGTTGTTCATAAGTTTGTTAAATATTAATTCCTCATCGCCAGTAGTTGAAATATTAATTTCATTTTTTTCTTTGAAATAACCCTTTTCATTTTTAAGGGTGATAATATTATTTGCTATGCCTTCGGCGAGGCCTTCTTTGCCTGGGGCAAACCCACAGGCAACAATCTTTAGTATCTTATCAGAAACTGTATTGATGTTAATTAAGCCGTCTGCGGCATAAACACTGATAAATTCTTTAAGTTTTTGATAATCTTGCGGGGTAATATCCTTGGCTAACATTAACTCTTGCGTATTCGCAAACTTTCTTGCCTTAACCGGATATCCCAGGTTTTCATAAATTTTACTATCGTCGGCGATATCGCCGCGCCAGATGAGGATGTTTTTAGCTATTTCCTCAGCGGGGCTAATCTCAAAATCCTCCAAAAGCGCAGCCAGCGTTTCTTTTGAGGCCTTATTGATATTTATTTTTCTTTCTTCATCCGTAATGGTCACGCTAAACGTCCCTCCTGATGCCGGCACAAGTTCGATATTGCCAAAGATGGGCTGTTGTGTCTGAGAGTCAATTCCCGTGCTCCAATTTTCATTAAGGTTATCGTATGCGTTTTTATCTTTTTCTAATTCCGCTATTGCCCGGTTTATCCCGGCCTTGGCTAAATATAAGGCAATTTGCCTATCTTTCTGGTATTGGATAAACCTGAAGGTCATCGCAGCGCGCTGGCCAATGCTGACCACCAGGATTACCAGCACCACTAATATCCAGATAAAAATAATTAATACCTGGGCCTTTTTCTGCATAACTTTTAACCCGCCGGAAGAAATATAATGCGCTCAAAATTTTGTTCTGCGTTCGTCCGCCCTATTTCATTTTTTATGGTTAAGTTTACTTTTACAGCTGCCGGTAAAAGAACCGGGTCATCCCAGGCGTCCTTCCACTCTAAAATCTGTTTTTTGGTATCCAAAAAACCGTAACTGAAAACTATCTCTTTTAAGTTGGAAGCCAATATCTTGGGCTTTATTTCAATTTTATCATCGAGGCTTTCCTGGTTTCTGCGGCATAAACGCAGGAGATTATTTTCTTCTAATTTATATGAGATAAAGGCGTAATCCTGCGCCAAGGTTAAAAAACTTATTTCATTTTTACCTCCGCTAAATTTTGTCTCGTCGGTAGAATAGGCAAAAGAATTCCTTAAGTCTAAATTCATCCGCTCAAAGACTTTTGTTGCTGCCTGGGCAACAGTCAGGGTGCCTTCAATATTGCGATAGCCGAATATGCCGGTATTAAAAGAAATCTGCACCGTTAGCATTACGACCATAAATATTGATGAGGCAATAAGTAATTCAATGAGGGTGAAAGACTTGTTTTGAGAGTTCATCTTAAGTAGGTATTTAAACTAATTTTCTCCTGTCTATTCGCCCTTTCCCAAATAATATTAAAATTTAAATGGTATAACGGCAATTCCGGAGCTAAATTATTAAGGGCATATTGCCAGGTGAATTTACCTATTTTTTCTTCTGCTGCCGGCGGTTCTTTGTTAATGAGCCCCTGTTTTTCTTTAAATTCCCATTCCTGCATTTTATCTTCTGCCAAAAAATTCGCGTTGACCAAATCAAAAGACAGGGCCGCTATCCGGCTTGAGACGGAAAGCGCCTGTAAGGCCGTAACTATCCCTACTGATAAGATAGCGATAGCCACCAATAATTCTATTAAGGAAAAGGCTCTTTTACCAATTACCAATGTCATCGCTATCGCTCTCTATGCCATTTGGCCCGGCAGAATATAAGTCATAATCGTTATTATGTGTTCCCGGGAACTTATAAGAGTAGGGTTTTCCCCAAGGGTCTTTGGGTTCTTTCTTAAGATACGGGCCTTTCCAATTTGATAAAGAGGCGGGATTACTGCGCAGCGCCCCTAAACCTTCGTCAGTGGTAGGATAACGGTTAATGTCCATTTCAAACATATCCAAGGCCAGGGCAATATTAGCGTTGACATCTGCCTTGGCCGCAGCTACCCTTGCCTGCTCTGAGCGTCCGACAAAGCGCGGCATAACCATTGCCGCCAGCACGCTAATGATGATTACTACCAGCATCAGTTCAATTAAGGTGAAACCCTTTGTGTTGTGCGTATTGCGTATTGCGTATTGCGTATTTTTCATTGGTTCCTCCTCATCTTACAATTAAGTTAATTTGAAAAATCGGCAGTAACATGGATAAAACAATAAAACCGACAACTACGCCCATGACCAGAATTATGGTCGGCTCTAAGAGCCGGGTTAATGTTTTTAAAGTCCGGTCCACCTCGCGCTCGTAATCGTCGGCAATGCGCAGGAGCGCCCTTTCCAGGGTCCCGCCTTCTTCTCCTACCGTGACAATATTAGCGACAAATACCGGAAATAATTTTGATTCATTCAGGCAGCGGGAGAAACTTAAACCGCCGGATATCCGCTCTTTAAATTTCTGCGCCTCTAATTTTAAGAGCTGGTTTTCTAGAATTGAAATGGATATATCCAAAGCGGAAATAATGGCTATGCCGTTTGACAATAGCAATGATAATGTGCGCATCAGCCGGCTAATCTCGGTTTTTAAAACCATCTTTCCCAATAACGGCAGCTTAAGCCTAAGCCTATCCAGCCAAAATTTACCTTGCGGATTATAGCGTAACCGTCGCCATAAAAATATAAACATAAAAATGGTAAATACCACAAACCATCCATAACTGCGCAGGAATACCGAGATGTTAATTAATATCTTCGTCGGTAAAGGTAAGGCCTGGCCCATATCTTCAAACATACCTACTAAGCGCGGAACGACAAAACCCAAAAGGACGATTATGGTGAATGCGCTTACGGCAAAGACAAAGGCAGGATAGGTTAATGCCGCGCGGATAGAATTCTTAAATTCCTCCTCTTTTTCTAAGAAATCAGCCAAGCGTTTTAAAACTTGTTCTAAATTTCCTCCTACCTCCCCTGAGCGTATCAGGGAAATATAAAGGCTGGAGAATAAATACGGATGAGCCCCTAAACTCTCAGATAAGGATTTGCCTTCTTTTATTTTATCAGTGATATCGCTTAATATGGATTTAAAATATTTATTCGGCGTCTGGTTGGATACTATGTTCAGGCCGTTCAAGAGATTAACGCCGGATTCAATAAGGCTGGATAATTGGCGGGTAAATATTACCATATCCGGGTTGGAAATCTTACGAAAACGCCAGAGGTCGTGTTTATATAAAGTGAGGTCTTCGGCTTGGACAGAGAGCGGAAAATAACCTATCTTAACCAGTTTGTTTATGGCGTCCTGCTTTGATTCTGCCTCAATATCTCCTCGGCTAGTCTGGTGAGGTTGGGTCTTTGCAGTATAAATAAATTTAGGCATTCCGCGTATCAGCTTTCAGGTAATTCTTCCTGCTGGGTTACGCGCACAACTTCGGTATAAGTGGTAAGGCCTTTCAGGACTTTTTGCAGGCCATCATGACGCAGCGTGCGCATACCTTGGGAGATAGCTTTTTGTTTTATCTGCTGGCTGGAGGCGCGACTTAAGATTAATTCCCTGATGGGTTCAGTGATAGTTAAGATTTCGTATATACCGGTTCTTCCCCGGTATCCGGTAAACCTGCACTCTTCACAGCCCTTTCCCTGATAAAGCTCTATCTGCTGCGCTTGGAGATGCATATCTTTGGTCATTTGGTCTAATATTTCTTGTTTTGATTTTATAGGAGTTTTGCACTTGGGGCAGATCAGCCTGACTAATCTCTGGGCAATTAAACATTCTAAAGACGATGAGACTAAAAATGGCTCAATAGCCATATCCAAAAGCCGGGTAACCGCGCCAGCCGCGTCATTTGTATGCAGCGTGGAAAAAACCAGATGGCCGGTTAATGCCGCGCGGATGGCGATTTCTGCGGTTTCATAATCCCTTACCTCCCCGACCATCATTATATCCGGGTCATGCCTTAAGATATGACGCAGGCCGGTGGCGAAGTTAAGCCCGATTTTAGGGCTTACCTGAATTTGGTTTACGCCTTTCAATTGATACTCAATCGGGTCTTCGATAGTAATGATTTTTATCGCAGCCGAATTTATGCGCGCCAAAGCCGCATATAAGGTCGTAGACTTACCTGAACCCGTCGGGCCAGTGACAAATATAATCCCGTGAGGCCTTTTAATTACGTTCTCAATGAGCTTTAGGTCTTCGGGAAGCAGCCCTAATTTTTCTAACTCCAGGAATAACTGCGAACTCAATATCCTGATATGCACTGATTCTCCGAATGCGGTGGGTATGATAGAGATACGCAGGTCTAATTCTTCCTCATTGATTTTTATTTTTATTCTGCCGTCTTGGGGCAGGCGGTGCTCGGCAATATTCAGGTGCGCCATAATTTTAATCCGCGAGACAATCGCCGCATGGAAATATTTTATGGTTTCCGGTATATTTATATCGTAAAGCACGCCGTCAATTCTAAACCTGGTGCGCAGTTCGTCTTGAAACGGCTCAAGGTGTATGTCTGTTGCCCGCTCTTTAATCGCTTCCGATAATATCTGATTTACGAATTTTATAATGGAAGCGTCTTCGGCTAAGGCCTCTAAATCCTCGGCCTTTTCTGTCCCCATGCTTAATTCTTCGTCGGGAGATTTTTGGGCAATGATTCTTTCTAATGTCTCAGCGCCGACGCCGTAGTATCTGCGGATGGCATCCTGTATTTCTAATTCAGAGGCCAAGACTGCTTTTACCTCCCAGCCCAATAATAACCGTATGTCGTCAAGCGTGCGTATATCCAGGGGGTCGGTTATGGCAATAATCAAACAATTGTCTTTGAAATCCAAGGGAATGATTTTATAGTGGCTGGCGAATTTTGCCGGCACCTTCTGGATAACCATAGGCGATATTTCTCTATCTTTTATTTTTACGTAAGGAATATTTAATTGCTGGGAAAGGATGTTGAATATTTTGTCTTCCGGGGCAAGGCCTAATTTGACCAGCGTAGTGCAGATAAAATCGCCGCTTTTCTTCTGTTCCCGCAAGCCCATTTCTAACTGCTCAGCGGTAATTACTTCTTTATCAATCAGCGCCTGTCCAATAAAGATATCGTTTTTAGTAGGCATAGCCTCTCCTTTTAACCAAATTATACTTTATTTCTTAAAAAAGTAAAGGGATTTAAAAACGCGGAAATAGGGTTTATAAAACAAAAAAGCCAGAACAAAAATAATTCTCTGGCCTTATATGACCTACTATTGCTCAAAGAGTTGCCTTATTAATCTTCTTCTATCTCAAAGCGACAACCACAGACATTACACTCATAGACTGACATTTCATAATGCGGCTCAACAAACCTTGTGTCTTTGCTATTACACTTAGGGCATTCAACAGGCGGATTCCATTCAGGCATAATCTTTTACTCCCAGGCAGCTATTAGCTGG
>CAYHAI010000023.1:0-5273 GCA_964354585.1 uncultured Planctomycetales bacterium
GCGTTATGAGGTGGGAATGCAGTTCGTGGAGATAGAAGAGTCGCTACGCAAGATTATCGACGGACAGATTAAAGGTGTGTATGAGAGGCTGAAAAGGAATAAGATTTATTTAAAGATTTTATTGAGGAGAAGGGAGGTGAAGAAAGATGGAAAAGTTCCCTAAGGCATTGATTGTATTGGCGGTGGTTTCTTTAATAATTGCTATAGCCATTAAAGTAACGACATTGGGAAAGATATTGCCTGGGCCAATACCTATAAACTGGGCCAAACTTGCCGATACGCTTCTTTTATTTGCCATAGCAATTTCTCTTTTAGGCAAGAAATAATTAGAATTAGACAGAGATATTATCCATTGTTTTTAAGAAAGATGATCTCAAGAAGGCCGTGGTCTGTCATTTATTTTGCTACTCTATTTTTTTTCCTTCTTTCTTTTTTAGGACCTAAATTATCTTCTGCGCAACAGGTCTCTCTTCCAAATAAAGAAGAAGCAATGAGACATTCTATGGAAGAAGCCCAGATGAGGCTGATTAAAAGCAACTTTAAAAAGAAAGAAAAAAAAGTTCTTTTTAAAACCTTGCCCTTGCGCACGCGTGCGCACGCGCACCCCTATTTAAGTGAAAGCGTATCTTATAATGATAATGTTGATTCCACAAAAAAGGATAAGAAATCGTCCATAATTAATACTTTTACCCCTGGCTTGAAGATGAATCTTCGAGATAAAGCAAAAAGCCTAGCGTTAGATTTACATATCAATAATTCACTCTATAATAATCGCCGAAGGTCTAATACGCAAAGCGCAGAGTCGCAGGTCGTCACTACTTTTAATATCAGACGGTATACGCTGACCATTTCCGATAGTTATTTTAGTAACTATCTCGCTTGCGAAGATTTTGGCGTAGATGATAATGATTTTAACAAATACTGGGCAAATACCCTTAACGTCCTGGTGGGCCGTCATTTTAACCGCATTGGTTTTGACGCAGGATATAACTTCAAAAATTCCAAATATGAACCCAATTTCAAGGAAAGCGACTCTACTCAGGAAACCATTAACTTTAACCAATATTTAAAAGTGGCTACAAAAACGCAGCTTTTATTCGCATATAGCTATAACCGTACAAAATCCCCCCATACATCCGACCCCAATGATTCTCATAGCAATAATTTTGATTTGAGTTTATCCGGTGTTTTATCGCCCAAAGTTACCGCTACGGCAGCGATGACTTATACATTAACAAATCAGAAGACAGGAGATGATTCTCGAAGCACAACTTTAAGCGGAAAATTAGGCCATCAAATTTCTCGGCGCTCAAACCTGGCCTTAACTTTAAGCCGTTCTATGAGTGAGCCAGCCACTAAAGCAAACTATTATATTGGGAATACTTTTAACTTAACCGGTAATCATCGCTTGGCATTTAATCCTAAGTTCAACCTTTCTTTTAATAGTGGGGCAGCCTATAGTCGTTATCCTAAAAAAGCCGATTTTACCGAAAAAAGTGAAACCTATACTTTGGGATTGGGTTTAAGTTATGCCTTTAGGCAGTGGTTAGATTTCAGCCTGGATTGGGCGCATACAGAAAATAGATCCAACGTAAATATTGATTACTACACGAATATATTTACCTTTAAAACCCAAGCGAAGTTTTAATCAAAGAATTCTAATGTATAGAAAAATTTTATTAGTGAGCGCAGGCTTAATCTTGAGCTTAAGCCTGCTTTTATGCTTTGCCCAAGAGGACGCTAAAAATAGCGATAAAGAGTATATTATTTCCTCCAATAATATCTTAGAGATAACTGTCTATGGCGAACCTGATTTATCTACCTCGGCAAGGGTTTCTCAAGACGGCACGATTACCTATCCGCTTTTGGGTAATATAAAAGCAGCGGGTTTGACGGTGCGTGAATTAGAGGCAAACATCACAGATTTATTGGGCCAGGATTATTTAGTAATGCCGCAGGTCAGTATATTTGTTAAAGAATATGCCAATATTTCTATATTGGGGCAGGTAAGAAGCCCTGGTTCCTACCAGATGAAGGAGCATCTTACTTTGACTCAAGCGATTGCCTTTACCGGTGGTTTCAACCCTACAGCGAATACGAGTAAGGTTAAGATAATTCGTACCACTGGGGAGGGTGACGAAAAGGAAACTCTCGAGGTAAATGTTGACCAGATCTTAGAAAAGGCAGCGCCAGATGTGGAAATAAAAGCTAATGATACCATTATGGTTGAGGAATACGGCCGGTTTTCCATCATGGGTCAGGTAGCCCGGCCAGGGGTATATGCTTTACAGAAAGGCCTTAAGGTTGTGGAGGCCATTAATTTGGCTGGTGGTTTTACATCCACTGCAGCACAGGATGGTACAAGGGTAGTTCGTGTTGAGAGCAGCGAAAAGAAAATTATACGTGTTTCCGTCGCCAGTATTATGAAAGGCGGAGATGCGTCCAAAGATATACTGCTTCAAGAGGGTGATACCATAGTTGTCCCCGAATCTTTCTTTTAAATATAAAATCCATATAATCTCTCCTATAAAATCCTTTCTAAGGTATTTAAAAACTCGTTCATTGATAATTCAAAAGTCAATTTATCTTAAACTTTACAAAAGATGATACGAGAGGAAAAGTCAGCACAAATAAAAGAAAGAGCAGAAGAGATAGCAAAAAAGATGCGCATCTCATTGTTTGAAAAAGGAAGGCCTATTTATTTAACTACTTCTGCTTTAAGTTCAAGTATGTATCCGTTTATAAAAGGCGGAGATATAATTAAGGTTGTGCCCATAAAAGAGAATGAGATAAAGATAGGCGATATTATTGCTGTGGATAATAAGGATAAAAGCCAAGCCCGGTATACGCACAGGGTGATAGAGATCTTTAGCAATAACGATGGGAAGTTTTATGTAACCAAAGGAGACGCTAATAAACATATAGACGAAGCGGTTAGATTTGATAGCATTACAGGAAAAGTAACTGCGATTGAAAGAAAAGGCTTGAGGATAAATTTCGCGCATCCCCTCTGGGATATTTACCTCAATAGACATATAGCCAGCCTTTCGGCAAGACAGGCAAGGATGCTTTGGGCCGTTGCTCCTTGCATAAGCCTAATTATAGAATGGAGATGGTTATTCTCAAAGCTGAAAAGAAGAATAAGAAGAGCTAATGAAGCCTTTTATAACGCTGAGGAGCTGCTTTTGATCTGTGCGCGTGCAAATATTGACGAGGACTTAATAGATAGAGCAAAAGAGTTGTTAGAAAAAGGCATAGATTGGGAGTTCTTTATGGAAGCTGCTATGAGGGCCGGAGTACATCTTCTTTTTTATAATTCATTGAACAGAATAAGCCAATCAATAACCATTCCTCAGGAGTTTATTGATAGATTGAAAGCAGCATACCTTTACGCTCTATCAAAAATGATTTTTCAGCATAGAGAGACAACCGGGCTTTTAAAATTATTTTTTCAAAGAAATATCCCGGTTATGCTGCTCAAAGGCTCGCTTCTCTCAAAGCGTATCTACGGCGATATTGCAATTAGGGGTTTAAGCGTGGACATAGATTTACTGGTGGAAGAGAAAAATAGGGAAACTGCCATAAGGTTATTGGAAGAGTTTGGTTATGTATTTAGTCCGGATAAGACCGTCAAAACAGAATTACTCTGGCAGCATATGTTTACAAAATCAGGCAGCACGGCGGTAGACCTCCACTGGGAGATAACCCCCACAATCTTAAAAAGTGAAAGGATAAAGGAATTTTGGAGAGGCACAAGGTTGAGGAAAGAAAACGGCATCTGTTATTATGAATTTAAAGAAGAAGAACTCTTACTTCAACTTTCGCTGCATCTTATAAGCGGTTTTCAAGCGGCAGAATTGCGCTATATATGTGATATAAATGAGCTGTTGACCAGATATAGAGATAAGCTTGATTGGGACAGTATTGTGGAAAAAGCCAAAATGCTTAAGTTGTCACACTCACTTTATACAACTCTGGTTCTATCCAAAGGACTCTTTGGCACTCCTGTTCTGCCGAAGGCATTAGCCAAACTTAAACCCGGTTTACTAAAATCTGTTTTTATAAAGATATTTGCAAACAGAAAGGTAGTTCTACGCAGAGATTGCTGGCAAAGGCAGTTTATGAGGCAGTTTCTATGGTATCTATTTTTTCCATTATTAGAGGCCCAGTCAATAAGAGACTATTTTACTATAATTTTTCCACCAAGGGAGAAGATGGGAGGCAAAACTTATTCACAGAGACTTACCAGGGGGCTATACAGATTTATCCAAGGTTTAAAAGGCACAAGGACACAATAAACCAGGAAGGAGCTTGCACTTTATAAAACCCAGCGAAATTAAAATCTGTTAATGGATCAGTTTAAGAACTCTCCTAATTTCAGCCCGTCTTTTATGCAGGTATCCATATTTATGTATTTAAAAGTGCCAAACCTGCCCAACAAGAATAGGTTTTTATAGGAAGAAAGATAGGCGGTAAGTTTTTCTAAATTCATTCTGTAGTTTATATCATATATAGGATAGGCATATTCTACTCTTACTATGGTATGGCCTTCTGCTTCAAATTCTTTTAACAGGGGCAATGTCCTTATTACCTGATGTGCGATTTCAATATTTCCCATCTTCCAGATATCGTCGTCTTTATCGCAGAATATCTCGACACAGATTGCGGTCTTATCTTTCGGCGCCATATAAGAAGACCAGTTTTTTGGCTCATGGATTCTTCCGAATATACGTTCACCCGGAATATAAATCCAGTGATTGGAGGTATAATTTCTTCTATTTAATACTATAAACACACATATAAGGCTTCTGTATCTTAAATTCTGAGCAGCCTTTTTTATATCTGAAGGCGGATTAAATAACCCTATAAGTTCTGTTATAGGCATTGTTGAGACAAGATTTTCGCAGGTGTACTCATTTGAATTATTTACTATAACCTTTTCAATTCTACCATTACGGCAAATCAAGCCGGTTATCTCTGAATTTAATCTTATATCTAAATCCTTAGATAGATATTCTGAAATCTTACCTATGCCATCTTTTGGATAGACAAGCTTATCTACAAAAGATTTTACGCCCATATCTTTTTTAAAGGCGTTCTTTGCAACTCTTATCAAGGATATATTCTGTAGCCTAGTATCTACCAACTCTTTGGAGATATTATCACAGCTTATACCCCAAACCTTCTCGGTATAATCTCTAAAGAATAGTTTGTAGAGATAGTCGCCAAAACGGTTTATAGAACGCTCCTGGAAGGAAAGTTCTTTAAGGGGT
>CAYHAI010000024.1:0-10265 GCA_964354585.1 uncultured Planctomycetales bacterium
TTGGTTTTCAATGACTACGCTATTATTCAATTCAACCCGTTCCTTTCCGAGGCGCTGAGTAATATCGCCTCAATCATCTCTTCATACTTCATTCCTGCGGCATAAGCCATCAGCGGAAAATTGGATTCGCGGGGATGAAGACCGGGTAAAGGATTTATCTCTAAGACATAGGGTATATTGTCTTTGCCTAAACGTATATCAGTGCGCGAAATACCAAAACAGCCTACTGCCCGATGCGTCTTCAGGGCAGTCTCTTTGATTAATTCTTCGGTATCTTTCTCTAATCTTGCAGGACAGTGAAATGTAGGAACTAATCCGAGCTCTGTATTACCTTGGTATTCCTTCATCCTCCAAGAATAAAAATATTCGCCACTTTTTTGGCAGGTAGAAAAATCTATCTCTAAAATCGGCAAAATAGTTACCTTGCCATTCTCTAATATTCCAACGGTCAATTCCTTCCCGGCCACAAATTCCTCAACCAGCACCTCTTGCTTGTATACACTAATAATCTCTTTAATCTTTTTCAAAAGAGATTCCTCGTCTTTAACTACATTGGAGGTGTTTATCCCTTTAGCTGAACCTTCGCGATTAGGTTTTACAATCAGCGGAAATCTTAAGGCCGCATTAAATTCTTCGTTGCCGGTTACAAAAAGCTGAAAGCGCGGGGTAGGAATATTGTCTGCCTGCAATACTTTTTTGGTTATTGTCTTATTCAAAGCCAAAGCTAAGGAAAAGGTATTTGAGCCGGTATAAGGAATATTTAAATAATCTAATATGGCGGGGACTTCTGATTCGCGGAATTTACTGGATTTACCCTCGGCAATATTAAAAACAGCATCTACAGATTTTTTTCTAAAATAAGATAATAAACTGGGGGATTCGACATCAACCGGCTCAACCGTATGCCCTTTCATTTCTAACGCCAATATAATGGCATCTACCGTATCCTGGGAATCAAACTCCGAAAAATAATCCGCCGGTTTTGAATCGTCTTTTTTCTTTAAATTATAAGTCAGGACAATTTTCATAAATTATACCTCTTAAGGGCGACATTTAATATCTTACCGATCATCTCTTCGTAAGTGATGCCGATTGCTTTGGCCAATAGCATAAACACATCTTCCGTCGATAAACAAGGTAACGGATTTATTTCCAATACATAAGGCCTGCCTTCGTTATCCACCCTGAAATCAACCCGGCCAAAATCCCGGCATTCTACTGCCTGGTATGTTTTTAAAGCCAGTGTGCGAATCTTTTTGTTTAAATCTTGGCCTATCGGCGCCGGACAGACGTATTCTAATTTATCCGAACTGATGCGCGCAAAAGTATAGAACATATCATCAAGCTTAAGTTTTCCCTCTATTTTTACCTGCACCGGCGGTAAAACTTCAATCGGATCATTACCGACTATGGCCACGGTAAATTCTTCCCCGCGAATAAACTCTTCCACGAGCGCAGGTTGTTTATAAGTGTTGATAATAAATTCTGTCTGTTTAATTAACTCTTCCTTATTTGCTACACGGGAACGCTCGCTAAGGCCTTTAGATGAGCCCTCAAAACGCGGCTTAACCATCAACGGAAAATTCAAATGGTCAGTATCTATAGTATCATCGACAGACTTTATTTCAAAGTATCTAGGAGTAGAAATGCCTTCGGCGATAAAAATCTTTTTGGCCATCACCTTGTCCAAAGTTATTCCTAAAGTAAGGGCATCGGAGCCGACAAAAGGAATACCCGCCATCTCTAATAGCATAGGAACCTGCGACTCTCTATTTCTGCCATACATTCCCTCAGAGATATTGAAAACGATGTCTACGCCCAAATTATCTATTTTTTCTAAAAGATGAGTTGCATTTCCGATTCTTTTTAGCTGAAAACCCTGGGATTCGATAGCGCGGGAAATAACCTCTACGGTAGAAGGGTGGTCAAATTCGGCGTTGGCATCAGGCGGGTCGCCGACTTTAAACTCGTAATCGGTCTTTAAATCGTAAGTTAAGCCAACTATTTTCATAAAATATAAAAAAAGGCTCCTTATTTATTTAGAGCCCTTAAATTCTCATCCTATTTTTCCAATTTAAATTATTTAACCTCCTAAAAATCTAAAAACTTATTCAAAATATTATATTTATACTATTTTTTTATCACAATATTTTCTTTTTGTCAAGCATTTTTAAATTTTACAAACTCAATCTTACCCCAACTCATCAGATTATTTCTAAATATAATCACTGCGCCGCAAATTCCTTTAATGGAACGGCTAAAATCTAATGCCGATGACAAATCTTTTTTAGAATTTATGCGGTTGGCGGTAGCAGTGGCCACGGCATCAGCCAAAGATGTACTTTCAGATAGAATTACCACGCTATCGGCGCAACCAAAACTTAAAGAATGCCCGATAGTCCCTGAAGATGTACATATGCCTATGGGTGTATTCTTAGGTTTTATTTTTATGCTTAAGCCCTGCCATAATTTTGACTTTCCGGTATAGATTGCGATAATGCGCGTTTTACGGGCGGCTAAAAATATATCGCCGCCATTTTCAATAATCACATCTTTATAGCCCTTCTCTAATAAATCTTTGCCTAAAAATTCGGCAATGGCACCGGCAATAGAGGCCATTGGCCCGACATTGGCTAATTTGGCTGCTTTCGTCATTTCTTTAACAATCTCCGGCGCATTTAATTCAACTTCAATAGGTTTTAATGAGGTCGAAAATCTTCTTTCCTTAATGATATAATTTTCAATATCCCAGCGATATTGTCGTATTCTCTCTTTAAGAAAATCTTTATCTATGGGTTTATTGGTGAGAATCTGTAAATCCGTCTCTTTATCCATAATATGCGCCAGATGCAAATCCTTCTGCCTCACCCAATCCCGATAGAACCTGCGCTGGTATTTATTAGTCTTCATATGAATTATCAATTTAGCGGGTCCTGTCTTGGGTATTTTCTCGCCGCATCACGCGGCTTAAAAACACCCAAGCCACCCGCTAAAACTTAACAAATTCTCGGTAAAGGTTCGCTCGTCAGCATATCAACAATGCGTTGGGTGCCGAGAATGGTGTTTAAGATAACTTTGCCCTTGGTTTCTTTTACGACAGTGCCGATAATTTGCGCATTGCGGCCTAAATGATGTTTCTTTAGTAAATTCAAAATTTTCTTGGCGCTATTTTTTTCAACTATAATTATAGCCGCGCCTTCATTGGCTACATATAAAGGATCTATGCCTAATAATTCGCAGGCTGCCCTTACTTTCGTAGATATGGGTATATTTTTCTCGTCGATAATAATGCCTAAACTCGAGCCTTCGGCGACTTCATTTAAGGTTGTAGCCACTCCGCCCCGGGTCGGATCGCGCATAAATTTTATCGCATTGGTTTTTTTAAGTATGGGGATAAGTAAATTATTTAAAGCTGCGCAGTCACTTTTAATATTGAATCCTAACCCTAACTCTTTCCTTTTGGCTAATACTGCTAAACCATGCTGGGCAATATTACCCGTAATTATAATTTTATTGCTCGGCCTTATATTCTTTATAGATAATTTTTTATTTTTTACGACCCTGCCAATCCCTGAAGTATTGATAAATATCTTATCGCAGGCGCCTTTTTCTACTACCTTAATATCGCCGGTAACAATACAGACCCCAACTCTTTTAGCATTAAAAGAAATGGAATCTACAATGGACTCTAATATATCGTAATCTAGGCCTTCTTCGATTATCAGCGCTAAAGAAAGATGTTCTGGCACGGCCCCTTGCATTACTAAATCATTTACTGTTCCGCAGACAGCGAGTTTTCCAATATCGCCGCCGGGGAAAAATAAAGGGCTGACCACAAAGGAATCTGTAGTAAAGGCAAGGCGCTCTTTATAATTGATTAAGGCGCTATCGGAAAGTTCCCTTAAGACAGGATTGTTTAATTTTTTAAGTAATAATTCTTTAATCAGGCTATGCATTAATCTCCCGCCGCTTCCGTGACCAAGGAGTATCTTTTCTTTAGGCATTTTTAATCCCAATGAATATCTGCGCTTAAAAAATCTGCTTTTAGTTTCTCTATGTTTTGGAAGTGGAAACTTTTAATTCCTAAATCTTTGGCTTTTTCTACCAGTTCGGCTCTATCGTCGGTATAAAAGGTATCCTGCGCTAAGACATTTAATATCTCAAGCGTTTTTTGATAGATTAAGGGATGGGGTTTTCTTAAGCCTACTTCGTAAGAAGCGATAATGTGGTGGAAGGCATCAAATACAGGAAAGTTTTTTTTTAAATAATTAAAGTGTAAGGAATTTATATTAGATAAAAGTGCAACCTTATAATGTTCTTTTAGGCACTGGGCTAAATTATAAACACAACGATTTTTCTTAGTTAAAAAGAATATCTCGCTCCAAATGGCCGCGAATGTATCGTATTCTAATTTTAAATTGAGTATCTCTTTTACCTTTAGGAAAAAATCTTGCGGTGAAATTTTACCTTCTTCGAAAAGCCCGGTCAGCTCTGAATCAAAAAAGAGCGCGAATATTTCCTCGGCGCTTTTATCGCAAAATGCGGATATCCTTTTGGCAGCTATGGTGTGATCGAAATCAATCAAGACATTGCCTAAATCAAAGATAATCGCCCTTACCATCAATTTCCTTTATCCTTTGACCTCTTAAATAAATCTAAGAATCTGTCTTCGTATTCTTTATAGGCGTTCCATTTATCTAATTCTGCCTTAAGTTCATTGGCCTTAGAGATGTCATGCTGGGATTGCGTAAAAAGCTTTTCAATCTTTTCTTTTACCGAAACAGGTAATTTAGTAAGTTGACTTAGGGACTTCTTTATCCTTTCTATCTCCTCCTCGCCGATAGGGCCCGGGCCTTGCGGACCCAATTTGAGATAGTCTAAGAGTTTATTAATCTCTTCTTCCATAATCTGCGCCTGTTGGAGCATACTGGTAAAATCTGCCTGGATATTTAAAATTTTTCTTAATGCCTCTAATACAACATAAGAAGCCTTGGGGTTTTCAATCTGAATAGTATAAAGGGGTATTTCGCCCAAAAGACAAAAACCCTCAAGGCCCTCCTTTTTGGCAATACCTAAAAATAAACCATTCATACCGCTAATCTGACCTTCAGATAAAAGGTTAAAATTATATTTTTTTAATTCCGCATTGATCTCTGGGGAAGTGCCGCTAAACCAGACATTTGAGGTTTGGGTATGATCAACGGGCTGCGGCATAGCGGCAAAACTAACAGTCTTATTTACCTTAAAAGTTTTGGCGAGAGTTATAATCTTTTTACAATAAGCATCGGCCTTGACTAAATCTGGTTGGGCATTGCTAATAAATATGATTAGGTCGTTCTTACCGGACTTGTTCTTGTAATAATAGAACTTATTAAATGGCAGCTCGGGCAGACTTAATATGCCTTTCTGAACCGTACTTGCGGTAAGATAAAAAAAGTCCTCAGCGAGAATACTGGCAAATTCTTCTGCTTTTAGTTTATCTACAAGATAGGTGGCTGCCTTAAAAGCAACTTCCCCCATCCCCGGCCAAGCCACAATCAGATAAGGACTATTAAGTCTGGGCCTTTTAGAAATTTTAATTCCTTCCATATTTATCGCTCCTATAATTTTTCAGAAATTCCTCTAAGACAAGGGCGCCTTTATACAAATTATCTATTCTTACATATTCATCTACGCTATGGGCGCAACCGAGGCTGCCAAAACCCGTAGCCACTGCCGGTATATTTTTATTTTGAAAAAAAGTGATGGTCGTAGCGCCCTCAGAACCTTTTATCCTGGGCCTTTGTCCAATATTTTTAATTGCTTGAATAAGTGACCCAACTAAGGTATGCGCCTCTTCTATTTTATATGGCTTCTGGATTCCTTCTATCTCTATCTTTCCCGCTTTTAGCGGGATCCCGCTTATGAGCGGTGAGAATTTGCGAGTATGTTTTTGGATAATATTTTTTAAATCTTTTAAAATTTCTTTTTCAGACATACCTGGTAAGAACCGAATATCCAATTCAAATTCACACCAGTCTGCCACTATATTAACTTTGTCTCCGCCTTTTATGGTGCCAATATTTAGCGTTGGCCCTTTAAGATATTTATTTTTTGCATAAGCGAATTTTTTGGCTTTTAGTTCTTTCAGTATTTTTATAGCGATATCAATGGCATTTATCCCCCGCCAGGGATATGCGCCGTGTGCCCTCCTGCCTTGGATTTCTACCTTCAGATGAATGAGCCCTTTTTGGGTAACGACAATCGCAAAATCATCAGAATCTAACACCACTGCTACATCTGGTTTTAGTATACCTTTATTTAATAAGGGAATTAGGCCTAAACCAGAACCATTTTCTTCATCGGCAGTAGCGGCAAAAATCAAATTATAATCTAAAACTATTTTATCTTCAACTAAACTATTTATTGCCTCTAAGCCGCAGGCCAAATTACCTTTACAATCGGTGGCGCCTAATCCATAAATCTTGCCTTTATGTAGCGCGGCTTTAAAAGGACGAAAGCGCCAATTCTTTCCTGCGGGCACGGTATCTAAATGCGGGGTAAGCAGTAGTGAATATTTCTTATTGCCTCCCTCTAATACCGCCACGACATTAGCCCGCTTCTTTTTAAACTCATAAATTTTTGTCTTTACTCCTAAATTATCCAGATAATTCTTCACAAATTTGCCAATACGGGATTCGTCTCCGGGAGGATTTTGCGAATCTATCCGAATTAAATTCTGAGTCAGTTTTATCAGGCGATTTTTGTTTATCATATTCTTGATTATCAAAAACTATAATTCACGCTAACTGCTAAGGCTTCGCCGTCAAAGAATTGGCCTTCTAAATTAAGCCAAATTTTTTCTGTAATAGGTAAATCAAAACCAAGAAGCAAGCCAACGCTTTTGGTCAAATCTGATTTTTCTAGTTTTCTATCCCCATCTATCCAGTGTAAATAATTCGCGTTTGACCATTTTGTTCCAATATAAGGCGTAATTTTTCCAAAAACGCGAGAGACTAAAAGAGAAAATTGCCAATCATCCAAAACTGCCTTGTGCTTAGCGGCCCCTAAAGAGACTGTTTTAGGATGTATGCTTATGTGCTGGAATCCAAAAACCGTTTTTAATTTATGCGCATCGTAAACTTTTAAGCGAAAACCATATCCGCCGCCAAGATAAGTTGGATAATCAACCTCGTCGCTTCCTACGGGATGCTGCCTCATATTGCCACAGCCGCCTTTTAAATCTATTGTTAGCCAATCAAAAATTCCGTAAGATAAAAGAAAAAAATCCTGCACGCTCTTAAATTTTCCATAATTATCTTTAAGGTATCTCTTAAAGACAGTATAATTCTGCAAACCTAAAAATAATTCTTTCTTGTTAGGCATTTTTGTTCCGTAACAAGGGGCGGCATAACAAAGAAAAGGTAAAAGTAAAAAGGTAAAAGTAAAAAGTAAAAGACTTTTGACTTTTGACTTTACTATTTTAACGGGCATTGTTCACATCTCGGTTTGTTTTTCCCACAAAATTCTTTACCTAATCTTACTAAGAGGGCGTGGTATTCATTAAATAATTTTACCTTGGGTTTTAGATTTTGCATAAATAAATTCTGTATCTGTTCATAACCGGCGTCTTCTTTAATAAAGCCGTGTCTTAGAAGTATCCTTTTGGTGTAGGCATCAACTACAAATACGGGTTTATCCAAGGCATAGAGCAATATAGAATCTGCGGTCTCCGGGCCAATGCCGTTAACCGAAAGCAACTGTTGACGCAAATTCAGCGTATCCGCCAACGACATAATTTTAAGGCTACCTTTATAATCCTTGAGAAAAAAATGCAAAAAATTCCTCAACCTTTTTGCCTTAATATTATAATAACCGGCGGGCTTAATGAGTTTGGCTAATTTTTCTTTAGGTATTTGATAAAGTTTGGCGGCTTTTAATAATCTATGTTTTCTTAAGTTATCTATTGCCTTCTCAACATTAACCCAGTTGGTATTCTGCGTCAGAACTGCGCCCACTATTACCTCGAAGCGAGAATCTGCCGGCCACCAATGCTGCGGGCCAAAATAAGCGTAAAGTTTTTGATACAGGTCACTAAACCGAGATGTCATTATCTTTAGAGTTCCAAGGGATTATAATTATAGTAGGCAAAGAGCGTATAGGCTGTGCCGGATACAGAACCAGTAGTTTTGCCTTTGGGCGTCATCCAGCCATGACCGGTATCTACAAAATCCTGCGTAGCATAAGGAAGACAACTCTCTCCCTGCCCGGAAGGCGAAGGGCTAGAAATAATCATATTCGCTAACTCTGCCAGATATGTATCTGCCTTACCTTCATAGGTGCGAGCTTTAGCAATCATATCTTTTTTATAATAAAAATCTGCCATAATCTTAAAGGCCAAAACCATTTGTGCCGTCCACTCAGAAGAAACCACGCCACCTCTGGCTACATGCCTAACTGGTGCAAAATCAAAACCTTTAATTTTTATTGTCTGGCCTTCTGGCCGGATGTAGTTAGTCTCAACGCTACAATATTGTTCCGCAAATTCTATAATTCTATCGGGGCTCATTCCTAATTCTTCTAATTTTGCCGGACCAATAGCGGCAATTGACCAGGCATAAGTATCGGTGGCAATAGTAGAATCCCCCTTGCCGCGCTTAACCGGAATATCTAATTTGTCATAGGTATGATTAACTAACCAATTCAATACCTTATCTCTGGCTTGAAGATACTGCGGCTTAGCCGTGACCTGATATAACATATTAAAGAATGCGTAGGCATCGAGGTTATGCTCGGTAGAATACCAAGTTATATTTGGGCCTCCGCAGATACCACCGTCTTTATCCTGATTCTGTAAATAAATTATTGCCTGGGCAATATCTTCGGCTAAGCCAAGATATCTGTTGTCCTGGCTTTTCTTACTATACTGCAGCATGGCTATGCCTAACCATAAATTCGGGCCGCTATGCACAACATACTCAGCAGGGCTGCCGTCATTAACATAATAGGCATTAAGAAATCTTCCGTCTATCCTTTTTGCTTTTTTATCAAAGAAATCTATTATCTTTTTTGCCCGTTCAAAATCAGAAAAATATGTATAGGCCTGAATAGCTAATGCCTGATCGTAAATAAATGCCCAGTTGGCAATATCTTTATCCCCTTCAAAACTCATTACCAAGCCGGTACGGGGATTTTGGTGTATGTTTAACCACTGATACATCTTATCTAAATTTACCTTCTCCAAAGTTGCCTTCCTTTTGTCTAAACGCAGGAGTTCCTCGGTAATGGTGCCCTCTTTATGTTGTAAAGAAATTAGTTGCTCTTGTAAAGAGCCTTTTTCCTGGGCTAATTTCTCAATCAGAGAATTAAGTTGCTTTATTTCATCGGTCTTATTCGCCTCCAACTTTTGCCTGTCTTCCTCAACCGTCTGGATACGCGATTGCAGGGTTTGAATTTTTAATTGCAGCTCGTTTCTTTCTTTGTTTATCTCTTTTACCTTCTGTTTGGCGACGCTGGACTCCTGCAGGATTTTTACCAGTTGCTCCACCAAAATTCTGTTGCCCCTGATTAGCTTTACGCTGATAATACTATTAATGGCAAAACCCAAACCCAATATAAGAATTATGGATAAAACCAGGGGGATAGATAATTTTTTTGTCAAGACATAACGGATAATCTTGTTATTTTGGTATATGTCGATTTCCTCATAATTTAAACCAATAACATATTTATTGGGTTCATCAACCGCATCTTTCATCCAGACAACCTTGGCCTGCGCAGATATTGGCTTTCTGGTGATAGGCATCTCGATGTCTAAAAATAGTTTTGCCTGTTGTTCCTTTAGGATTTTAGCCAATTCGGGGTTGAGATTATTTACGCAAAGGCATAGGCCCTCTTTGCATATATTGTTGGTAAAACCCTGCAGCCAATCTGACAAAAAATGCTTTCCATCAAGACCCAATAGGCGAAACTGCACAGGGAATACCGAATCCAAGCGGATATATTTTCTACGCTCTTCTCCCGAATATCTTTTTCTGAACATATTTTATTTTATTCTCTCCAAGGCTATCCTCACTTACATTCTGTGCTCTCTATTTTATAATAAAGTTATGAAAAAATCTATATATATTTATAATACGCATTACAGGCTCCTTCGCTGGAAACCATACAAGGCCCAACCGGATTATCTGGTTGGCAAACCCGGGAAAATAGCGGGCAATCTAAAGGAGAAATCAGGCCCTTTAAGACATCGCCGCATCTACATTGCGGTGTTCGGTGTTCGGTGT
>CAYHAI010000025.1:0-8256 GCA_964354585.1 uncultured Planctomycetales bacterium
TGAATGTAAAAGCCAAGACCAATGAAGGGTTGGGTGAGCTTGGGCGGAAAGAGGCCATCGCCAGTTACGCCGTGGTCATATTATCCGAGGGGGAGAAAAGATGATACTCTGCTTAAAAATATTCGTCATTCTTCTCATACTATTTGTTTTTAAAGTCATCCTTATTTCAATATTTTTTTATGGAGAGATCAGGCAGGCCGAGAAGAGAGACCCCGCAGCCAAGGGTTTTCTGGAGGTGCTGCTTCTCTATCCGGGACTGCACGCTTTAATTTATCACCGCATCGCGCATTTTTTCTATGGGATAAATTTATTTCTACTGGCGCGGTTGATCAGCCAGTTTGCCAGATTCACCACCGGGATAGAGATACATCCCGGAGCTAAGATTGGCAAGAGATTCTTTATTGACCACGGTATGGGTGTGGTTGTCGGAGAAACTGCTGTGGTGGGTGATGATGTGCTTCTCTATCAGGGTGTAACCTTGGGGGGGACCGGCCTTGAGAAGGGCAAGCGCCATCCTACTATCGGTAATAATGTCGTCATCGGTACCGGCGCCAAGGTTTTAGGAAATATTACCATCGGAGATAATTCCTATATCGGCGCCAATGCAGTGGTAATTAAGGATGTGCCGCCGAATTCTACGGTGGTGGGTGTTCCCGGCAGGGTTACCAAGCAGGACGGTAAAAAAATCGATATCAGCTTAGACCATATCCATATATTCGACCCCATAATGCAGTCTATTGAGGAACTAGAGAAGAGGATTGAAGATCTAGAAAGAAAGGATAAATCCCAATAATTACCAATAACTACCAAATCCCAATAAAATCCCAAATCTCAATGTCCAATTATTTATTTTAGGGATTGGTCATTGGACATTGGACATTCATTGGTACTATTGGTATTTATTGGATATTGGAAATTAAGTTTTTTGAATGTCTCTATATATCTACAATTCCCTCGCCCGTAAAAAAGAAGAATTCAAGCCTTTAAGCCCAGCGCAAGCAAAGATGTATGTGTGCGGCCCTACGGTTTATGATGAGCCACACATCGGCCACGCCCGCAGTGCATACATATTTGATGTAATTAGGCGATATTTAATATATAAAGGCTACAAAGTTACCTTTGTGCGCAATGTGACGGATGTCGATGACAAAATTATTGAGAAAGCCCGAAACGAATATAAAGGCGAAGATTTAAATAGCGCCGTAAAAAAGGTAGCGGATAAATATCTTACTGCCTATCATGAGGCTTTAGAGAGTTTAGGAATAGCCACGCAGAGCCCTGATGTTATTGAACCAAAGGCCAGTGAATATATTGATAAAATGATAGTATTTATAAAAGGCCTTATAGATAAAGGCGCTGCATATCAGGCAGGCAGGGATGTTTACTTTGATATAGCTAAGGCAGAAAATTACGGAAAATTATCGCATCAAGCATTAGATAAAATGGAAGCCGGAGCAAGGGTAGCGCCTTTAGAAAATAAGAAAAACCCTCTTGATTTTGCGCTTTGGAAATCTGCCAAAGAAGGCGAGCCATCATGGGATAGCCCATATGGAAAAGGCAGGCCGGGTTGGCATATCGAGTGTTCGGTGATGAGTTCGGATATTTTAGGAGATGAATTTGATATTCACGGCGGTGGCCTAGACCTTATCTTTCCGCACCACGAGAATGAAATTGCCCAGTCCGAAGGCGCAGGCAAAAATTTCGCCCGAATCTGGATGCACCACGGCCTCTTAACTATCAATGGCCAGAAAATGGCGAAGTCGCTGGGGAATTTTGTGACCATAAAAGATTTTATAGCAAAATATCCTGCTGATGTGCTTAAACTTTTCTTTTTACAAACTCATTACTCTCAGCCAATAGACTTTACCTGGGAAAGGATGGAAGAGAAGAAAAGTTCATTAGAGACTATAATAACTTTTTTAGAAGAGGTTAAAAATAAAGAAGAAGGTAAAGACTTTGCTGTTAAGGCCGTCCTTAAAAAAAGTTCTTCTCCCGAAGACCTTCGTAAAGAAATAAATTGGTATCGAGATCATTTTGAGAAATCAATGGATGACGATTTTAATACACCCAATGCCATAGCAGTTTTATTTGAGATAGTCAGAACTTGCAATAAAGTTTTGTATAGTACCATTTATACAAAGCAATATTTGCCAATATTAAAAGATGCTAAGGAGATTATACAGCAATTAGGACACATTTTAGGAATATCTTTTATATTAAGAAAATCAGTTACTATTACTACGGATACTTTTATAATTTCTGCTAAAATAAGTGACCCGAATATCATTACAGAAAAACAGGAACAAGAGATTAAAGGTAAACTATTAGAGAGAGAGAAAGCGCGTCGGGAAAAAAATTATGTTCTTGCAGATACAATAAGAAAAGAGCTAGAAGAAAATGGCATCATTTTAGAAGATAAGAAACTTTAGGTATTTAAAATAAAAATCGTTCTTTTTTAGCGGGTGGCTTGGGTGTTTTGAACAAAAAAGCGCCTGACCCATTTTTTAATTATGAAAGGCAAATTTATTACCTTTGAAGGTTCGGAAGGATGCGGGAAGAGTACGCAGTCCAGGCTTCTTTATCAGTATTTAAAGAGAAAGGGTTATCCGGTAATTTATCTGCGCGAGCCGGGGGGGACGAGGATAAGCGAGAAGATAAGAAAGATTCTCTTAGACCCCAAAAATCATATTACGCCCATATGCGAGACGCTGCTTTATATGGCAGCCAGGTCTCAGGCTGTCAGCCAAATAATTAAGCCGGCGCTACTTAAAGGCAAAATGGTTATCTGCGATAGATTTCTTGATTCCACAATTGCCTATCAAGGATATGGCTTAGGCATAGATATTGATTTTATTAATGCCGTGGGAAATCTTGTTACGGGCGGCATAAAACCGGATTTGACTATACTTTTAGATTTACCTGTAAAGAAAGGGCTCTGGTATCGTAGATTAAAAAAGGACCGCATAGAGAAAAGATCCCTAGTATATCATATTCGTGTAAGAAGAGGGTATCTTAAGTTGGCAGCCTCAAATCCAAAAAGAATTAAAATTGTGAAGGTTAATAAAGATAAATCCGTAACACATGCAGAAATAAAGAAGTTAACCTTTCCGCACCTACGCGGTGCGGGTGGGGGGTGGGGGGGTTGAGGGGAACCAGTATGTCATTCCAGGATATTAAAGGTCAAGATAAGGCCATAGAGATATTAAAGGCGCATATCAGCCAGTCGCGCTTAAGCCATGGCTATCTCTTTATAGGCCCGCAAGGTGTAGGTAAAAAAATGGTGGCTAAAACGTTGGCTAAAGCCCTGAATTGCGAAAATGAAACCTTGGATTCTTGCGACCGGTGCGTATCTTGCTCAAAGATAGAAAAGAATCAGCACCCCGACGTACATATCATCAATGCCTCTACAGCGCTTAACAGCAATTATGAGCAAGGTAAAGGCGAGGCCGGTAACTCCCAGGCGATAAAAATAGGCCACATCCGTCAACTACAAAAGGAGATAAGTTTAAAGCCCTACGAGGCAAAGGTAAAGGTTTTTATTATTGAGGATGCCCATAATTTAACTGCTGAGGCCTCCAACGCCCTCTTGAAGATATTGGAAGAACCACCGGTGAAGAGTTTAATTATTCTAGTGAGTGCGAAACCCACCTTATTATTTAAGACGATAATTTCGCGTTGTCAGGTGGTGAAATTTTATCCTCTGGCAAGAGAACAGCTGAAGGAAGTTTTAAACAAGGATTATGGCCTGGAGGATAACTTGGCCCACTTTTTAGCTTATTTCTGCGAAGGAAGGCTGGGCAAGGCCTTGGCGCTAAAAGATACAGATATATTCAGGGAAAAGAATAGGGTTATTGATGCTTTGGCCATACCCAGGAGGCAAGGCTTAGAGGATTTATCCCTAAAAAGAGAAGATATGCGCAGTATGCTGAACATATTAACCACTTGGTTCAGGGATATGTATCTAGTTAAAGTTGGCATGCCTCATCTTGAACTGATTAATTTCGACCGCAAAAACGAATTGCTAAAGTTTATGCAGCATTTCACATTTGTGGATTTAGATGAAATATTAAATTGCATCTCGGATTCATTAGCTTATTTAGAGCAGAATATAAATGTTAGATTATTATTGGCTAATTTAAGAGAGTGCATAAGTTATGGAGCTCGGAGAGCGACATAAGTTATATACTTAATGAATAATGGAAAAGATGATTCTGGTAAGATTGAGAGATACGGGCTCAGCTTATTTTTATGATGCCGCTGAGTTAAACGTTAAAGAAGGCGATTATGTAATTATCGAGCATGACCGCGGCTTAGATTACGGCCAGATTATTTCTCCTAAAGATGCATTACTGGATACTAAATCTAAAGAGCCTCCTAAAAAGATAATGCGCCTGGCTAATGATAACGACTTAAAGCAGATTGCGGAGAATAGAACCAAATCAAAAGAGGCATTCAGCTCCTGCCTTAAAAAGATAGAAGAGCATAAATTAGAGATGAAACTGGTGCATGCCGAGTATTCCTTTGACCGCAGCAAAATCATCTTTTATTTTACCGCCAACGGCCGGGTAGATTTTAGAAATTTAGTCAAAGACCTAGCCAAGATTTTTAGGGCCAGGATTGAATTAAGGCAGATCGGCGTAAGAGATGAGGCAAAGTTTTTTGGAGGGTTTGGCCCCTGCGGAAGAGAACTCTGCTGCGCAAAATTCTTGAAAGATTTTGAACCAGTGACCATAAAAATGGCCAAAGAAGAGGGCCTTCCTTTAAATCCGCCGAAGATATCCGGAATTTGCGGCAGGCTAATGTGTTGCCTTAATTATGAATACGAAACATATAAGATTTTAGCGAAAGGCCTGCCTCGCGAGGGAGAGCGTATCCATACTGCCCAGGGTAAAGGCAAGGTCTTAAGCGTAAATGTTTTTAAGCGCACCGCCACCGTGGAACTGGAAGATGGTACGCATATAGAAATGAGTTATAAATAAATATGGCTAATAAATTCTATATAACTACTCCCCTATACTATGTCAATGCCTCCCCGCATATCGGCCATTCCTATACCAATATCGCCGCGGATTGCCTGGCGCGGTATATGCGCCAAATTTTAGGTAATGAGAACGTCTGGCTTTTGACCGGCACCGATGAACACGGTCAAAAAATACAAAAGGCAGCTGAAGATGTGAAGTTAAACCCGCAAGATTTCGCAGATAAAATGGTTTTACAATTCAAAGATCTCTGGAAGGCATTAGATATTTCTTATAACGATTTTATTCGTACTACCGAAAAAAGACACATAACTGTTGTCCAGAGAGTCTTAGAGATACTTTATAAAAATGGCGATATCTATCAGGATAAGTATAAAGGTTGGTACTGTACGCCCTGTGAGACCTTCTGGATTGAATCACAGGTAACTAATCAGACCTGCCCGGATTGTAAAAGGCCTTTAGAAAAGATTGCTGAGACTAATTTCTTCTTTAAACTTTCTAAATATCAAAATTGGCTGATTAAACATATTGAAGGAAATCCTAACTTTATCCGGCCGATAAATAGGCGCAATGAAGTTTTAAGTTTTTTGAATTTAAATAAATTAACCGACCTTTGTATCTCGCGGCCAAAAGAAAGGTTATCCTGGGGGATACCTTTACCTTTTAGCCCCGAGCATGTCTGTTATGTTTGGTTTGACGCTTTAATAAATTATATCAGCGCCGTAGGCAAGTTTGATGAGAAAAATAATTATCATTCCCAGTGGTGGCCGGCAGACCTGCATTTGATTGGCAAAGATATCCTCAGACAACACGCCATATACTGGCCGATTATGCTAGAGGCGCTGAATATAGAACCACCTAAAACGATTTTTGCCCATGGTTGGTGGTTAATTGGTCAGAGTAAAATGTCTAAATCAAAAGGTAATGTTGTTTCGCCCCTTGAGATGGCGGATAAATTCGGCATTGATGTATATAGGTATTTTTTATTGCGCGATGTGCCTTTTGGATTAGACGGGAATTTTTCGGAAGAGGCAATCATTAAAAGGTTTAATGGCGACTTAGCCAATGATTTGGGTAACCTTGTATATCGGACACTGACCATGATTGAAAAATATTTTCAGGGCATTATCCCTGATCAGGGTAAACTCAATGAGCAAGGATTAAAGATTAATGAAGGTATCAAGGCCTTGCCAAGGCAGATACGGCCTTTAATGGCTGCTGAGTGTGGTTTTAATTTTAGTCTGGCCCTTGAGAAAATATGGGGTTTAATAAACATGGCTAATAAATACATCGAGCAGACAAAACCTTGGAACTTAGCTAAGGAAAATAAGACGGATGAATTGAAGGCATTTATTCGTCTACTTGTAGATGTAATCAGAGAAGTCGCTAATCATATTTCAGCCTTTATGCCGCAGACGGCAAAATCTATAAGCGAACAGTTAGGTAAAGACAAAGTTAAAAAAGGCAATCCCTTGTTCCCCCGTATAGACCTAACACCTAACACCTAACACCTATGTTTATCGATACCCATTGTCACCTAGACTTCCCGGAATTTAATCACGATAGAGAAGAGGTTATCCAGCGTGCCAAAACTCAAGGAATAGATTACATTATCAATATTGGCTCAAGCCTTGAAAACACAAAGGTATCTTTGGAATTAGCCGAACATTATGATTTTATTTATGCCACAGCCGGGTTACATCCTCATGAAGCAGATAAATTTAATCCGGATATCCGCAATAGTTTAGAGGCACTGGCAAAAAAAGATAAGGTTGTTGCCATCGGCGAGATCGGGTTGGATTATTATAAAAATTATTCTAAAGGAGAGAATCAAAAGCCATTATTTATATCCTTGGTTAAATTAGCCAAAGATTTAGGCAAGCCTGTTGTTATACACAGCCGTCAAGCCCAAGATGATACCTTAAAGATTTTAAAAGAGCAAATGCCGCAAAAAGTAGTGGTGCATTGTTTTTCCGGAGATGAAAATTTCTTAAAAGAGTGTTTAGCCTTGGGTTTTTTTATTTCTTTTACTTGCAATCTTACTTATCGAAAGGCCGATAATTTAAGAAGTCTGGCTAAAATTACGCCTTTGGAACGGCTTTTCTTAGAAACCGATGCGCCTTTTCTGCCGCCCGAAGGATTTCGCGGTAAAAGGAATGAGCCAATGTATGTCAAGTTTCTTGCGCAAGAGATAGCCGGAATAAAAGAAGTTAGCATAGAAGAGGTAGCTAGAGTCACTTCAGATAATGCCAAAAATTTCTTTGGTTTAGGATGAGTTCTAAAATTTCTATTGTAAGATGTAAAAGTTATGAGCCGGCTTTAGTCTCTGCCGCGACTAAAAAGGCCATAGATTTAATTGGCGGCATAGCCATTTTTGTTAAGCCGCAGAGTAAGGTATTGGTGAAACCCAATCTTTTAATGGCCAAGGAACCGGAATTCGGCATAGATACGCATCCCGAAGTTGTGCGCTCAGTGGTTAGGATATTAAAAGGAATTAACTGTAAGATATTTCTCGGTGACGGTCCCAGCGTTTGGGGGAATCAAATTGAAAATGTGGATGAGGTTTATGAAAAGTCGGGGATGAAAAAAGTTTCCCAAGAAGAAGATATAGAGTTGGTAGAATTTGATAAGCGGCGTTGGCGAGGAAAATTTCCTTTAACTACCTGGTTAGATGAATGCGAATATCTTGTCTCTGTCCCGAAGTTTAAAACTCACGATTTTACTATTTTAACCGGCGCAATAAAAAATCTTTTTGGGTTAGTCCCGGGAACATATAAAACAGAGTTGCATAAGAATTATTCTGCCCCAGAAGATTTTGCTAAGATTTTAGTGGATATTTATGCAGAGACAAAACCCGCGCTGACGATTGTCGACGGCATTGTGGCCATGGAAGGAGACGGGCCAGGGACGGGTGGTAAATTACGCAATGCCGGGTTATTATTTGCAGGTTTTGATTGTGTGGCCTTAGATAGCATCATGGCTTTGATGATGGGATTATTGCCTCAAGATATTTTGACGACTAAAGAGGCGGCAGAAAGAGGGTTAGGCATATCTGATACTAATTCTATTCAGGTTCTTGGCGAGCGGTTAGAGGATGCCATTGAAGTACCTTTTAAGTTACCCGGCACTTCCTTAAAAAGAAACATCCCGCGGCCGCTCATTGAAATAGCCAAAAAATTAATCCGTTTTTATCCTAAGGTAGATCACCATAATTGTATTCTTTGTGGGGCCTGTGTGGATGCCTGCCCTAACAAGGTGATAAGTATTAAATCAAAAC
>CAYHAI010000026.1:0-5768 GCA_964354585.1 uncultured Planctomycetales bacterium
GTAGCTTCTTCGTAGTCATAGTAGTAGGTAGTAGTGTTTCCCTTGGGGTCTGTTAGGGTCTTGATAAAATTAAAGCGGCTTTCATAGGTGAAGGTAGTAACCAAATCTACCAGGTTATCATCTGGCTGGGTCATATCAGGCTTACGTCGAATCTCCAAGAGATTGCCCCGGCTGCGCAGGTCTGGGTTTCCTTCGTCATAGGTATATCTTATGCCATTTCCAGCTGGATAGGTTATGGAAGTACGCTCCAGGTTGTTGTTGTATTGGTAGGTGGTGGTGTAACTTGCTGGGTCAGTTGGTCTTAGACCAGAGGTATATTCTTTTTTGCTTATTGGGCTTCCATTAGCATCATAACTCCGCTCAGTAACAAAGCCTTTAGGGTCAGTTATGGTTGTCCTGCTATTAGCGGTATCATAAGAAAAGACAAATGTTCCACCACCATAGGCCTGTTGATAGACTCTATCGCTTGCATCATAGTAGTTGGTAAGATAAGTCTGTCCCCTGGCGTCAGTGATGGTCTCTAAATTATGGTCTGTGTAGCTGTAAGTGGTGATAAGGCCAGCAGGGAACCTTTCAGTTGCAGGCGTGGTAAAGGAGATAAGGTCGCCATTATCTGAAGGGTCATAAGTGTAGGTGTAGGCTCTTCCGGAAAAATCAACGATATTCTCCAGCCTTCCATTAGAATTATAATTTAAAGTTATAACTCTACCTGCGGTATCAATAATTTTAATCAGTTTGTAATCATAGGCAATTACCTTGGGGTTGGGGTCATTGGAAAAAACTGATTTACCAATGATGGGCAGTTTTCCGTCTATGTCATAGCTAAAATGTAAGCTGTTAGCGTTTCTATCCCTGATTTCAGTTAAAATGCCGTTCTGGTCGAATTGATAGGCTGTGCCGTGTTTTTCTGTTAAGGTATATGTGCCATCGGCGTTTTGCACAATTGTATCGTATACGCCTTTGGGCGAGATATAATTTGTTCCATCAACATAGATGAATCTGTAGCGATTTAACTCACCATTAAGATAATATAAATCTCCGTTGCAGAGAGGAACTATCTTTTTATTGTAAGAGATATCCCAGCCATAGCCAAAGCGGTTGTTATAACGGGATTGTGACTTGTAGGTGCGGGTAATTTCGGCTGGCATTGCCCGGGAAGGAATTGAAAGGTCCTTGTTTTGATAGATAAAATCACCGTTATGTACAGATATGGGGTCTATTACTTTTTCCTGATTTTGCCTGTTATCACTGAGGCTGCTCTCACCAGAAGAAGGGGGAGCCGTGACACCCGTGGAATCAGTGGCTTGGGACCCGCTCCACCAAGGGGCAGTCATAGCAGATGCCTCATTTATGGGCAGGACCACGTTTAATAAAAACCCAAAGATTAAAAAAGAAGAAATTGCCTTTTTAATAGTTCCACTCATTTACCTTCTCCTACTACAATAAAAATAGTCTTGGTTACATGCTTATCATCAATTTTTCCTGTTACAGTCAATTTGCTTGTTCTTTTTTTTATTGCTTTTAAGGTAATAGTCTCGTTCTTCTTTTCTACCAATTCTAAAAATCTTGAATCGAAACTCCACTGAATTGCTTTTATTTCTATATCGGGTATCTTCTCTTCTCTGTCCTTATCCCAGCCAAAGCCACAAGCTTGGAAAGTTTGGATTTCCCCCGGCTTCATTATATAGTAATCTTCACCTTCCAATACAGGTTTTATTTCAATCTCACTAGCAAAGGCAGCCTGAGAATACAAAGACAAGGCTAGCGACATTATGGAGATTATAAAAAATATTTTTCTAATTCTGGGCATTTTATTTCCTCTTACTTTGTTGCCTCAACATAAATAGGCAAACTTCCCACAGCTATGTGGTCATTAAAGCCTTTTAGGTTAACAGCAATTAAATGTCTTCCTGTATTTATCCCTTTAGGGTTAAAATTCCACGCATAAGGAGTATAACCTAAGGCCTCGCCTTCTACAAATACATCATCAATAAAAATGTTTAAACTAAACCTTTCTTGCCTGAACCAAAATTTATCTTTATCAGGGAGTTCTATTGTAATGGGGCAGATTCCTCTAATTTTGGGAAGCCCTTCCTTTGTCCTTTGCATATTACGAGGGAGTTTAAAGATAACCTCGAGGTCTTTGCAGTGTTCCTTTTTATGGTTTTTATGATTTTGACTAAGATGAAGCAACCGGGGAGCTCTACCAATAAAATTATCAGAGATAATTAAATCGCTTTCTGAATATTCTCTGAGTATTGGCTTATCTTCGCCAGGCAGATAATAATTAAATGAGAAGGTAAAGTTTTTACTATCCAAAATATTAAAAGTCCCGGAGGTATCCATCCCATCCCATTTTATGGCGTAGTTTCCTTCTTCTTGTTTTTGCCAGTTGACTAAAGTTCTATAAAGAGGGCCTGATCTTGAACCCACTCTTAAGCGGACTGTTGCCGGTTTTGTCAGCACGTAGGAAATAGCCTTATTTTTCTTATCCACAGAAAGATTTTTAACCACTGGCTCATCGGCTTCCCCTGCCAGAGTTACTTTAGCAAATATTAAAATAAATGCAAATATTAAAGTGCCGATTTTCGCATTTAAAAGCCTAAGGCGTATATACGCTGATATCTTGTTTATCATATCTGTCATTTGTTATTTGTTTAAATAACTTTGCATCGATATCCATACTCCAAATCTGCATACCTTTTTTCCTATCGGATAAGAAAAATATGGTCTTGCCGTCTTTGGTTATAAGTGGATAAGAGTCAAAAGCCGGATGATTTGTGAGATTCTTCGGATTCTGGCCAAACCTATCCATTATCCAGATGTCATAATTGCCATCTTTATCTGAAGAATAAATTATCGTATTTGCATCATCTGAGAATACAGGAGTTGTATCATGGTAATAATTTTGGGTAAGCTGGGTATAATCTTTTGTTTCTATATTGAGTTTAAAGATTTCGTGGCTAGACGATTCCAACACATCTACGAATAGGACCTCTTTGCCATTTTTGGAAACCTCAGGCAGAAACTGCAGTGAGGGACGACGGATAACCTTTTCTAGACTTGAATCAGCACTATTTAACATCCAAATATCACTATCATCTAAGAAGGATACGCCTCGGTAAGAAGTAAATATTATCTTCTTATCCTGGAAACACCATTTAGGCTCTGCTACGCTGATATTTAAGGGGATATGTGCTTTATTATCTCCGTCGCTGTCCATGGCCCAAAGTTTTCCGTCATTAGTTACATAGGCTATTTTTCGTCCGTCACTGGATAAATCAGGAGACCTCTTATCAACTTCAGAATGAGTCAATTCCTTTTTATTTGAACCGTCTAAATCCATTATCCAGATTTGCCAGTATTTACCATCGTGCTGACAAAAGGCGATTTTTCCTGAATTTTTTTCCTGTTTAGTTTCTGCTGCAAATGAACCGAGCGGGGTTACAGATATAACTAAAATTATAATAAAAAGCGCAAAATAAATTTTCTTCATCTTTTTTCTAATACACATTTATATTTCCCAATGCGGTTGTGGTCTTACCGCCTTCATCCGTTGCTTCTACTTTAACAGTAAAATTGCCTTCTTGAGAGACAACTTTGCCACTAGAATCTGTGCCATCCCAGGTTGACACATAGGTTCCTGCTGGCTTATTTACGCCCTCTTCTAACGTCTTTACCAATGTCCCATCGGGGTAATATAGAGATACCGTCACATTAGCAGTTTCGGAAATAGTGTAGGTTATGGTAGTAAACTCTCTATAAGAAGGAATGATAGAATAAGGGTCGGTGGATATGCTCACTGTAAGCTCGCTTACCACTATAATTGATTCATCTGGCAGCGCCCTGGTCCAGATGGCTATGGTTGCCGTATTTGAGTCCACTATATTACCATTTGAGTCTCTACCATTCCAGTAGTCAGTATTAGAGCCAAAGGGCCGGGGTTTCCAGTTTACAATCGCCAAATTATAATTTGAGCCCCCTACCCTGATAAGAACCTGGGCATACTCAGCTAAATTGTAATTTATTTGACATGGTTCGTTATTGTGAGGGTCAAATGTATCATTCACAGCAAAACTTGTCAGACCTACCGCGGCAGGGATATATTCAGGGGTGTACTCCCCAAAACGCGTCCCATTAGTGGCCTCGATAGTAAAGGTATAGGCATCGTCAGGAACAATATTATTTGTATCATCTCTGCCATCCCACACATCTGTATTTGTTCCAATTGGCTTGGGATTAGGCCCTAGAGTTGCGATGGTATTGTAAGATAAATCCTGGATAGTAATGGTTACATCTGCATTTCTATCAATGGTATAATTAATATTTATTATCTTATTATGAGAAGGATTAAATACCTCAGGATTTACGGAGACATTGGTGATTTTTATGTTATCTACAGTTACGGTTACAGAATCAGCAGATGTATGGTCAACAATATCACTTGCACGCAGGCGAATAGTATAAACGCCATTACTCAAATCATTGGTTTCCCAATTGGCTAAGACATCGTTAGTAACAGGTGAGCTGGATGTATGAATTGCCGTCCATTCTGTGGGAGTTTCCCCTACGCCGTATTCAACCGTGTAAGAAGTCAGATTACCGTCAGATGCAGTACCAATAATAGGAACTGTTCCAGAAACAACCTGGCTAGCTGTAGGAGATGTTATTTCTGCTATCGGCGCGAGCACGTCCAAAGTAACAGTACCGGAGGCGCTGTCGCTCTTGCTAGTTGCCGGGTCTGTAACATCAATGGTATAGCTATAGACACCGTCAGGTACTACTGTGGGTGTAGGGGAGTCATCCTTTCCATTCCAGACCTGAGAAATTTGGTCAGCATGGCCAGAGAAGGTTTTGACTATGGTTTGTGTCCTATCCTTTATTGTTATTGTCCAATCAAGAGGCATACTGAGTGTTGCTAAAATAGTATTTGTATCCTTATCTTCATCGTCGTCGGGAGTAAAAGGATCCGGCGAATCAGAAAAACTAAGGATGCGCACATTATAAACATTGACAGGTATTTTTTGCTCTGTGGTATTCCCGGCTAAATCAGAGATGAAGAGCCTTAAAACATATGGACCGCTAGTCAATGAAGTTGTATTCCAATTAGCCAATGTAGCCTCAGTTGGTATAGGAGTGGTAAAGTTAGCAAGTGCGTTCCAAGTAATTGGCAATACTCCTTGACCCCAAGATAAATTTGAATTGGCTCCATCATAGTGCAAATCATCAGCAATACCTCTAATTTCAACAGTATCCGTTACTTCACTATCCGCAAGAGGCTGGTTAATGTTGGCGGTTGGTGGTGTGTTATCTACCTCAACTTCTCCTGAACCTTCAAGAACTGTCTCTTGCGTAGTTGGATCAAGAGCAGATAGATAATAAGTATAGACGCCATCAGGCACAACTACCTCTGCCCCGTCTTTGCCATCCCATGTCTGATTGACAATACTTGCGGTACCCGTAAATGTACGCACAGGGATACTAGATGGGTCTTTAATAGTTATCGTCCAATCACTTTCTTGGCCAAAATTAGCAATAATTGCAGTGGTATCTTTTATACCATCGCCGTTAGGAGAAAAAAGTGTTGGGGAGGCAAAATATCCGTTAGCTTGACAAATATGGAATGACACAGCCAAGCCATCTTCCCAGCGGCCCTGGTTATTGAGGTCTTCGTAGTAGGCATTAAGTCTGATCTCATAATCACCATTAATCACGGTCTTGGTATCCCAGGCTATGGTCCAGCTGGCATCTGGCTGCTTAGTGGCCCC
>CAYHAI010000027.1:0-9977 GCA_964354585.1 uncultured Planctomycetales bacterium
AAAATAAACATCGCCCCCGGCCTGATAGGCAACGCCTTTATCTATAAGACCTTTTATAAATATTACCATTTTATCTATATATTCGCTTGCCTTTGGCTCAATCACCTCAGGACTATGTGTAGCTATCCCTAAACTATCTAAGGCTTCATGATAACTAAGGAGATATTTATCCGCTACTTTTTTTACCGCGCTATTTAACTCTTCGCCTTTATATTCGTTGCGGGCTTTCTCAATAATCTTATCATCCACATCAGTCACGTTGCGCACAAAGGTAACTTTGTAACCTTTATATATTAAATATCGCCTGATCACATCAAATATATAAGCGCTGCGGGCATGTCCTATGTGTGGTTCATCATAAACCGTAGGACCACAAACGTACATTTTTACTTGCGGTGGGCTTAAAGGTTTGAATTCTTCTTTTTTGCGGGTAAGGGAATTATAAATCTTGATTGCGTTATTCATCTATAGTTATAATTTAGCGGGTGGCCTGGGTGTTTTCGAGCTGCGTGATGCAGCGAGAAAATACCCAAGACAGGACCCGCTAAAAATATTATTACTATATATGTATGTAAAAATTAACCTTTGTCTTTATTTTCTAATTTTTCAATCCGTTTCTCTAACTCCTCAATGGACTGCATTAGCGGGTCAAGCACATGGATATGGTCTAAACTGATATCGATTTTTTTGCCGTCCTGCTTGGTAATCCTGCCCGGCACGCCGACCACCGTAGAATTTGCCGGCACATCCTTAATCACCACCGCATTTGCGCCGATATAAGAGTTATCTGCGACGGTAATATTTCCTAAAACTTTTGCTCCGGTGCCAATGACCACATTATTGCCAATAGTCGGATGGCGCTTGCCTTTTTCCAAGCCGGTTCCGCCTAAGGTAACGCCCTGATATAAAAGCACATTATCGCCGATAATGGCAGTCTCGCCAATCACCACTCCCATACCATGATCAATAAAAAGCCCTTTGCCGATTTTTGCTCCGGGATGTATTTCAATACCGGTCAGATGCCGGGAAAGCTGGCTGATTAGCCGCGCTAAAAAGAAGAAATGCGCTATATAGAAAAAATGCGCGATACGGTGATAGATTACGGCGTGCAGCCCCTGATAGAGCAATAGCACCTCTAAAAAACCTTTGGCTGCCGGGTCTTTCTTTTGCGCCTGCCTGATTTCTTTGTAAAAGAATATGGAAATGAGCATAATTTTTGAGATTATTAAAATAAAAAGGATACCTAATATTTTTAAACAAATTGTCATTGGGCCTCCTTGGATTGCACAATAACTACTACATAGCAAGCAATCGCTTCCTTTCTTCCAACTTCACCCAAGCCCTCATTGGTTTTGGCTTTTATATTCACGGCGTCACTATTAACCTGCAGGATGTGGGCGATTTTTTCTTGTATCTGTTTTTTAAAAGGCGATAATACCGGTTCCTGGGCAATAACTATTGCATCGAGATTATTCACTACAAAACCCTTATTTTTTACAAAATCCATTACTGTCTTTACTAACTCCGAGCTGGAAATGTTATGGTATTTGGGGTCGGTGTCAGGAAAATGCTCGCCAATATCTCCTGCTGCTATTGCACCTAATAGCGCATCACAAATGGCATGTATTAGCGCATCTCCATCAGAATGGCCAAAGAGGCCTTTGATATAGGGGATCTCTACGCCGCCAATAAATAACTTGCGGCCTTCGACGAACCGGTGGATATCGTAACCTATACCAACTCTATATGACATATTAAATTTTGCTTTGTGTTTTTAAAATTGTTTCTGCTATCGCTAAATCTTCCGGCGTGGTTATCTTAATATTAGAATATGAGCCCATCACTATTTTGACTTTTGCTCCTAATTTCTCAACCAACGCCGCATCGTCCGTAACTTCTCTATTGCCGAATCTCTTATACGCCTCTAAGATTAAACTTTTCTTAAACACCTGCGGCGTCTGTATCTCCCACAGACTATCTCTTTTCAGCGTTCTTTTTACTATAAATTTACTGGTGACCTGGTGACCTGGTGACCTGGTGACCTCTTTAATAGTGGCCTTAATTGGCACTCCCACTACCGCCGCGCCATATTTTTTTGCTGCTTTAATCGTAGGGGAGATAGTATCTTTATTAATAAATGGCCTTACGCCATCGTGGATGAGAACCAAATCTGTGCTGGGGTTTAGGGCTTTTAAACCATTAATTACCGAGTCCTGGCGTAATCTTCCTCCTAAAACCACATCCTTAATCTTTCCTATCCGATATTGTTTTATTTTACGGATTATACCTTTTAGATTTTTAGCATTGGCTACCAGAATAATATCTCTGATGCGCGGATGTTCACTCAGCGTATTCAGGCAATAAATGATCACGGGCTTGGAATTAATTTCAATGAGCGCTTTAGAAATTTTGGACTTAAATCTTGCGCCTTCTCCTGCAGCAAGGACTATGGCGCTCGTATAACTCATCGTTCTAACTTGGTAAAAATCATCCTGCCTGCCAATGTCTGCAAAACAGAAGTAACTGCTACTTTTACCTCTTGGCCAATAAACCGGCGCGCGTCTTCCACTACAACCATTGTGCCGTCATCTAAGTAACCCACAGCCTGATTATGCTCTTTGCCTTCTTTAATTAATTTTATCTCCATTTGCTCGCCGGCAAAGACCACTGGTTTTAAGGCATTGGCCAGTTCATTGATATTCAGCACTTTTATGCCCTGAAAGCTCGCCACGCGATTCAGGTTAAAATCTACGGTCAGTATCTTGGCTTCTAATAACTGGGCTAACTTTACTAATTTCGCATCCACCTCCGGCGTTTCGGGAAATTCTTCTTCATGCAGGGTTATATCCAACCCTGTTTCTTTCTGGATAACATGGAGAATCTCCAGGCCCCTTCTTCCTCTCTGGCGCTTTATGGGGTCGGTGGAATCGGCAATCTGTTGAAGTTCCTTCAAAACAAACCTCGGGACGACCACTTTGCCTTCTAAAAACTTTGTCTTGAATATATCCTGAATGCGGCCGTCAATAATTGCACTGGTATCCAAGACAGTTACTTCTTCTGCCTGGTCTTGCCGTCGCAGCCTCACATAAGGAATAATGATATTGAATTCATCTTTGCCGCGCAGGCCAATGACCATGCCTAAATAACAAAATATCAAAGTAAGGGCAAGCCTTACCGGGCTTTCAGAAGGTATCTTTGTTAAAAGAGAGACTGCATCGCCTACAATCTTGGCCATAAATAAACCTAAGAGTAGGCCAAATACGGCGCTAGAAAGTCCCCTGACTGATATCCGGCGCATACCCATCTCAAGAAGTATCATTGCTAAAGCTGCTGCCCCGCCTACCAAACCGCCCAGAAAAGCCGAAGCGTTGATGATTAACATTTGATATCCCACAATCGCGCTACCAATAATAAAAAGAATACGGACTAATAATAAGTTCATCTCTTACCCCCTTAAGGCAATATCCAAGGCCTCTTTTAAAGTGGAAACCGCAATTAACTCCAGCGCCTCTTTCCTGTAATTTTCTAAATTCTTATAATTATTCCGCGGCAATATGCAGTGTTTAAATCCCAATTTCTCTGCTTCATTGATGCGTAAGATTGCCTGCGATACGCTTCTAATCTCGCCTGCCAGGCCCACCTCTCCTAAAACTATCGTCTCAGGCATAACCAGTTGTTCGCGGAAGCCTGAGGCTATGGCTGTGGCCACGGCTAAATCTGCTGCCGGGTCTTCCACTTTTATGCCGCCGGCCACATTTACGAATATATCCTCTGCCTCCAAATGCAAACCCATCCTTTTTTCTAAGACTGCTACTAATAGCGCGAGGCGATTATAATCGAATCCTTGCGAGCGCCGCAGCGCGTAGCCAAAACTGGACTTACTGACTAAGGCCTGAATTTCTACTAAGAGCGGCCGCGTCCCCTCTAAAATAGAAGTTACTACCGAGCCTGAAATATCCTTTGGCCTCTCTGATAAAAATATCTCTGAAGGATTTTTGACCTCCCGCAGGCCATAAGAGCCCATCTCAAAAACGCCGATTTCATTGGTGGAGCCAAATCTGTTTTTTACTGCCCGTAAAATCCGGTATATTGAGAACCTGTCTCCTTCAAAATAAAGCACGGTATCCACAATGTGTTCCAGCACGCGCGGCCCGGCAATCGTGCCTTCCTTGGTGACATGGCCAATAATAAAAACCGAGGTGCCAGAGGTCTTGGCTAACTGCGTAAGTATCCCGGCGCATTCCCTTACCTGGCTGACGCTACCCGGCGAAGAACTAATGGTCGGCTCAAAGATTACCTGTATGGAGTCAATAATCACCGTATCCGGGTTAATTTTTTTCATGTACTCAATAATTAAAGATAAATCCGTCTGATTAACAATATAAAGATTTTCTGAAGATACGCTGCCTAAACGCTGAGCCCTTAATTTTGTCTGAGCCACCGACTCTTCACCGCTTACATAAAGAACCGTTTTGCCATGTTTGGTTAATTGATGAGATATCTGTAAGGCAATGGTGGACTTTCCGATACCCGGATCTCCGCCGATTAGGATTACTGAACCGGATACGATACCGCCTCCCAATACCCTATCCAGTTCTAAAATTTCGGTTTTCAGCCGGTTCGTCTCTTTGGCCTCTACATCTTTCAATAATACCGGCTCCTCTTTATACAAGGCAATCCTTTCTTTGGCCTTTTTTGAAGGCATGGCATAATCCTCTTCAACAAAAGAATTCCAGCTATTACAATCCGGGCATCTGCCCAGCCATTTGGGCGACTGATAACCGCAGTTTTGACAACTGAATACCGTCTTAGTTTTCATTTCTTTTCAGGTTTTTCCTTGGTTTTCCAGAACAACTTCCACGGATGCTTCCTTACGTCTATCGCTAATGCCTCTAACTCGTTATATATCGTATCGTCATAAAGAAGTTTCCCCACCGTTCCCTCTCCGTTCCTTATTTTTATAAAACTCTCATTTATCGTCTCAGCGATATTCTTGCCTAAACGAAATACCTCATGCATGGGCACAGGATCAACGCCTTCCAGAGATTGGTTTGCCGCCAGGCAATAACTATAGTCCTTACCGGGCATAATTTCTATATACTTTTCTCCCAATAGCCCCAGGGTATTCACCCAGATAGTAGAGTCGGTGGGGATCTTAATATCTTTACTAATCCAGCATACTATATGTATTTTAGTTTTTTGTTCTTCAGGGACAAAGATAAATTTTATACTTTTGACTTCGCCTACATCTACTCCGGCAAACCTCACCGGGGCGCCGATTTTTACACCGTTAACAAAGTTATAAATAAAGTTAACCCGGTAACCCGAAGTCAAGGTCCTAAATTTACCTATGGATAAAACAAAAGCAGATAAAATTATAACGCCTACAAAAACAAAGATTCCTACCTTTAACTCTAATTTAGTTTTACCGAATATCATTTTACAGCCTCCGTTTATATATTTTGAATATCGTGGTCATGCTCCAGGGTCTCTGTGATCGGCCCTTTGGCCAGCCCATTTACAAACTGATGCACTACCGGATGTATGCTATTCTGAATCTCTTGGGCTGAACCCTCGGCAATAATCTTACCTTGGTAAAGCATCGCGATTCTATCCGCTACCCGATATGCGCTCTTCATATCGTGGGTGACAACAATAGCGGTAACTTTTAGTTTATCATGGAGATTACGAATAAGTTCATTTATACTGTCTGCGGTAATAGGATCCACTCCTGTAGTGGGTTCATCGTAAAGTATAATTTCGGGTTTTATGCATAAGGCCCGGGCTAAGGATACGCGTTTTTTCATCCCCCCGCTTAATTCAAAAGGCATTAAATTTTCAATACCGCACAAATCTACCATACATAATGACTCTTCTATCCTTTCTAACAATTCTTTACGGTCAATATGGTCGTGCTCAATAAGGCCGAATCCTACGTTCTCGCCAACCGTCAGCGAGTCAAAAAGCGCGCCCCCCTGAAAGACCATCCCGACTTTCAGCCTAATCTTATCCAATTCCTTTCCATTTAATTTAACGATTTCCTGGCTATCAATAAAAATCTGGCCGCTATCAGGCCTTAAGATACCCATAATATGTTTTAATAAAACGCTCTTGCCGCAACCAGAACGTCCGATGATCACGCAGGTAGAACCTGTTTCTATCTTAAGGCTAAGCTCATTCAGGACCTTATGATCGCCAAAAGATTTGCTTACCTTTAATATTTCTATCATAAGTGAGTGCACAATTTACGTCGCCCAAAGTGCGACGTAAATTGTCTGCACGAACTTATCCCGCCGAATGCGCTAAAATTATGTTCCATAATTTTAGCGCGGCTTATGAGGCGGGATAGAATTAATAAATAACCTGTACCTCTAACCCCTCGCCTAAGCGCTTGTCGCAGGCTTCGACCTACAATTATACTTTTATCTGCTAGGCGCCGAAACACAAAGTTTGCGGCATCCCTTAACCATTTCATTAATGAAATGGTTAAGGGAATATAAAATAAAACAGGGCGGTAAAAAAACAGTCTGCAGCGATAATCATAATAAATGTGAGAACCACCGAACGCGTGGTGGCTTTTCCTACGCCCTCTGCCCCGCCTTCTGCGTTGAACCCTTCATAACAACTCACCAGGGCAATAATCATCCCAAAAAATATGGTCTTAAATAAACCGGTAAATAAATCTTTGTATAGAATAGCGTCGAAAGTTACCTGCAGGTACATACTGGAAGATATTCCTATCTTATATACACAAATAAGATAACTGCCTAAGATACCGATGGCATCAGCATACAAGGTCAATAAAGGCAATACTATAATTAAGGCCAAAAAGCGCGGCACCACCAGGTATTTTATGGGATTTGTAGCAAACGCCTCCAGCGCATCTATCTGTTCGGTTACCTGCATCGAACCTATCTCTGCCGTAATCGCTGCTCCCACCCTGCCTGCCACTACCAGCGCCGTGATCACCGGCCCCAACTCTCTTATCAGAGACAGGGCAACCATGCTGGCAATATACATCTCGGAACCCATGCGCTGCATAAAATAAGCGGTCTGCAGCGCGAAAATAAAACCGATGAATAAAGCCACCATTGAAACTATGGGTAGGCTGTCGTAGCCGGCTTTTTTGGCCTGTTCAAAGATGCGGCCTTCTTTAAAAGGCGGGACAAATATCAAAAAAAATGTCTGGGCTGATAAGCTAGCCAATCCGCCTAAAAAAGAAAAGAATAAGTGTATACTGCGACCTAAACTGATAAAAAAATGTTTTACCATTATTCAAAAATTAGCTCTTCGTTCTTACGCGAGACCTGGACTCTTGAGCCTTCCTTAAGCTTCTTAGAAATTATCTCTGAGGCCAGGGAATCTTCCACAAATCTCTGGATGGTTCGCTTTAAAGGCCTGGCCCCAAATATTGGGTCAAAACCTTTTTCAATCAGAAAATCTTTTGCCTCTTGGCTAACCTCTAAGGTTATATTCTGCTCTTTGAGTCTAGCTACTACAAAACCAAGCTCAATATCAATAATGCGTTGCAAATCTTCTTTAACTAACGGCCGGAAAACAATTGTATCATCAATGCGGTTTAAAAACTCCGGCTTGAAGGCGCGCTTTACTTCCTCCAATAATTTTTCCTTCATCTCCTGATAGGTAACTTCTTCTTTCTGGGTCTTAAATCCTAAGGAGCCGGTTCTACGGATTAATTCCGCGCCCAGATTAGAGGTCATAATCACCACCGTATTTCTAAAATCCACTTTCCTGCCAAAGCTATCGGTGAGACGGCCGTCTTCAAAGACCTGCAAGAGAAGATTAAATACATCCGGATGCGCCTTCTCAATTTCATCTAAAAGTATGACCGCATAAGGCCGGCGTCTTACTTTTTCCGTCAGTTGCCCGCCTTCTTCATAACCGACATATCCCGGCGGCGCGCCAATCAGACGCGAGACATTGAACTTCTCCATATACTCTGACATATCTAATTGTAAAAGCGCGTCTTCGTCCCCAAACATAAATTCTGCCAAGGCGCGCGCCAACAAAGTTTTGCCTACGCCCGTCGGGCCTAAAAATATAAACGAACCAATGGGTCTTTTGGGATCCTTGATGCCTGCGCGCGAGCGCCGGACTGCATGCGCAATTGCCGATATAGGTTCATCCTGGCCTACCACACGTTTATGCAATTCTTCCTCTATCTTTAATAACTTCTCGCTCTCCTTCTCCTCAAGTCTAAATATGGGAATACCCGTCCATTGCGCAACAATCTTAGCAATGTCTTCCTCAGTTAATTCCGGCCGCATCTTATCTTTGGCCTGCGACCATTCTCCATTCAGCTGTTCTAATTCCTGGCGCGCCTGTCTTTCCTGATCCCTCAATGAGGCTGCTTTTTCAAAACCCTGACTCTTTATATAGGCCTCTTTTTCCTTTCTTAATGTCTCTACTTTTTCCTCCAGTTTCTTGATATCCGGCGGAACTATCAAAATATTTAATCTGGCGCGCGAGCCCGCCTCATCGATTAAATCAATGGCCTTATCCGGCAGGAACCTCCCGGAGATATAACGGTCGGATAACTTCGCTGCCGCCTCTAAGGCCTCGTCTTTAAAGGTAACGCGATGGTGCGCCTCATATTTATCCCGCAGGCCCTTTAATATCTCAATAGTTTGCTCCACCGTCGGCGGCTCAACCATAATGGTCTGGAACCTGCGCTCTAAGGCTGCGTCTTTCTCGATATATTTTCTATATTCATCCATAGTGGTTGCGCCGATACACTGCATCTCGCCGCGAGAAAGCGCGGGTTTTAAAATATTTGAGGCGTCAATTGCGCCCTCTGCCGCGCCTGCGCCCACTAAGGTGTGTAACTCGTCGATAAAAATAATCACATCCTGAGAGCGCTTGATCTCTTCCATTACTGCCTTAATTCTTTCTTCAAATTGTCCGCGGTATTTTGTGCCGGCCACCATTAAAGCCAAGTCCAAGACTACAATGCGTTTATTTCTTAAGACCTCAGGGGTATTGCCGGAGACAATTAACTGGGCAAGACCCTCTACTATTGCGGTTTTACCTACTCCCGCCTCGCCCAATAAAACCGGATTATTCTTGGTGCGTCTACTTAATATCTGAATCACCCGCTCAATTTCATTGCGTCGGTTAATTACCGGGTCAAGTTTATTTTCTCGGGCTAATACAGTCAGGTCCCTGCCAAAGGCATCTAAGGCCGGCGTTTTAGTTTTTACCTGGGGCCCTTGACCTAGTCCGGGTAAGGCCGAACCCAAAAGTTCCATCACTTCATTTCTGACGGTATTTAAATCTAGGCCCAAGTTCAATAATACCTGCGATGCCACGCCTTCGCCCTCGCGGATGAGGCCTAAAAGTATATGCTCGGTTCCGATATAGTTATGGCCCAAAGAACGCGCCTCTTCCGCGGCTAATTCTAAGGCCTTTTTTGCGCGGGGAGTAAACGGTATATCGCCGATAATTTGCGTGCTTGGCCCTGGCTGAACTAACTTCTCAATCTCCAGGCGTATATTCTCCAATGACACTCCCATTTTCTGTAATACTGCCGCAGCCACGCCTTCGCCTTCGCGGATGAGGCCTAAAAGTATATGCTCGGTTCCGATATAATCATGATTAAAACGCCTTGCTTCTTCCTTGGCTAAGATAATTACCTTTCTGGCCCTCTCGGTGAATCTATTAAACATTGCTTCCTCCCCTTATATTTTTAACCTACTCCTAATAATCTCTGCCCGTTTCACATCTCTTTCCTGAGTGCTGAACTTTTTATTTTCTAACTTCTGTAAATGCGCCGGCTGGGTAATAATAAATAATTCATTAATACTGCGCCGGTCTATATCCTTAATTATCCCCAAATCACAGCCCAGCCTTACCATGGATAATAATTCGGTGGTCTCCTGGCTGGAGATAATATAGGCATTCTTTAAAATACCGAAACTGCGATGGATTTTATCCTCTAATATCGCTTTATTGCGGGA
>CAYHAI010000028.1:0-5640 GCA_964354585.1 uncultured Planctomycetales bacterium
CTTTTATAAAACCTTTTTGGATATCTGAGTGAATTGTGCCTGCCGCCTCATAGGCAGTTGTGCCTTTCTTTATCGCCCAGGCGCGCAGTTCTTTTTCGTTAACCGTAAAAAAAGAAATCATCCCGCAATTGCTATAGACATCACGCATAATTTCGGGGATAGGCGCTAAATTTTCTTTATCCACCAGAGTAATGGGCTTGAGGGTAATTAAATTAAGGTTTAAAAGTATTTTCTTTTCTTCCTCGTTAAAAGGGACTTCGTTAAGCAGGATTTCCTTTTCTAAGGCTTCTTTAGCGCGTAAAAGCAAATCTTTATTTTCTTCTGACGCCGAAATACGGTTCTCAATGATTTCTAAATCTGTCAGCACCAAATCTAATTTTTGTTTTGCCTCGCAAAGAATACCCTCTGCATCTTTGAGGTGGCTGTCATCTATAAATTCTATCTGAATTTCTGTAACCTTAGAGACATGAAAAATATTTTTTAATTTCTCTAATCTCTCATCGCAAAGGACTTGTTTGCCCAAAGGGAAATCTATGCCCAAAACCGCTATTTTCATCCTGCACCTACTTAAATTTAGGCTTGTTCTTCTTGTTTCTTGGAGGCCTGATACTGGGCTATAATCGTGGAGGCAATCTTATGCGGGACCTCTTCGTAATGGGAGAAGCGCATGGTATAGGAGCCTCTGCCGCCGGTAAGCGAGCGTAAATCATTAGCATAAGTAAACATCTCGGCTTGAGGGGCTTTGGCTTTTATAATCTGAGACTTGCCCTTAATATCCATACCCATAATGCGGCCCCGACGAGAATTCAAGTCTCCGGAGATCGCGCCTAGATATTCTTCGGGGATAAATACTTCTACGTCCATTATCGGCTCCAATAACACCGGCCCGGATTCTAGAATCGCTTTTCTTAAAGCCATGGCTCCGGCAATATGAAAAGCCATATCCGAAGAGTCTACCTCATGATAAGAGCCATCGCAGAGCGTAACGCGTGCATCTACTATTTGATGACCCGCAACCGCGCCTTCGGACATCGCCTGTATTACCCCCTTTTCTACTGCCGGGATATAATTTTTAGGAATGGCACCGCCAAAAACCTTATCTACAAATTCAAAACCCTTGCCTCTTTCCAGCGGCTCAACCGCCAGCCACACATCGCCGTATTGTCCCCGACCTCCGGACTGACGTTTATATTTACCTTGGACCTTGGCGGTTTTGGTAATTGTCTCTTTATAGGAAACCTTAGGCGTGCCTAATTCCACCTCCACATTAAATCTTTTTTTCATCCGGCCAATCATCACATCCAGATGCAGGTCTCCTAAGCCGGAAATAATTAATTCTTTGGTCTGTTGTTCGCGGCTTATTTTAAAGGTGGGGTCTTCGGCAGCTAATTTAGTCAGCGCCCCGGAAATTTTCTCTTCGTCTTGACGGGACTTCGGTTTTACTGAGGCGGATATTGCCGGTTCAGGAAAAACTATTCCAGCAAATAAAACCTGCTCTTTTCCCTCGCAAAGCGAATCCGAGGTGGTGGTCTCTTTTAATTTCGCAATCGCCACAATATCGCCGCAGGATGCCGCCTCTAGCACGCGCTGCTCTTTGCCTTGGAGAAGATAAATCTGTCCGATTCTTTCTTTGGTTCTTTTATTCACATTATAAAAACTGGTGTTTGATAATAACGCCCCGGAAAAAACCCGCAACAGCGTAAGTTGCCCGACGTAAGGATCGGATATGCTTTTAAAGACAAAGGCGCAGAATGGCCCGTCTTCTTTAAAGACAACCTCTTTTTTATTCTCGGGGCTTAAGGGGTCCTGGGCCTCTATTTTTGGCCGCTCTAAAGGAGAGGGCAAATACTGGATGAGCGCAGCTAAAATTTCCGGTATGCCTTTATCGGTTAAAGCGCAGCCACTTAATACCGGAAAGACATTACGTTTAATTACTGCCTGCCTTAAGCCCGCAGCTAATTCCTCGGCGGACAGCTTTGTGCCTTCCAAATATTTCTCTAATAATTTATCGTCGCTTTCGGCAATTGCCTCTACCAAATCCGGCGCTTCCAGCGAATCTATGGGCATGGCCTTTTTGGAAAGCCTGTCTTTTATTTCCGACAAGGTCTTATTTAAATCCGCTCCTTCTTTATCCAATTTATTTATAAAAATAAGGCAGGGTAGGTTGGCTTCTTCTAAAAGTTGCCAGGCGCGTTCCGTGCCTACTTCTACGCCGCTATTGGCGTCCACCACCATAATGGCGCTATCTACAGCGCGGATGCCAGAGATAATTTCGCCGAAGAAATCCGCATAGCCCGGCGCATCAATCATCTGGATACGATGTTGGTTATAATCGCAATATAGGAGACCGGAATTGATAGAATTTTTTCTCTCTATTTCATCAAAACTGTAATCGCTTACCGTGGTGCCATCGGCAATAGTCCCTCTGCGGTTGGTGGCCTTGCAGAAATAGAGCAGGCCTTCAGAAAGGGTAGTCTTTCCTGCCTGGGCATGGCCTAAGAGAATGAAATTGCGTTTGTGCCTTACATCCATATTAACCTACGCTCCTTTACTCTTATAAAATAGGGTTTTTATTATATACTATGAAAAAGGAAGGGTCAAGGGATTATTAAAAACTACAGGTAAGCCCCAAAAGTAAACCTTGTATGTAGGTGTAGCTATCGGGTTCGTAATAATAGGCCCCGGATATCCTTACCGGATCCGACTTCGTGATATTCCACCAGGTAAAATAAGGAGTTAAATCTAAAGAGAGATTATGCAAAAAATAATATTTTATGGGTAATTTTACCTCCCAGCCAGACACGCCTCCCAACACAAAAGTACCACCCTCGTATAAATCAGCGCGCATCTCGCTATGAAGGGCAAACATCCCTTCCAATTCTGCCCCGCAGGTTAACTTGGAGAATAATCTATAATTTAATCCTCCTCCTAGCCCCATATACACCCACCAGTATTTCTCGGCATAACAAAGGACACCATCTATTACTTCGTTTTCCCCCCTGTACCATATTCTTTTACCTATATCTATATAAAAAAGCCCTTCCAGTTTCTCAGAAAAACTATGATAACCTCCAAACTTAAGGCCGAAACGCTGCACCTCTGCTTTCTGTTCACAAGAAAACGCATCGCCTGCAGAGGTCCCTCCGTCGTAAGTAATCAGCGCATCATAGCGCCTAAAATAACCCTCTACAAACGGCCTACTCCACAGCCAGCTAAGATAGCGGCCGCTCTTATAGCCCAAACTGCCGTAAAAACCTCTTAAATTACCGTAATCCTCATCTATGGCCGTTGAGCCGCTAAATTCTGTATAATGCATATGGGTGGCATCATAACCGCCAGAGATATAAAATTTACCTTTCTCTTCTTCTCCGAGATATTCTTGTTTTTCGTTAAAGGCGTCAGAAGATTCGGCATTCAGTTTTTCCTTAGCTAACCAATATTTCTTTATGTCCTCGGATAATCGCTCTTGCTGCGCTTGTTTTACCTCGAAAGAACGCGCAGATGGTTGTGAAGACTGCATTTTTAACTCGCTTGCGCAAAGAGTAACTTCCATTACCCGCTCTCTTTGGGTTAAGTCAACCTGGGCATATGCTATTATAGGTATTAATATCGGCATGAAGAAGGCAGCGGAGAATAATGAGATTATCTTTCTTGGCAAGATAAAGGTCTCCTTATTCCAAATAGGTATAGATTTTTCCCTTGTAGTTACGCAGGACGTATTTCCCTTTGGCTTGTAGCTGGGGACGGTTCTATTTTTCCGTCTTCTTCGGCCGTCCTCTCTTGCGTTTTTCGTTTCTTAATACATAGTACTCTTGTAATTTACGAATGAATATCTCACTGCCGATAAATTGGCGCTTCGCTAATATCTGACTATTTATTATATCGCTATCTACTACAAATTCAACATATAACTCTTTTCGCTTTTCCTCTGAATCGGCAAGCTCAAGATAAGCAGGACTCATAGTAAGCAAAACATCGTGAATCCCGTGTAAATAAATAAACAATAAACTAAACCTAAACTAAATAAACAAGACATAAACAAGAACATAAACAAATAAAAATAAACATAAACAAGAAACATAAACAAGACGCTTTAGCTAAAGCGTCTTGTTATTTTTCGGGACACGGGAGATGCGGGAGCGCCGACAGGCGCGGCGCCATATAATTATTTTAGATAAGAATAAATAAGGGAAAGATTTGTTTTGGAAGTGATTGAATGGTGGAGAGTTGGATAGAACGTCTACGAACTACGAACCTACGAACTACGAACTACGTTAGATAAAAATAAAGAAGGGAAAGATTTGTTTTGCCTGCCTACCGGCAGGCAGGGATGCGGTTTACTTAGAAGGGGTTAGCTAAAACGTCTACAATTTTACATTTTTTTCCTTTTTATAAATAAGGGCGCCAGGGACTATTCTAGCTTTTTTAATATACATCGCGAAGTCAACGGTTACTACATATGTTCCTATCCCAAATAAACCTTTTAATCGTTCGCCTAAGTAATTACCAATTTGTTGCTTAGGACTATGCAAACGGATTTCATACCAAGGAACACCGCTCTTAACTATTACAATCCAGAGAGGGTCTTCTGGAATATGTTTTACCTTTTTCTTAACTAGATATACTTCTTTTATGTCTTTAATAATCGGCTGTATTATTTCTCGGAATGAAATTATCACCTGCTCCGGTAAAGAATGTAGTTCGAGAATATCATGCCTTGATCCGTATTTGTTTCTTTCCGCATACGCTTTCTTAGCTAATTTCTCATCGGCATTAAATTGTCTATAATATTCTTTAATATTCTCGGATAAATGTTTCATGTTCTAAAACTTAATTTGGGAAATTACTACCTCTATGGTATTCAATTCCTGTCCCGCCCCTAACTGGTCGAGGCTTCGATATATACTCTCCTGTTTTAATTTCCACCGGCCTAACAGCATCGCCTGGATTTATTCTTGTTGCTTTATCCAATCTTAAAGCATTATAAGCTTCTGTGCCAGGCTCAAAAGGTTTACTCCAGCCTTGTCCTCTTGTTAAGTATGGGGAGGTGTAACTTTCATTACCAGCGGGATAATACTGATAAAATGGTCTTACTGATTGTGCAACGGAAAGACTTATTGCTGAGATAGATGCGGCTCTTGAGACATCTTGGCATATCGAAGCGGTCATCATCCAATAATTACGTTGACTCCAATACTGTTCCGCTGTTGCCCAACCTTCACCTAATCTAAGTAGGTCAGCAGAACCTTGAAGAACATCAGAGGCCGTGTAGATAAAGGCATTCCATAGCCAAGGATCTGGATTGCGGGCATAATAATCTTCAGCTCCTCTTATGAAGAAATCTAAAATATCTGCTAGGTTTGAAGCCCACCCTTTCTGCTTATCCCACCCCCACGGATCCACCCAATTTACTGGATTATTCGAGCAGTAGCTGTATAAATTTATCCCCGCTGTATACCCCACCGGATCCCGTTGTAGGAATCTCCCAATCACAGGCGAAGACTCTTGGGTGCTTTGGTAGGATTTCTCCTTTGAGAAAGAGCAAAAATTGCCTTACTACAGAAAATATTTCAACTTTTTTCCTGTAGTGGAATTGCCTTTATTTTAAGCCTCTAAAACAGAGAAGTAAAGCAAAATCTT
>CAYHAI010000029.1:0-5466 GCA_964354585.1 uncultured Planctomycetales bacterium
GCCTGCAAGAGCAATTACTGCTACCCAACGATGCCTTTGGTCAGCATTACGCTACTGCTGAAAGATTCGATGATCAAGTTGAGGAAGCGGCGCTTATGGATGAGGCAGCCAAATATTATGCCAATATTCTTTGGCCATTGAGTCCGCTAATCTTAAAAAAAATAGAAGAAGTTCAGAAGCTGAATATCCCTATAAAAATGATTGCTCCTAGTCACGGAATTATCTGGCGCCGTGATCCCATGAAGATACTGAATGCCTATATATCTTGGGCGAAGAATGAAGTTAAGCCAAAGGTCGCGGTTATTTATGAAACAATGTGGGGCGTCACTGAGAAGATGGCCAGAAAAATAGTTGAAGGAATAAGCGATGTAGGTGTGAGCGTAAAACTTTTTGATATCACTCAATCTGACCACACCGAAGTAATTAAAGAAATGTTGGATGCCCAAGGTTTTCTCATTGGCTCATCCACGCACGATAATGAGATGCTTCCTAACCTGGCTGGATTTTTAGAATTCTTAAAAGGCCTTAAGCCAAAAAATAGAGTTGCTTGTGTATTTGGTTCTTATGGTTGGTCAGGAGGTGCGGTAAAGGAGATAGAAAATATACTTAAAGAAGTAGGCATAGAGATTGTTCAGTTAGGTTTAGAGATTAAATATGTTCCAGATGATGCGGAAATTAAACGTTGCTATGAATATGGCAGAGATTTTGCCAAAATAATAAAAGGAGGAAGATAATGGATACCTTTGTTTGTGGAAAGTGTGGATATATAGCTTTTGGCCAGGCGCCCGATGCCTGTCCGGTGTGTGGTGCTTTAAAAAAGGCTTTTGAGTTAGATGTAAATGCGATAAGGAAACCCGCTGACCCGGCAAATCTTAATGACTTAGAAAAGAAACATATGCCCGTGATTGAGATTTCCGCCGGAGGCGGATCCGCCTATGGCGGAAAAAGGCAGTGCGGCCTGGTAGATTCTGGCTGTATCGATGCTAATATCAAGATAGGTCAGATAGTCCATGTTATGGAGGCCAAACATTTTATTATGTATATTGATGTTTATCATGACTATAATTTTATTGCTCGCTACCATCTTACGCCGGAGAAGCTCAACCCGGTTTTGGGCATACATTTAAAAGTGACTTCCGGAAAACTTATTGCCCTGGAGAACTGCAATATCCATGGCCGCTGGGTAGCGGAAGTTGTGATTTAATAGGTTTGTAGTAACTTTTTGTACTTTATGACTCGATGACTTTACTCATAAACCCATATATGTTATAATAAAATAATAAGCCCAAAGAATAATAAGATGAAGAAAAAAATTATTTTTTATACTTTATTAATAACAATTTTTCTTTTAGTAGATATTTCTTCTTTATTCGCTAAAGAGCATTCTTTCGGTTCCTCGCCAAAACCGCGTTTACTATTTTTTTATTCTTTGACCTGTCATGCCTGCCAAAAGGTAAAAACAGAACTGATGCCAGCGATTGAAAAGGAATTTTCCGGCCGCATTAACATTGAGTATTTAGATACCGCTGACGAGAATAATTATAAACTGATGCTTTCTTTAAAAGAAAAGTATAACTGCCAGGATAAAGGAGTACCAACGATTTTTCTTGAGGGTAAGATTTTGGTCGGCTCTGACCAAATCAAAGCAGAATTAAGAAATGTTATAGTAAAGACCTTAGAAAAAGGCATCCGCGAAATATTAGATAAATTACCCGGTATAGATTTGGTTAAACATTTCCTATCTTTGGGTGTTTTAGCTATAATTGTCGCCGGTTTAATTGACGGGATTAACCCTTGCGCCTTTACCGTGATTGTCTTCTTTGTCTCATTTTTAGCTTTTCAAGGATATAAAAAGAAAGAACTGATTGCTATCGGGCTTTCATTTATCTTAGCGGTATTTTTAACTTATGTCTTGATTGGCCTGGGGATATTCCGTTCGCTTTATGGCCTGAGTAAATTTTATTTAGTTACCAAAATAGTCTATTATCTTATTGCTGCCTTTTCTTTTGTCTTAGGATTTTTTGCCCTTTATGATTTATGGTTATTTATAAAAAACAAAAAAACCGAAGGCATGGTTTTACAATTGCCACAGACAATTAAAAACCGCATCCATGCGATTATCGGGTTTTATTATAGAAAAGATAAGCAGCCAGAGGTTAAGCTGAAGAAGCATTTTTTAAAGTTAATCTGCAGCGCTTTTATTACGGGTTTTTTAGTCTCTATCCTAGAGGCAGTTTGCACTGGCCAATTATATTTACCGACCATAACTTTTATGTTAAAAGAGACTTCTCTAAGAATACGCGCGTTAGGGTACTTATTACTCTATAATCTTATGTTCATTATTCCTTTATTGGTAGTTCTTTTATCTGCCCTTTTGGGAGTTACTTCCGAAGGCTTCTCCAGATTTATTAAGCAGAACATGATTGCCGTAAAATTACTGATGGCGCTTCTTTTCTTTGGTTTGGGTATTCTGATTTTAATCGGGGCATAGTATTAAAGTATAAAAGTGCGTTCAAGGAAACCGTAGTAATTTAAAGGTAGTTAAGGTATAATTTATTCTTGAGGGAGTTTATAAGTAGATGTCAAAGATTGCCAGAGATATTACTAGTCTTATCGGCAATACGCCGTTAGTGCGTTTGAATAGAATCGCTAAAGATTGCGTAGCCAATGTAGTAGCAAAATTAGAGTCCTTTAATCCTTGCAGTTCAGTTAAAGACAGGATCGGTCTCAGTATGATTGAGGCGGCAGAAAGAGCCGGCAAGATAAAGAAAGATACGATAATTTTAGAACCGACTTCCGGTAATACTGGGATTGCCTTAGGCGTCGTCTGCGCGGTCAAAGGGTATAAATTAGTTTTGACGATGCCCGAGACCATGAGTTTAGAGCGCCGGCAATTCTTATCCGCCTTCGGCGCAGAAATTATTTTGACCTCTGGCTCTGAAGGTATGTCAGGCGCGGTAAAAAAAGCCGAAGAGTTAGCTAAAACTGATAAGCGCTATTTTATGCCACAACAATTTATAAACCCGGCAAATCCCGAAGTTCATCGTCGCACCACTGCTAAAGAGATCTGGGATGATACCGATGGCAAGGTTGATATTTTAGTTGCAGGCGTAGGAACCGGTGGTACAATTACAGGTGTAGCCGAGGTGATGAAAAAGAAAAAGCCCACGTTTCGCGCCATTGCGGTTGAACCTAAGGATTCACCGATTTTATCCGGCGGTAAGGCCGGGCCGCATAAGATTCAAGGCATTGGCGCAGGTTTTATCCCCGAGGTTCTCAACCAAAAAATTATTGATGAGGTAATTCAAGTATCTAATGAGGATGCGGCGGCTACAGCCAGAAGGCTGGCTAAGGAAGAAGGAATTTTAGCCGGTATTTCTTCTGGCGCAGCCACCTTTGCCGCTTTAGAGGTGGCAAAGAGAAAAGAAAATAAGGGAAAACTGATTGTAGTTATACTGCCAGATACTGGCGAAAGATATCTCAGCACAGAATTGTTCACTAAATAGAGGGGTGTTTGATGAAAGAAAAAGTAGAAGCGGCTTTAGAGAAAATTCGGCCTATGCTTATGGCTGATGGTGGCAATGTGGATTTGGTGGAAGTTGGCGATAACGGCGTAGTAAAATTAAAACTTACTGGCACCTGCGGTTGTTGCCCGATGTCTCAAATGACCTTAAAGATGGGCATTGAAAAGTTATTAAAAGAAGAGGTGCCGGAAGTAAAAGAGGTTATCGCATTATGAAAACAATTAAAGAAATAAATGAAAAGATAAAAAAAGGCGAAGTGGTAGTAGTGACTGCCGAGGAAGTCATTGATTTAGTAGGCAAAAAAGGCGCTAAGAAAGTAGCGCAAGAGGTAGATGTGGTTACTACCGGAACATTTGGCCCGATGTGCTCATCCGGCGCTTATTTTAATATCGGCCATTCTAAACCCAGAATAAAATTAGGCGGTGGGACCTGCAAGTTTAATGATGTGCCGGCCTATTGTGGTTTTGCCGCAGTAGATATCTATCTAGGCGCAACTACTGTGCCTGACGATGACCCACATAATAAAGTTTTTCCCGGTGAATTTAAGTATGGTGGTGGCCACGTGATTCAAGAACTGGTTAGTGGCCGCGATATACGCTTAGAAGCTACTGCCTATGGCACAGATTGCTATCCGCGCAAGAAGTTAGAAACTTTAATTAATCTCAAAGACCTAAATGAGGCAGTATTATTTAATATCCGCAACTGTTATCAGAATTATAATGTGGCCGTGAATTTATCCGATAAGATAATTTATACCTATATGGGTGTGTTAAAACCAAAATTAGGAAATGCCAATTATTGCTCTGCCGGACAACTTTCACCGCTTTTAAAAGACCCCTATTATAAGACTATTGGCATAGGCACAAAGATATTCTTAGGCGGCGGGATTGGATATGTAGCCTGGCAAGGGACGCAGCATAATCCGACGGTAAAAAGAAAAGATAATGGCGTGCCTGCTGCGCCTGCAGGGACAATAGCTGTAATCGGCGATTTAAAGCAAATGAAACCAGACTGGTTAGTAGGAACAAGCATGCTGGGCTATGGCGTAACCTTGACTGTGGGTATTGGCGTGCCTATACCTATATTAAATGAAGAGATAATTAAATATGCGGCAATTAAAGATGAAGAAATCTATACCCAGGTTGTGGATTACAGTACAAGCTATCCCCAGATGATTCCGGGAAGTTTAGGCGAAGTAAATTATGCGCAATTAAAATCCGGTAAGATTGCGGTGCAGGGAAAAGAGGCTCCCACCGGTAATTTATCCAGTTATTCTAAAGCGCGCGAGATTGCCGAGGAATTAAAATCTTGGATTAAAAAAGGCGATTTTCTCTTGACCGAACCAATAGCGTCTTTACCCGGCGCAGAGTCCGGATATACCTTTAAGCCATTAAAAGAAAGGCCGATTGTATAAACCTTTCCCGCACCTACGCGGTGCGGGAAAGGGTTAATATAGAGGAGATAGAGGATGATTTCCAAAAGAATTGTATTACATTTTCCGCATCGTTTAGTCAATCAACCAATTGTCTGTAAATTAGTTAAAGACTATGACCTGCAATTTAACATTTTAAAGGCCTATGTTACGCCCCAAGAAGAAGGCCTGATGGTTTTGGAATTGAGCGGAAAAAAAGAAAATTTTGATCAGGGTATTGAATATCTGCAGTCCTGCGGGGTGAAAATTCAGCCTCTCAGTCAGGATGTGATTCGCAATGAAGCTAAGTGCACTGACTGTGGAGTATGCGTTCCGATATGTCCTACGGCTGCCTTAGTCGTTGATCCGCTTACGCGCAAGGTCCATTTTTACGATAATAAATGTATTGCCTGCGAACTCTGCGTTAAAGTCTGTCCCACCCGCGCCATGGAAGTGCATTTCTAAGTGAGGCCATAATTTATGGAGCGCTCGTTTTCGCTCGCAGCGACATAAATTATCTGGCCGAACTTA
>CAYHAI010000030.1:0-8623 GCA_964354585.1 uncultured Planctomycetales bacterium
TCATCGTTACAGCAGAATACGCAGCCAAACTTTACTGTTTTATTGATAAACTCTTTAAAGGTATTGATTACATTCTGAAAGTCTTTATAGTAATCAAGGTGCTCATAGTCTATATTGGTAATGATAGAGTATTTAGGTTGATAATATAAAAATGAACCGTCCGACTCATCGGCCTCCGCGACAAAGAATTTGCCCTCGCCCATATAGGCATTAGTATCTATATTTCTTAAAATACCGCCAATGGCTACGGTCGGCGAAAGCCCGGCCTGTAATAAAAGGTAGGATATTAAAGAGGTGGTAGTGGTTTTACCGTGGCTGCCCGTAACTGTAATCACCGTTTCATCTTTCATTAAATCGGCTAATGCCTGGGCGCGTTTTAGCAAAGGCAGGCCTTGTTTTTTAGCCGCTTGGATTTGAGGGTTATCTTCGCCAATTGCCGAAGAATAAATTACCGCATCTGCGCCTTTAATATCTAGAGGGTCGTGCCCGATAAAAATAGAGGCGCCTAATTTTTTAAGTTCGTCCGTAATTTTGCTCTCTTTTAAATCCGAGCCGCTTACCTGATTGCCTTTGCGTAAAAGCAGTTTGGCAATCCCGCTCATTCCAATGCCGCCGATACCAACTAAATGATAATGCATCTTTATTCCTTTAAATACTCCTGCCAAGCCCGGCCTAACTCCTTGGTATCTTTAAATGGATAAGCAGAGCTCAATGCCCTATCTAAATCCTGTTTGTCCCTGAGATTTTGGCAGAAAAGCACAAAATTATCACTACCAAATTCCTTGATTAAAAAATCTATTATACTCAATGATTCAGCGTAAAAAAGATTTACTAGTTCTGAGTCTTGGACTAAAGGCGGGTTAAATTTAGATAGTTTTTCTAAATCCATAAAGGTATTTTTCTCAAGCGCTTCTTTTACAATTTTATTAGCTATTGAACGCCTGAATACCTCCTGATAAGAAGCAACGCCCTCATCTAACCAAATCGGTACCTTATAATTATCAAAACCGACAAATTCCCTGAAGATAATATGGCCCATCTCATGGGGCAGTATAGCATCAAAAAAACCACGCGCATAAGGAAACGTCTTGATGACCTTTTCCTTTACTGTCGCGCATCCCGCTGACCATGCAGGCTGACCGGTAGCAGCCTGATAATCTTGGATGGCGTCATAGATGTAAATGTTAGCCCGCTTCTCCCAAAGCCAAAAATCAAACCGCCTAAACCCTAAATCATCGGCAATTTCATTATAATAATCCTCTGCCTTTTCTATCAAACGGTCTAAAAAATCATCTTGGGCATTTTTATAGTGCACAATGAAATGCGTGCTTTTTGTGATGTGCCAATTATCTGTTTCGGCTAAAACAATGGACAAGAAAAACACAGAAAATATAAATCCTATAAAAATAATTTTTTTCATTTAAATACCTCATCTACGAGTAAATCGTTTGCATTAGGCACTATAATATTATCGTAGCCAGAACGCATCTTCTTAATCTTCCCGGGATTATTAATCAGGTCTTCTATGGCCTGTCTTAAGATATTGCTATCCAGTTCATTATCCTTAATGACTATCGCAGCGCCTTTATCTTCTAAAACCTTGGCATTGCTGGCTTGATGTTCGCGGGCAAAGGGATAAGGAATAATTATTGCCGGTAACCCAAAAGATATTATTTCGGCTATGGTGGTCGCTCCTGCGCGACAGATTACTAAGTCAGAGGCGCTATAGGCATATTCTACCTGATTTAAAAAACTAAACAACCTGATATTCATACCTAAATCTTTATAAGTGTCCTCTAGAAAATTGTAATCTCCGGATCCCGCTAAATGAATAATTTGAAATTTATGCTTATCTTTAATCCGAGATATCGCATTTAAAAAACCCCGATTAATCCTGTGGCTGCCAGCGCTTCCTCCCATTACCAATATCGTAAATCTCTCGGCATTTAATCCTAGAAATTCCCTGGCTTTATTTTTATCAATCCTGCTTAATTGCTTGCGGATGGGGTTGCCGGTAAAGACTATTTTTCTGGATGAGCCTTTAAAATAATTCCTGGTTTCATCAAAAGAAATGGCAATATTATCGCTAAATTTTGCCAAAAACATATTCGCCTGACCGGGAATTACATTTTGTTCATGGATTATTGTCTTTATTCTAAAAATCCAAGCCAGCAAAACTAAAGGGGCCGAAACGATACTACCGAAACCTACTACCGTATCGGGACGAAACTCTAAAACTAAAATCAGGCTTTCTAAAGAACCTTTAAGAAATCTTAATATAGCGAAAAAGAATCCTAAGGTAAAACTTAACTTAATCGCAGAAATAGAAATATAGCGAATATTATAGCCATGGGGTATTATACTGCTTCCTAAAAAAATTTTGGGCAAAATTAAAAGCGTATCTGCATCTTTATGTCTTTCTTTTAGTGTATCTAAAAAACTTAAAGAAGGAAATATATGCCCCCCGCTTGCTCCCGTGACAACTAGAATCCTCATGGATATTCTCCGGTGCGGGCGATATTTATCAATATGCCCACGCTGACCATATCAAAAACAAAAGAAGATCCGCCATAACTGATAAAAGGCAGCGGCAACCCCTTTGTAGGCAATAGCCCGCAGGAAACGCCAATATTTATTACTGCCTTTAGGCAAATCATCAAAACTAATCCCAGGCTTAAAAAATAACTAAACTTGTCAGGCGCATTTTTTACTATTCTTATGCCCTGTTGAATAAAAATTATAAATAATATGATTATACCTATGGTGCCTAAAAGGCCTAATTCTTCTCCGATTATAGAAAAAATAAAATCCGTATGCGCGGGGGGAAGATAAAATAATTTTTGTTTGGAGTGCCCCAGGCCTTGCCCAAATATTCCGCCTGAGCCTAAGGAAATCTGCGACTGAATAATCTGAAAACCGCTACCTTTAGGGTCTAACCAAGGATTTAAAAATGCTAAGATGCGCGTCCTTCTATAAGGGACACTAAATATCAATATATAAAGTAAAGGTAGGCTCGCCAAGATAACAGATAAAAGATATAGCGGCCTTACGCCGGCAATAAAAAGTATAATAAATACCACTGTACCCAAGGCCAGGGCAGTGCCTAAATCCGGCTGCATCAGAATTAATAGCGAGACTATGCCTAAAACAAACATCATCGGCAAAAAACCTCTCAGGAATGTCTTTGCCGTATCGCCTTTACGGCTAATAAAATCCGCTAAATAAATAATCATCGCCAGGTTAACTAATTCTGAAGGCTGAAAACTGATAAATTTAAACCTAAACCAGCGCCGGGCCCCGGCCACCTCTCTTCCTATACCCGGTATTAAAACCAAAATTAATAATAAAATTGATAATGCAAGTAAAGGCCTTGCCCATCTTTTTAAACTCCTATAATCCATAGCCATCGCTAAAAACGCCAAGAATATTCCAATAATAAGGAAAGAAAGATGCCTCTTTAAGAAAAAAAGGCTATCTTTATAAGTTTCCCAGGCATATATGCTGGAGGCGCTGTAAATCATCACGATGCCGATACAGATCAAAATAACAGTTATAGTAAATAGGTTTAATCTAATATTGCGTGTCATGTTAAGTTTTGTCTTGCGCTAAATTTGCGACCGCCTTTTTAAAACATTTTCCTCTTTCTTCGTAATTAGCAAACATATCAAAACTGGAGCACATCGGAGAAAGCAACACGCAATCGCCTGGCTTGGCTTTATGGAAAGCAAGTTTAACTGCCTCCCCTAAACTCTGCGCTTCCTCAATGGCTAAAAATCCGGCGAAGGCATTTCTTATTTTATCCTTTGCCTCTCCAATTAAAATGATTTCTTTTACTTTCTTTTGGATTAAATCTAAAATAAGGCTGTAATCGCTGCCTTTATCCCTGCCCCCGGCAATTAAAACAACGGGCGAAGATAAATTCTCTAATGCCCAGATAGCGGAATCTACGGTGGTGGCCTTGGAGTCATTGATAAACTTTATTTTATTTATTTCTGCTACCTCCTCCAAACGGTGTTCGATGCCTTTAAATTCTCTAAAGACGCCCAAAACCAATTCCTTATCTATGCCTAATATGGAAGCCACGGCTAAAACCGCTGACTGATTAGGATTTAAATTCTCATCTTTAGAAAAATATACTATCTTGGCCTTGGCCTCTTTAGCCAATTCTCTTACCATCGGGTCTTCGTCATTTAAAACCAAATAATCGGCTTTATCCTGATGCATAAATATGCGTTTTTTTGCTTCCAGATACTCCTGCATATTCTTATATCTATCCAAATGGTTACGGCTAAAGTTAAGTATTACCGAGATTTTCGGTTTAAACTTGTGAATCTTTTCCAATTGAAAAGAGCTTACTTCCAAGGAAACAAAATCATTCTCTTCCATTTTAGAAACTTTACCAGAAAACGGATTGCCAATATTACCGCAGACAAAAACTTTTTTTCCTTTTTTCTCTAACACTTTCCCGATTAATGTAGTTACCGTGGTCTTGCCATTGGTGCCGGTAACCGCAATAATCGTGGCGGGACAGGTGACTGCTGCGACTTCTACTTCGCTTATTATCGGTATCTTAAACTCTTTTGCCCAGACAATAGGCAAGGCAGTATCTGGCACTCCCGGCGAAACTACAACCAGGTCTTTACCCTTTATAAATCCTTGGGTGTGCCTGCCTAACTCTGACCTGACGCGCTTGGACTTTAATTTGGAAAGGTTCAGACGGATTAATTCGTTATCATTATTATCAGTTATACTTACCTCTGCGCCTAAATCAGAGAGTAAATTAGCGCAGGCCAAACCGCTCCTGGCTAATCCTACAATGGCAATTTTTTTATTTTTAAAATAATCGGTATTGATCATTTAGTGTTTTGATGAAATTATCTTATCTTCAAAGTAACTAACGTCAGGAGGGCCAATAGGCTGGCGACAATCCAAAATCTTACAATTACTTTACTCTCTGACCAACCCAGAAACTGAAAATGATGATGTAGTGGCGCGATTTTAAATATGCGCCTCTTTATAAAACGAAAAGAACACACTTGCAAAATTACAGACAGGGCCTCCAAGACAAATATCCCGCCTACGACTACCAGAAGCAATTCTTTCTTTATCAAGAGCGCAACTACACCCAAGGCGCCACCCAAAGCCAAAGAACCGACATCTCCCATAAAAATTGCAGCCGGATAACAATTAAACCACAAAAAGCCTAATCCTGCGCCTAAGATACTGGCGCAAAATACCGTTAATTCACCGCTGCCGGGAATATAAGGTATTAATAGGTAATTACTAAATTTAATGTTACCCGATACGTAAGTTAAGACAGAAAAGGCCAAAGCCACCATAATCACAGTTCCTATGGCTAAGCCATCCAAACCATCGGTAAGATTTACCGCATTCGATGAACCAGTGATTACCAGGATTACAAAAATTATATAAAAAATACCTAATTCTAAAGAGATATTTTTTAAAAAGGGCACGTCTAATTTTGTGCTGTTTTCGGAATTTGATAAAAGAATAATTCCCAATATTAACCCCAGGATGATCTGGCTGGTGAATTTTGCCGTCGCGGTTAAACCCTTAGATTTTCTCCTGATATGTTTTAAATAATCATCCATAAAGCCAGTTAGGCCTAACCAAAGTGTAACAGCCAAGGCAATGATTATGTAGCGATTAAAAATATCCGCCCACAGTAGCACAGAAGAAAATATCGCTAATAATATTAGGATTCCACCCATCGTAGGCGTATCTTGTTTATTGCTGTGCAGTTCATATAATTTTTGGCTATCTTCTTTTCTGATATTCTCACCGATCTTTAACCGGCTAAGAATTTTTATTATTACTGGCCCAAAGATAAGACTGATCAGAAAAGCAGTGATCGCCGCTAGGCCAGCGCGAAAGGTAATATAACGAAAGATATTAAAAGCAAAGATTATTTTGTGTAAGGGATAAAGTAGGTGGTATAGCATATTAGGCTCTAATAATTTCTTCCATTTTCATTGCCCGAGAACCTTTAACTAACACCAGGTCATCCGGACGGGGCGATATTTTATTAAATAAGATATCCCGTGCCTGCTGGGCAGATTCGCAGGTGAAAATATTTTTGCTCTTAAAACCGCATGACCTTGCGCTACGCGCGGCAAACCGTGAAAGTTTGCCCACAGTTACAAATATATCGCAAACATCCCTGACAACTTGTCCTGCCTGGGAATGAAATGATTCTCGGCAACTACCCAACTCTAACATATCGCCCATAACAAAGATTTTTCGGCCCTTGGTCCTAAAATTGGCCAGCGTATCCAAGGCCTGTTGTAAAGAGAACGGGTTAGAATTATAGGTATCATCAATAAATCTTATTTTCTTTAAGGTCACTAAATTAAGCCTGCCCGGAAGAAATTTAAAATTAGATAACCCAGTGACGATATCTTTATATTCCATGCCAAAAACTCTGGCTACGGCTATAGCAGTCAAGGCATTATAAATATTATGTTCGCCTAATGTCTTTATTGTAAATTTATATTTTTCATTTACTAAAAATTCTATTTTATCAGAGAAATTTTTAATACCTGAGGCATAAAAATCAGTATGTTGCTTAATGCTGAAGCCCAAAATAATTGGTTTCTTTGATTTTTTAAGTATTTGCCTTCGCAACAACGTATTATCTAAATTTAATATAGCAAGGCAAGGTTCTTTCAGATTTTCTATTAGCGCGTATTTTTCGCGTAAGACCCCCCTTAAATTACGCAGGTATTCCAGGTGCGCCGGTCCAATATTGGTAATTATGCCGATATTAGGAAGGCATACCTTAGCTAGATTTTCAACCTCGCCAAAATGGTTTGTGCCTATCTCTAAAACAGCGATGTCATCACTGGGATTAAGATTGAGTAAAGTCAAAGGCAGGCCTATCTGATTATTTTTTGTGCCTTCATTTTTAAGAACCCTGAATCTCTTAGCCAAGACCCAGGCAATCATTTCTTTGCTGGTAGTCTTACCATTACTGCCCGTAACCGCGATAACCGGGATATCGAACTTGTTGCGTTGAAAACGCGCAATATCGCCTAAGGCCTTCACAGTATCCTTAACTTCTATAAAAACTTTATTTCGTACTTCGTACTTCGTACTTCGTACTTCGTGGATAATGCAATTTGCGCCTTTTTTAATTGCCTCTTCAATAAAATTGTGGCCATCAAAATTATTGCCTTTTATGGCAATAAAGGCTTGGCCCTTTTTAATGGTTCTCGAGTTTATAGAGATACCCTTAATCACTAGGTTTTCTCTACCGTTAATTAAACGTCCGCCAGAAGCCTCTAATAATTCATTGACGTTAAACATTCTCTCGCTGCCTCGCGGTCATCAAAGGGCAATACTTTATCTTTTAAGAGCTGATAATTCTCATGGCCCTTGCCCGCAATTAACACTATATCGCCTCTTTTGGCCATATTTAAAGATTTTCTTATTGCCTCAAGGCGTTCAGGAATAACAGTATAATTATCTTTCTTTATTCCTCTTTTAATATCATCAATTATTTTTTGGGGGTCCTCGGAGCGCGGATTATCATTTGTAATAATAGCGTAATCGGCTAATTCGGTTACGCAATAGCCCATCTTGGGCCTTTTGGTTTTATCGCGTTCACCGCCGCAGCCAAAGACCACAACCACTCTATTTTTAGTCAATTGCCTTAAAGTATTGATTACATTTTCCAAGGCATCTTCGGTATGCGCATAATCTACGAACACCGAGAACTTTCCCGCAAAATTTATCCTCTCCAGCCTGCCCGGCACAAGAGAAAAATTTTCTATAACAGGTTTTATCACAGATAAATCAAGGCCTTCTTTCAAGCCCCAGGCAACCGTAGCCAATATATTATATATATTATATCTGCCAATGAGTCCGGTTTTAAGTTTTATTTTTCCCTTGGGCATAACTAGAGAAAATTCTGTATGCGCTAAGCCAAACTTTATCTCGCTGGCAGTTATATCTGCCTGATTATCTATGCCATAAGTAACAATTTCAGCCGAAGTTAGTTCTTTCAATCTTCTACTATATTCATTATCGTTATTAATTACCGCGTAAGAACCTGAATTCATATCTCTAAAAAGTTTGCTCTTGGCCTGAAAATAATTTTCTAGAGTCCCGTGGTAATCCAGATGGTCTTGGGTTAAATTAGTAAAGATAGCCGAATGGAACCTGATGCCTTCGCTGCGGTTTTGGTCTAAGGCATGCGAAGAAACCTCCATTACCGCATAATTGGCTCCTGCGCTTAACATATCCGCTAACATAGACTCCAGCTCTATAGGGCCGGGAGTGGTATTTTTTGCAGGAATGACCCTGTCTTTAAAACGGTAATTAATCGTGCCGATAACCGCAGGCATTGCTCCTGCCTCTTTTAAAATTGCCTCCAGCAAATAAGTTATCGTCGTCTTGCCATTAGTTCCGGTAACCCCAATAACCTTTATCTTTGAAGATGGGTTGCCGTAAAACTCCGCCGCTAATCTTGCTAATGCCTTTCGCGTATCTCTAACTAAGATAAATGGTATTTTGACGGACGACGGACGACGGACGACGGACGACTGGACAATTACTGCCTTCGCTCCTTTATCTATTGCTTCCTGAATGAATTTATGCCCAT
>CAYHAI010000031.1:0-6319 GCA_964354585.1 uncultured Planctomycetales bacterium
ATTGGAAGATATTTGGGTTTTCAAGATCGTCTTAATATAGCAGAGAGTATAAGTTGGATAATGAAGCCCAATCCCAAGCCGATTTGTGCGGTACGGAAATCTTATAGAGATGGTTTTAGCTTAGTTGATGATATTATTCAAGATAAGCGAATTGGGCAAGACGATATGAAAAGACGGCAGTTGGCAAAATGGTCTGCCAAAAAACCTACGAAAGAAAACTATAATTACTCAGCCTTTTTAGCGGGTATGACAAAGGCACTTTATCTAGCCTCTGGGAAAATGGGATATTCCTTCACAAGAGAATTCATTCTGGATATTGGACATGGTAAGAATGTTAAGGAGGCTTTTGCCATTGCTGTAAGTAAATTAAAAGAAAAAGGAGATGGTGTTTCCTTCAAGGCGGAAACTATCTCCGGATTAAGCAAAACACGCAATGGCAAGGCGGGCGGGGGCAGATACTCGCGTCCGGGATTTTTATGGTTACCTTTTAATCTGACATGGGGAGAGATTATCGTCGGGCTTTGGCAAAGGGTCCGCAGGATGTTCTTAATGGGCAGACAGTTTCTCAGAAACCAGCTTTTCCAAAAGGCTGACGTAAGGAATCTGGCGAATAGAGGCGAGCCGAATAAGTCTAGACCACTGTTTTTCTCCCAGATCAATTACGACCTTGTGTCTGGGCTTAGGGAAAGAAAGATGCGCGGGCTTGGTTTGCGAGAGATATTTGGTGGAATCGTGAGTATCCCAGAAATCAGCAGCTTCGGCATCATTCTTGAATTTAGGAATTTTATGGTTTATTTTACCCATTTTTTACCTCTCTTTACGATAATATTTCTCTTCATTTTTATTCATTGTCCTGGCAGTAATTACATAAACAACGCCTTCAGATTTATAACGGACTACCATAAACAAATATCTGCCGGCATCGGTCTGGCCGTAGACAATATACAATCCATCCTTGGTTCTTCTGCAAACGGCTTGATTATAACAGGCTTCTTCAACTTCTTGGGGAGTAACGGAATGTTTGGCAATATGTTCAATATTCCATTCATTCCATTCAAGGCCTGCAATGTGCAACTATTGCTCCTTTTAAGTGCCTGGTGCTATTTTATTAGATATTCTTTGGGATGTCAAGTAGAAATAGCCGTTAGGAGGGCAAGGCTGAATCTCTTTGGTCTAGATCGGGAAACCTTCGGCGGCGGGGCGGGCGGGGACGGCGGAGTAATGCACTGCTATGTTACGCTGCCATTTATTCTCGGCGGCTTGGCGCAGGTTAGTTGGGGGATTATTGTTTTTGGCTTTACATTGTTTATTCTTTCGGTCGTCGTGATTATTGTAGTCGTCAGGATGTTGCACGATTACCGCACACCATCTGAAGGATTAATCTCACCTGGCCCGGATCCGGAAGAAATGCTCGATGAATTACAAGCAGAAATAAATGACATCTCTGATATTAATCGTCCCATGAGCGAGGCACTTAAGATCTTGTTAGGGTATCCGTGGTTAAGCGAATTGGGTAAGTCGATCAATGACGAAGTGAAGACAATTCAAGGAAGAGTGGAAAATTTTGAGCATGGAATAGAGGGGGATAATTATGATTTGATTGCCGGTTTAGGCGGGAATTTAGCGAGGCAATTCGCCGCTGATAAAGAGAAATTAGCGCAACTAAGAAGGCAAAGGCTTGAATTGTTAGTTTCATTAATTGAACTTTTACGGGAGGTTCGACATAATGCCAGAAGATATTTCAAAAAACTTAACTTAGATGATGCGAAACTTACGGAAGTAAGCAAAGAGCTCGGAGCGTTATTTTCTTTTGAAGAAGAACTTATAAAGAAAGCCCGGGAATATGGCGTATCAGACAAAATAAGGCCTAGCGCTTTTAGAAATTCAGAAAGAAGCGGCAGGGCGGGTGGGGGCAAGGGCGGCGAGGAAATTATAAGCCGCGATACTCATTGCCGCTGTGTAGTTCCTGAAGTAATGTTAGATGAAGGAGAAAGGAGATTTAATCGGCAACTAAATCTCTTTTGCCCCTACGGCATGAGGTTGAGGGTATTTCATCATGATAATCCGATTTCCACTACTGCGCAACCGCGCCAACCTTCGAGCGCCATTCTTTTGAAACAATTGCATAAAATGCAGAGGATGTTTACTGCCTATCAAGAGATGCTTAGCGAGTATGGAAAAAATACTTGGAGGTTTGTTGAGGATGCTATAGAAAAGATTCAAAGAGGCAAGGCAACTGAGAACTTAGTTGAGCAGGCAAGAGAAGTCGTAGCTTTGATGCCTCAGCCCTGCCATATTGATATAAGGAAAGGTGGAGAGCGTAACTGGTATAAATGGTTTAATTCAAGAAAATGTATAGATTGGGATATAGCAATTGGCGATGGTTGTCCGTGGCCATGTCACCATTGTTGTGAACGTAATGGTTTGTTTGAAGCAAGAAACATGCCTCTTCCTGTTGCGCTCTGGCAAATTAAACGGGCGATAGGCAAGCATGGAACTCTTTACTTTTTCGGCTGGAGAAGAAATGATGTCTTTAATTGGCGCGACCCATTCTTCGGTGTTCATTTTGATAGTATTTGTACATTTATCTTAGAAAAGCAAAATCCGCATACAAGGTTTTGGATAGTGACGCGAGGCTGGGATATAGATGATTTAGGCGCCCAACATGCCGCAGAAAATATAGTCAAATTACCTTTTGCCGATAAAGAAGTCTTTCTACTCTCCTTCCACCTCCTATCAACACGTTATGATATTATTGAGGCTATATATAAGCACAGAGGCAAGGTACCCGATGAAATTATAGAGGTGTATGCGCAAAGATATGCAAATATTATTCGGACACTTGGAAGCACCTTAGAACAAGTAATGATATATCTGTCGCCACAACCTGTCTTACGAAAAGCCACAATTAGTGCTTTTGAGAGGACATTAAGAAAAGCTGGTTTTGAAGAAAAATTAATAAGTGAAGCTATAGCCAGTATTGAGAGGCAGCTTAGGAACTTTAATATATTTGGTTCAATTCATCTTGATAAATTAGGTGAATTTAAGGTAGAGTGTAAAGCTATTGGTGCTAAGGGTAGAGGAAGTGATTGTATAAGACGTTGCAACGTGGCATTAAAAGGAAGGAAATCATGTTTGAAAATTGACGAGTGGGTAATTAGGCGTTTCTCAGAACCCAGTTATCCTCAAGTGACAGTTACTAACACAGGAAGGGTAATTGTGCGAAGCGTCTCAAATCCGAAGAATGTCTTAATTGAATCTACTCTTGCTGAACTCGATCCTCAGCATACAACAAGAAAGCGCAGGGATATCTTTCCATGCCGCAGGGGCGGGCGGGGGTGGAGGCGCGCAGAGGCCGGGCGATGGTCTCAAAGGCAAAAAATCGAGATTTCCGATGAGAATATCTCGCCGTTTATAAGAGGCCGCTTTAGAAAAATAGTGAAGGAAATAGCGTCTGAAACAACGCAGTTTCTGGTATCTACCGATGAAGAGCACAGAAAGGCAATAGATGCTTGGTCAACCCTGAAGATAAAACGTATCTCTATAGTGGTAGTGTTCATAGAAGATTCTATAGCAATTATGCTTGCTTTGTTGTTTATGTTTTTAGAAGGAAAATCATGGTTTTTGGCTAATTTAGTTCTCCTGCTCTGCTCACTTCTTGTATACTACCTGAGGTTCGCTCCAGTTATATATAACACAATCGGTGCTATAGCATTATTTGGTTATATAAAATATTATTCGCTTCCGATACCAACTTCTCTTTGCTTAAGTGTATTCTGGTTTATCTTATCAATTTACTTCTCATCATTCAGTATCTATTATTTCACAAAGCAGAAGGGTATATATTTAGGGGGCTATTTTACATTTCTAAGCAAAGGTTTCATCGCCCATGAGATTGCTCATGGCATTGGGAATAGATTAGGATTTGCCGATTATAATAATATAGCTCAGAGCGTAGATTATATCTTTAGCGCGAAAAACAAAGAACATTTCAAGCCTTTATGCAGGAGATATTTTAGATATGGGCATGATTTAACTAAAGATATAATTGCAGGGAATAAAATTAGCGAAAACGATAAAAAAATGAAATTACTAGAAAAATATTCAAAAGATATACCGGAGATAGAAGATTATAGGTATGCAGACTTTTTATCAGGTATAACTTCAGTCCTATTCGAGTTATCCGGAGAGGCTGTTGACTTAGCCAGAGAGTTTATTCTTAATATTGGCCATGGCAAGAATGTGAAAGAAGCTCTTAAAATCGCCACAGACAATAAAGCCCTTCGTTGCGGCGAGGCGGGCGGGTTCGTAATATTCGGAGATTTGAAGAACCCTTTTTCCCAGAAATTGTGGGTAGAAGGCAAACAATTTTTGGCGGTGTTGAATGAGATACGACGCCGGGCAGAAAAGGAAGCATTAAATAAAGTTTATTCGGCTCGGCCGGAAATTTTAGATTTAAAATTGAGCGAACAAGAAGCATTGACAGAATGGGAGATCTTAGATCTATCTCAGCGTTCGGAATTTAGAACGACAATGCGGGAACTGGCAATCACAACAGACGTAGACCCTATTTTTCCTCTCTTGTTAAAGGAATGGGAGACGGCGGGTAAAGTAACTAAAACTCTTTTCGCAGAAGCGATAAAAATAATGACATCTGATTATGAAAATTATCTTTATAGCATTGGACCTCTCTCATTATATGATGCGAGTAACAATATGCTTCATTTTGCACAGATGTTGGAGAACTCAAGGGATCCCCGTCAGGCAGCAAAGTGGTATGAAAAAGCCATCAGAGCTAAACAACTATATTGGGAGGAGCTTAATCTACTTTCGGAACAATATAGAGTAACAGAGAGAGGAGAAAGAGGCGCGCAGGGGTCAAATTCCAGAAGCCATTTATGTGATAGTGGCACTCTCAGCTCAGCGGTTAAAAAGCTAAAGGTTTTAATTGTCTGTAACCGCAATATGGAGCGTTCTCCTTTGGCTGCGTATATTATTAGAGAGAATCTGCCGCCGGATTTAAAGGACAAAATAGAAATAAAATCAGCAGGAGTTCTGCTTACTGAAATAGAAGAATTAATAGATTCTGTTTATAAGGAGCCAGTTTTTGAGTATATTAAGCGACACCCGATATTGAGACTTCATCAAAGAAAGGCGCTTACTCAGGAACTCGTTGATTGGTCAGACGTTATCTGGGTGACGCAAAGAACACAGGAGGATGAGATAAGAAAAAAGTTTTCACTAAAACGGCAAAGGATTGAACTACTTCTAGGCGATAGAGAGTTGTATATTCATCGTATTGTTGACCGTCCTGCGCCACCAAAGATTCCCTACGGAATGACAACTGAAACAATTAAAGCAAATTTAGGGTCAATCATTGAGAGATTAAGAAAGTTAATGAGTAATCAGGTTGGCGGCGCAGGAGGAAGAGCCGTAAGGCCCACGAGCGGCCCGGTTATGCCGGCATTTAGGATTGATTCGCTAAGAGGCCCGGCTTTTCCTGAACACGATAGATTACGGCCGCCAGATTATGGGGCGCTTTTTGGCCGGCGTTGGCCAGTTTGGGGGGGTAGGAAGCTTTGTGATAACCAGAGACCCAAGGACGATGAAAACGAATCTGGCCCGAGCGAAGGAGACACTGAGGCGAAAGGTGAGAGATTAAATAGAGAGGTAAGATTTTATGAGATGTTAGGAGTAAAGCTATTTCTGAAGTTATGGCAGGCAATTTTTGGAAGAATGTGCAGAAGAATGTGCGGAGCAGGAGAACACGAATTATGTAGCACATCAGAAAAGGTATTATTAAGACGAATTGAGTTCGGAAAAATAATAGAAAAAATTCATATTATTATCTATTTCTGTGCAACTATTTTTCTAATAATAATAGCACCCAGCTCTAACTATAAGTTTATTATACGATACTGCCTTTATAATATAATCGTTAACGCATATCCTATTATGTTACAACGATATATTAGAGCTAGGATTCTTAAGGTACTTAAAATAAGAAAGAGAATAAAAAATACCTTTTCAGCCAAGACCAACGCTGGCTTCGGGTTAAGTAAAAGATATCTCACTGAACAACCCAATGATGCTCATTCTACCGCCAAATCGCTCTATCGAAACCAACCGTTTACTGTTCCGGCCAGCGACACAGTATGGCAAGTAGAACAAAATTATAATCCTACTGATTATGAGAACAGCGGGTTATTTGAAGCTTTCTACCGCATTTATTTGAATCCTCTCCCCAGAGATTTAGAAAGAACTATTGAGATTATCAGAAGCGCCTTAATCAAAAATTGCGCTCCAATGGCAAGAGTTA
>CAYHAI010000032.1:0-14678 GCA_964354585.1 uncultured Planctomycetales bacterium
TCTTGCTCCCTTCGCTCAACTTCTTTACGTTTCCAATCTTCTAATTTTCTTTTATCTTTCCCACTAATATCTTTTCCCTCTAATTTCTGATCGCGCAACATTTTTCCATGTTTAATATCATTAACTCGCAACACTCTATTCTTAATCTCACTATCAATAATTTTTTTATGTTCATCTTTACCTCCAGGGTTATTATATCACTAATTTTTTGATTTGTCTCTCCAGATTTAAAAGCGTCCTTTTAACCTTCTTACCGAAGATATAACCGCCCAATCTGCCGCTGGAGGCGACAATACGATGGCAGGGAACGATTAAAGGATAAGGATTATTTTTTAATATCTGGCCTACTGCCCTATATGCCTGGGGCCTGCCAGCTTTTCTGGCTACCCATTTATAAGTTCGCACCTCGCCCAGCGGTATTGTTAAGACTGCTTTATAGACTTTCTTAGCAAAATATGTCATATGTTAAACTCTAAACACTAAACTCTAAATCCTAAATAAACTCAAAGTTTAAAACTCAAAATCCAAAAGTAACAACTTTTGAGTTTTGGATTTGGGATTTTGGGTTTGTTTAGAGTTTAGGGTTTCGGATTTAGGATTTAAATTATTCGCCAATTATCTTTTTCCTTCTCAATAGATGATGATACTTTATCGCAAAGCGATGCGCCTCATCGCGAATTTTACGGATGAGATTTAATGCCGGCGTATCTGATTTGAGTTTTATGGGTTTTGTTCTACTGGCAATATAAATATTTTCTTCTTCTTTGGCAATGCTGGCCAAGGGTATTTCCAGGCCTAATTTCTTAATCTCTTTCTCGGCAGTCGAAAGATGGCTCCTTCCTCCGTCAATAAGCGCTAAATCCGGTAGAGGTAGGTTTTTTTCCAAAACTCTTAAATAGCGCCGGCGCACTACCTCGGCAAGCATTTTATAATCATCAACGGATCCCACAGTTTTAATCCGGAAACGCCGATAATTATTTTTATCGGGTAGCCCTTGGTAGAAGCTTACCATTGCCCCACAAGCTTGTTTACCGGAAATATTCGATATATCAAACGCCTCAATTCTCTCGGGCAGTTTATCCAGTTTTAATAAATTCTTCAAATCTTCCAATTCATCGAGGCCTGCGGCGTAACTGCGGTCCTGCCTAATGCTACTTAGGGCGTTAATCTGGTCGCGGATTTTGGCTGCCTCTTCAAATTTCTTCTGGGCGGTGGCTTTTTTCATTTCACCAGAAAGCCCGTGGATTAATTCTTCGTATTGAGAAGTCAGAAACATAATAATATTTTTGATAATTGCGGTGTATTCTCGGGGAGTAATTTCACCGACGCAAGGCGCAGGGCAAAGTTTAAGCCGGTAATAAAGGCAGGCTTGTTTGGGCATCTTCCTGCACGACCTAAACCCGAAAATCCTGCGGATTAACTTCATTACTTGACGCAAGGCCTTAACATTGGTATAAGGGCCAAAATATAAAGCTAAATCATTCACTATGGGTTTTCTTTTGCGGCAGAGAGAAACCACAGGAAAATCATCGTTGCTAATTTTAATCAGGGGAAAGGATTTATCGTCTTTTAAATCAATATTATATTGCGGTTGGTTATCTTTAACTAAAGACGCCTCTAATAGTTGCGCCTGGCTTTCTGAAGGAGTAAGTTTATATTCTATATCCGCAATCTTAGCCACCATCACCTGCGTCTTTGTATCCAATGGCCGGTTAAAATACGTCTGCACGCGTTTCCTCAACGACTTCGCCTTGCCGATATAAATAATTTCCCCTTGGGCATCTTTAAAAATATATACTCCCGGTACTTCAGGCAAATTAGCGATTTTATTTTTTAATTTGTTAGTATTAGACATAGCCTTGATTTTAGCGGGTCTAGTTCAAAACCAATCCATCCAGATTTTGCTGCGGGTTTGTTCGCGTGCTGAAAACTTTCGCCGTGCACTACGGCTTACGCCTCTCTTTCGGCCAGTATCCTTACGCGGGGTCAATGCCTCTCGTTCGGCGTAAATCCTTGTGCACCAAGCGAAGCGAAGTGCCGAAAGTTTTCTAATGCACGCTCACAAATTCCTGCACAAAATTTCTCAATCATTACTTAAACCGCTTCTTTATAAAACGACTAATCGCCTTGCCACGTAATGCCTTGTAAACATGTTAGTTGACCCGCTGTAGAACGCCGGATATATCTATATCCCATGCGGCTGCTGGTTTACCCACCACTGGATCAGCTATCCCTGTACCCTGAGACTGAAACGAGATTTTAGACCCAGGTTTTGGCGAACCTGACATTTGGTAATTACCGACCTCTAACAGATACTCGAAAATCCTAAACTTTTTCGGGCCTTCCTGTCGAATAATCGCTATAGTTGTCTTTTCAGGCTTTGTACTGGAAAATAAATCTGGGGCGCTTTTATAAGAGACAGAGACATAACCAATAAAATCGTCGTATTGCATATGGGGAGGGTATCCTGCTGCTGCATTCTTTTCATCCGAGGTAAGCTCTCTTTTGAATAAATTTATAGAAAGCAGATTGTATTTTGAGACCCACGAAATGACCGAATCCTTTATCATGTCCCTAGTAATCGTCAAAGGTGGTGCCTTTACTTCGGAAGGAACAATTACTTTAGTAGCCATATCCACATTCCATGAAAAAAGAAGAGAATCGCACCCCTGAAGAAAATGGCTATAATTCGCACGCTTAGCAAGCCAATGATTTTTAATCTGCATATCCACTGTGCCACCATGTATAAATGAACAAGAGAATTTCATGATGCCTATTTCTGACAACGGTGTATCTTTTGACCGGTTGAAATTCCAATTTATCGGGGCATATTCTTCCGTAACGTCAAATGGAAAAGTTTTAGTTTTTTCAAAGACTGCAGTATAGCTCATTAAGGCATCATTAGAGCAGGTTTGAGTTCCTGCTGCGAACAAAAACATAAGCTCGAGCACAGGATAATTACCTCCGCAGATATTTTCAAAATCGTCTTCAGTAGGATAGTACTTAAAAGCAATCATTTCCTTTTGAAAATCGGTCAACGGACGAGAAAAAAAGTAAACTTGGAGCACTGGTTGGCCAAAATGATGCACGAAACGTGCGAAAGAGTCAACTATCTGCACTGTCTTTTTACCAACAGAAACCTCAGACGCATAACCCCATGCTTGAAGGCTTAAGAAAAATATCAGAATTAATATACTTCTTAATTTTTTGGTATTATTCCACATATTTAACCTCCTTATTTCTGTTCTATTTATAACTAATTAAATAGCCGTGTCTACCCGAACATTGCATCCCAAAAGAATTTTTATGCGCTCGCAGCGTGGAATCATTTGTGGATTTGGTAAATTTCTTCATGCACATACCACACTGAAAAACATATTTCATCCCAAATGGATTTGTTGTCCTCGTTCTACCAGTTGACCTACGAGGCCTTCCCATTAAGCCGTAACCACCAAAAGAACTTAATTCGCTTTTTCTGGGTGTTGGCGGAGCGTGTTGTTCCTGAAGGAGAAAACTCAATTTCATATTTGGGCTTAAAAACTTTTGTTGTTACCTTAACGCTTTCAATGCGGTCAACACGATAGCTTCGTCCCTCTCCGGTTTCTACTTTAATTGCATGTAAGATTAAATTCCCATCTTTAGTGCGGCGTAAGGAATAGGGTTCAATAAGCCTGACTGACCGATCATATCCTAATTCAACGCAAAGATGATTAACCGCGGCAAAACGTATAGACTCAAGCGGAACGCCCATTCCCCACTGCCAAATGGTAGGTGGCGGCGACCAAGAAAGATCTTCGTTTGTTTCAGCGGCAATGGAAGCTAATTTCGACGGGACAGAAATACCATTAAGCCAATTAAAAATGTTTGGCAATTCATTCCAGAAATCATCAAAAGGCGGCAAGACTTGTAATTGATGACCAAGCATATTTCCCCATTCGCTAACTAGCTCGGCTTTATTTGATGAGTTTTGAATCGACTCGAGCGTAGGAACAGGAATGCCCTTTGAATTGCACTTTTCCTCTAAGACTGACTTGATTAACTGTGGTTCAGACTGAAGATCCCTACGACGGAAAAGAAGGACAATATCATATAAATCGCGCGGACGGCAACGTTCTCCCATAGCGCGCAATTTTTCCGCAAATACTTCTTCAAAAGCATAGCACCTTACCCGAGCCTCACCCGGCAAGGAATCACTGTAAGAATGCGCTATCGCGCGTAACACTGTAGGACGAGCTATCTTCTCTAAACCACTGATATCCAATTTTATTCTGGCGAGGTTAGGTGTGCTACGAGGACCCTGATAATAGATGTTTCCTTCGGTGTAAAGATATTTTTCGTTATGCTTAAAAGCAGGAGGTTTTATTGAAAAATCAATGCCCGATTCCTCATGGATGCGGTCGAGGATTCTCTTAATAATGGGCTCTATCGTCTCTGGTTTGTCTGGCCCGCCAGGAACAACTGTAAAATCTAGGTCTTCCGAGAACCGCCACGTTTCAACGTAGCATTTCTTAAGCGATGTTCCACCCTTAAAAGCCCAATGGATGCTCAAATCGGGATCGGAACCAATACCCCACAAAACCCAACCAATAACATAATCTTTTTCGATTACATCTTCGCGTAAGCCCCATTCAGTAACTAAATTCTTTATTTCCTGATGCGTAATCATTTGCTTGTCTCAACATTAACCCTTAAGTTCCACTTCCTATTGTAAGTGCCTTTGGCTTTAACTGTGGGATCAAATACAGAATAACCTGCGCTTATATTTTTCTTACATACCGCTATGACTTCCGGGACCTGAATATTTAGGGCCTCCAGAATAAAGCCTAAGCGCTTATAAACTGTCCTGTTTTTATTCTCGCTTATATATTTAAGCAGATCTTCATTATTACGATGTTCGGAAACAAAATAGTTTTCTACAATCTCTGCTGTATGGCGTATCCCTCCTCCGACTGTCGGATCATTTAAAATATCAATGATTGTTTGCGTAGGGTCTGAAACCTGAATTTTATCATTATCAACCCAAACGCTCTTTGTGTGCCCGAAATTTTCTTTACGAACCAACTTTAGAACAAAATCTGTCCTCTGAATACTAACTTCTTTTTTTCTAAAAATGCGTGCAGTAAAAACAAAAATGCTTTTGAATATCTGGTCTGTGAACTCCCAGTATTCTGCTGCGCTCCATCCACCGATATAGCACGGAGAGAAAATCCTGTTTGCAACAAGCCACGGATTTTCTTTGTACTCCTGCGGGTTTACGGTGCCAAGAGGCACAGACACATAAAAACCCGGCTTTATTCTGGCGAGCCAGCCACGCCGGGCAAAATAGGCAAGATACTGACGAGCGTCTTTTATAGATAGACCCGTTATCTTCGAGGCTTCTTTAATTGAAATAATTTTTTTACCAAACTGATTTAGCAAATCTAGAAGCTTTCTGTTTTTCCGATCAATACCCGATATCGTATTCATTGATATATCCTATATGTAAAATAATCTACTTAATTCATAACTATACACTTACAATATAACACAAAAACCACTTTTGTCAAGCTTTTTATTTATATGATATATTATATAAGTAGAATTATAAACGTGGAGCATTATTTTACATATTTTATATATCATTGCCATCGGATAAATCCTCATAGCCAATTCGTCCTTTTTTGCTGGTGACGAGGCGCGCTTTAAGCAGCCCCACTACTATTTTAGTTCAAAAAAATAACATATGATTTTACGGGTGACTTGGTTTGATTTCGAGCCGCAGTGATGCGGCGAGAAACAAACCAAGGCAGGACCCGTAAAATCTATCAATTATTTTTCCTGCTTGCCAACCACCGCCATAACTCCCGCATCTCGCTAACTCTAAAAATAAAACAAAAAAGAATATAAGAAAGGATGCCGCAAAGAATAGAAAGGCATAGACCAATATATTTATTTAGACTGATACGAGAAACAAAATAACAGACCAAACCCATGCCCAGGCTGGCCGTCAGTATCCGTAGGAAAGAGTTAATAATGCCTTTAACCTTAAAAGGCTTTAGCCTCTTCTTTAAGATAAAAAACAGGATTAAAAAAGAAATTATGCCGGAGATAGAAGTAGCCAAAGCAAGGCCGCCAATTTTCAGCGGAAACATCAGTAAAGAATTTAAGATAATATTCAGGACTAAAGCCAGGGCTGCTACTTTTGTCGGTGTGACTGTATCTTTGAGACTAAAAAAACAGGACTGCAATATCTTGGTGGCGCCGTAAGCAAATAGACCGATACTGTAGTAGAAAAGCGCCTGCGCCGTTATCTTGGCAGAATAAAAATCAAACCTGCCGCCGCCAAATAGGGTAGAGATAATCGGGTGAGCCAAAACCATAAGTCCTAAAGAAGCAGGTAACAGCACAAAAAAAGTAGCGCGCAAACCAAAGGTAAGCGTCTGTTTTAATCTGTCATGATTATCCTCTAAGGCTTGGGTAGATAAGGTAGGTAATATTGCCTGAGAAAGCGCGGTACTAAATATACCTAAGGGGAAAAGGATTAGCCGATAAGCAAAATATAATACCGCTACCCCTCCTTCGCCGACAATCCAGGCCAAAGAACCAAAGATGGAATCCACAAAATTATTTAATTGATAAATACAAGAACTCAACAAGCGCGGCAGCATTAATTTACCGATAATCAAGGCCTGCGGGTGTTTAAATTTTTTAAAGAGGGTTAACCTGAAACCTTTTTTATAGAGGACGGGTATCTGTACTGCCAGTTGTAAAACTCCGCCGACAAGAACTCCTAAAGACAGGCCTTTTATTCCTTCTCCAAAGAGCAAGGCGAAGACAATTATAGAGATATTCAAAAGGCAGGGCGCAAAAGCCGGAACAGAAAAATGCCTTAAAGAATTAAGTATCCCCATTGAATATGCGCTAAGACTAATTAATAAAATATAGGGGAAAATAATGCGGTTTAATCTAACGGTAATCTCTAATTTTTGGGGATCTAAGATAAAGCCCGGGGCAATCAGCCGCACAATCAGCGGAGAAAACAGGATACCCAAGACAGTGATGGCCGTCACGACAACCAAGAGCAGATTTAATACCACGTTTGCTAGTTCCCAAAACTCTTCTTTAGTGTGCTTTAGCGTATACTCGCTAAATACGGGCACAAATGCGGCGTTGGTGGCGCCTTCACCGACTAAGTCACGAAATAGATTAGGGATTCTAAAGGCAATGACAAAGGCCTGGGCATAAACATAGACACCAAATAACCGAGCAATTACTATATCGCGGACAAAACCCAAGAGGCGCGAACTTAGCGTGGCAAAACCAATAATTCCGGCAGACTTAGCGATAGATTTGTTTGTTGACATAAATAATTAGCTGTGGTAGAATTACTATAAAATTACGGAGGAATATATGCCTAGACGCAAAACTTCTTTAAAAAGAAAGCGCGCAGATAAGAAAAGACACCTGCGCAATCTAAAGGTAAAACACCAATTAAAGAAAACCTTAAAGAAATTTCAGGCGCTTCTGGCCGCCAAGAACATTAATGAAGCCAAAACGCTCTTGGGAAAGGTATTTTCTCAACTGGATAAGGCAGCCAAAAAAAGAATTATCCATCCTAGAACTGCAAACCGCAAAAAATCGCGCTTAGCCAAAAGATTTACCAAGACAACATAAGTTTACCACCAATTTCTCCAAAGCAAAAGGCGGCCTTAACCTGCCGGTCTTGATCTCAATGTCACAATTTAAGATAAGTTTCAGCCTCTTCCTTTTCTCAAGCGGCTGAGTAATATTTCTCTCGCAGGAATACCTCAAGCCCCCCAATATCCGTTCCGGCTTTTCGCCATTTTTCAAAAGCTGATATAACAGCCGCAGGGCATAGTCTGGCCGCCTGAGGTCTATCTGGCGGCTGAGCATAAATGTATCCGGCGGTATTGTCTCCTTAAAATGGTATACTTGGGCGTACCTCAAGATACTATTTATAAATTTATCCCGGGGCTCTTGGCGGTCTACATCTAAGATGAGAATTACTCCCTCGTAAGGCTTTCTGACGTAGTTAGAAATAAACTCTTTGATCTCTTCTTTAAGTTCTCCCGCGCCCTTTATCACAATCATTCTTTCTTTTGCCTTTACCGGAAGGCATAAAAGCTTTTCCTGTAAGTTTTTGAGATTTAATTCTCTGGCATATAATACATCTAGATTAAAGTGTTCTATATCTTTGCTTAAGAACTCCTGTCTTAAGTTTTTGAGTTTTATATCTTTGGAAGGGCTGTCTTGGCCAATGAATAGGTAGGTAGGGCTAACTTTTCTTACCATTGCTCAACTGCGCGCTCAACAATGCGGCGCGCTAAATCCGTGATGGCGTCACTTATGGCAAGGCTTTCAGATTTATATTGGGAATTGCTGCTTAAAGCAAAATAGGTGATGTCGCCGGTAAAATTCTTTTCTTCCCAGGCTAATTTATTCTCTTTATTATCCCAGAGGCTAATATTCACTATCAGGTTAATGCGGTATTCTTCTACTTCGTCGCTATCGGTATATCTTAAAGGGTCTTTGCGAAACTCAACTAATTCTCCCTTTAAAGTTAAATCTGCAGTTTCTTGCTTTACGGGTTTCAAGTTCCCGTCCAAGAGAAATTTATCTACCACTGACTTGGTAATGTCTGTCTCTAAATAGGGCCGATAGATTTTATACTTACTTCCCACCGCGGTCTCTTGGGTAATATCTATTTTGCTAAGAAAGGGAGTTACATAGATAGTCCTAAATTTATCTGAAATCATCGAACGCGTGGTATAACCGCAACTTACAAGGTACAAGGTACAAGGTACAAGGTATAAGGAAAAGGTTAGAAGTTTTAACCATAAACCCCAGTTATTATTCTTTATCACTTTCATTTTTTCTTCTCCATCATTTGTAATTTCTCCAACGCCTTGCCCGCCCAGTTGCTTTCAGGATAATTATTAATTATGTCATTATAATAAACCTTGGCGGCTTCGTCTGCCTTTTGTTTTTCATAAAAGCGGGCGATATTAAAATTGGCCTCTGCCTCTTCTTCTCTTAATTGTTTAATATTTTTTTCTGCGTCATGGGACAAAACCGCATCCGGATGTTCTCGGACAAACTCTTCGAATTTTTCTTTTGCCTCTTTGGTCGCCCATTGGTCATAATCAGGGCTGCGTGATACTGCGGCACGGCAGGCAGCAATTTGAAATTTCGCTGCCTCCACCCATTCGCTCTTAGGGTAATTAGAAATTACTTTATTAAACGCCTCTTCTGCCTCATAATATCTCAACAGGCCTTTTAAGACCAACCCTAATTTGTACTGGGCAGCGGCTGCCCGTGGCCCATAAGTAGAGTTCTCTATTACCTGGCCAAATATCTCTATAGCGGGATTGTCTACCGGCAAAGTTACTCCCATGGCCTTGCGTCTTTGGCCTGCCATAAATTTTTCTCCAATCTTATATTCCCGCTCAATAATCTCTTGAATCCTCTCGGAAAAAGGATATTTATCAATCACCTTCTGGTATGCCTGGTATGCCTCGTAGAGGTTGTCTTGCGCCTCCTCAATAAGCCCAAGATAATACTGGCTCTCTGAGGCCTCAAAAGATTTAGGATAAGATTTAAGCAGCTTTCTAAATTCGCGTTTTGCCTCTTCGTAACTCTTTAGTCCATAGAGGCCTTTGGCAAAATCTAATTGTTCTTTGGGCGTAGGCTTTACCGATGTCTTAGGATTTGTCCATTTTTTAGTCTTGGGCGTCCAGATCCAGTAAGGGTAGGCGGGCGTAGCAAATAAGGAAATCAAAATAAGAGAAACTACAATTATGCGTTTCATAACAGTTTAACTTTATCATAGATGCGGGGTTTTGTCAACCCCGCCCTTGAGAAATTAAAAATTGATATGAGTAGGAGGTAATAAAGCAGAACATAAATAAAAGATATCTTAGGCAATTTAAAATAAGCCCCGGGCATTGAAACTAATAAAGAGTTAATCTTAAATAAGATTAAAACAAATAACTCATTGCTGGATGCAAATAGCGAGGTTAAGGAGGGAATTAATATGCCAATCAGCGCAAAGCTAAAACCCGAAACTGTAATAATAGCCGAATAAGGCACAATAATCATATTTGCCAATACGGTAATGGCCGTGAAAGTCCTAAAGTAATAGGCAATTAAAGGCAGGAGCCCAATCCAGGCAGCGCTTGATACAGAGAAGGTTAAGATTAGAAAACGTAACCATGATATCTTATTTAATTTTTCAGGGAAAATAGACTTTATTTTAGGAGAAAGCCATACAATCGAGATTACGCTTAAGAATGAAAGCTGAAAACTGATTTCAAAAATCTGCCAGGGGTTAATTACCAATATTATTAATGTGGCAAGTGAAAGGGAATTATAAATATTAACCTCGCGCTTGAAAAAATAACTCAAAAGGAAAATAACTGCCATAACGGTTGCGCGCACTACCGGCGCACTTGAACCGGTTAGAATACAGTACACAATCAATAACAATATTGTAAGAAGATAACGCGGTCTTTTAGGAATTTTCATTATTTTCAAGGTTAATAAGATGATAAAGGCAACTATGCCCACATTGAAGCCGGAAATGGCAATTATGTGGATAGTGCCTAACTTCATTAGAATGTCCAGTAAATAACTAGATAAATCTTGCCTATCCCCTAAGATAAGGGCATTCAATATTCCTGCCGAGAAAGGAGATAAATTTTTAACAATCACCTCTCTCAAACGATGCTTTATCCTGTAAGAAAAAGATTTTAAGGGATTGCCGGCATTTTTATCTAACTGTTTAATCATACTACCCTTTTTTACGCTAAGGATAAGATAAATGCCTTGATGTCTTAGGTAATTCCTATAATCGAACCCTCCTGAGAAAGAAAATGGCCGGTACAATTTGCCTTCTAAGAATAATCTATCGCCATAGGAAACCTTATTCTTTTTTCCGCCGAAGGTGGATCCGCTTTTGGCTGAAAGAACCTTGACTAAAACCTTACCGCAAGTCTTCTGCCATGTTTCGTTTATTTTTAATTTTTCTGCCTTAAGAATAAAAGATACTTTTTCGCCTTGATAAATAGGGTCATTATCAATAACGCCTATCAGAAAAACAGAATCACTTTTATAAGGAGCTAATTTAACGATATGGCAATTGGAGAGGACTTGAGAGTTCTTCAATATTGTAGCGCCTAAGAAAAAACTTACGCCGAGGATAAGAATATTAAATTTTGTATTTTGTTTTAGGAAAATAATACTAGATATCAAGGAAAGAAGGGCAACCAAATAAAGAATAAAAAATGGAATTTTAAAGCACGCCGCAGTTATTATCCCCAAACAGAAAGCAATACATAAACCTACCAATGGATATCTCATCTATTCCTTAAGCACAAGCTTACACCAAACCATCCGATAGGTTTGGGTGTTAAGCACAAGCTTACACCAAACCATTCCCACAGAAGGTGGGATACTTGCCTATCCTTTAAGGCAGGGTGCCGATAGGTTTGGGTGTTAAGCCCTGCTTATGGGATTATTGAACAAACAAAAACTCCTTTAACTTCTCGTACTTATAATCGCTGATGCCCTTTATCCCCTTTAATTCTTCTCTATCCTGAAACCCTGCTTTTTGCTTTCGGTATTCAATAATTCGCGCGGCTAACTTTTCTCCAATCCCCGGGATATCCATTAACCTCTCTTTATCGGCTTTATTGAGGTCAATCCTGCCCATATCCGGACTTATAGAGACGATAATTTTAACCTGAAGAAATTTCTTGACCGAAAAATTAATCCCCATTCCCAGTAAAGCCACGCTGATTAAAAATAAGATAACCTGCTGCTCTTGACGGGTAAGATTGAGCATAATAACCCTATCTCAAAAAGGGGTCAGGCGCTTTTTTAAAGGGGTCAGGCGCTTTTTTCAATATCATCTTAATAAAGTTCTTACTCCCCAAAAATCTCTGTCGTCTTATATGTATCCTCAGCCAGTCCTCTTCTTCTATGGCTTGCTTTAACTTCTCATTTACGAAGTCTTCGTAGATCTTATGTTCATCTTTAAAAGCGCTTTGAAATTGGGAAAGTACCAATTCTGTGTCAACTAAAGAATCTTTTTCTTTACCTATATAATAACCGTAGCTACTCCATTTATAATCTTCTGGATTATTCACTACTCCTGCTTTTACCGGATTAAGATGGATGTAGCGGCTTAATTCCAATAAATAAGTATCCCTATCTACTAGAATGCCCTTAAATCTTCCTTGAAAAAGATGCCCCTTTCGTTGATATTTCTTATTGAATCGAATAGCATAGGTGCTATTTATGGAATGCATAATTTCGGAAATATGATTCCCGGAAGCCTCTATAGTCATATGATAATGATTATCCATCAATGCATATAGAAATACCTTAAACAACATCTCTTTTTTGACTTCTTTCACTGTTTTTAAAAACCATATCCGGTCACCATCTTTTCTAAAAATGTTCTGTTGGTCATTTCCTCGTTGAATTATATGGTAGATGGCTCCTGGAAACCAAATTCGTGGTGCTCGCGGCATATCTTCCCTCCTTGTTTAGCAAAAAGGGTCAGGCGCTTTTTTTCCCAAAAAGGGGCCAGACCCCTTTTTATACGTTCTACTACAATAGACGTAAGAGGAGGCTAAATCTAACAGGAATTTTTGCTTAGATAACGAGGTTGACGAGTTTTTGGGGAACGAGAATGAAGTTTTTGAGGAGTTTGTCTTGCAGCCAGGGTTTTAACTTCGCATCAGCAAGCACCAATTTTTTCAGTTTATCTTCAGAGATATCGGCAGGCACGTCTATTTTAGAACGCACTTTGCCATTTACCTGAATGACCATAACAACGGTCTCTTCAACCAGTAACTTGGGATCATATTTTGGCCACTGCGCCTTAAAAATACTTTCTTGATTGCCTAAGCGCTGCCATAATTCTTCGCTAAAATGCGGGACAAACGGGCTAAGCATAATGATTATTTTAGAAAAAACCTCCCTGTCTGCTCCCTGTTGATAAATGGCGTTCACACATTCCATTAAACTGGCAATGGCAGTATTAAATTTAAAACTCTCAATATCCTCAGTAACTTTTTTAACTGTCTTATGCATCGTTTTTATTAAAGATTCTTGCGCTTTATCTTTTAGGTTATCCTCTATGCGCCAGACGCGATTTAAAAATTTAAAGGCGCCTTCTATGCCGCGTTCGTCCCACTCTAATTCTGTCTCTGGCGGCGCAGCAAAAAGAATGAATAACCTTAGGGTATCAGCGCCGTATTTTTTAATGATGGAATCCGGGTCAACAATGTTTCCCCGCGATTTAGACATCACCGCGCCATCTTTTAAGACCATACCTTGAGTGAGTAAACGATTAAATGGTTCATTGAAATCTATCATCCCGAGGTCATGAAAAAATTTGGTAAAGAAACGCGAATACAACAGGTGTAAAATCGCGTGTTCAATTCCGCCGATATATTGGTCCACCGGCATCCAATACTTAACTTCTTGTTTAGCAAACGGCTCTTGAGAAAATTTAGGCGAACAAAATCTTAAAAAATACCACGAGGAATCAAAAAATGTGGCCATGGTATCCGTTTCCCGACGAGCAGGAGATTTACATTTCGGGCATTGGGTATCCATAAATTTCTTAACCTTTGTTAAAGGAATGCCTCCTTTTCCGGTAAAAGGCGCTTCTTTGGGTAATTCTACGGGTAAATCTGCCTCAGGCACAGGCACAATTCCGCATTTGGGGCAATATATAATCGGAATCGGCGTTCCCCAATAACGCTGACGCGAAATCAACCAGTCGCGCAGGCGCCAATGGCTTTGGATTTTTCCAATGCAGGTTTCTTCCATCCACTGGGCAATCTTTATTTTAGCTTCTTGATTGATAAGACCATCGAACTGCCCGGAATTAACCTGCACACCATCGCCTTCATACGCCTCAGTCAGTTCTTCTGGTGTTCTGGTGTTCTGGTGTTCTGGTGTTCTAATTACAATCCTCATCGGCAACTTGTGTTCTTTGGCAAACAAAAAGTCTCTCTGGTCGTGAGCAGGCACAGCCATAATCGCACCGGTGCCGTATTCCATTAACACATAATCTGCCACCCAGATAGGCACTTCCTCGTTATTTAGCGGATTTACGGCATAAGCGCCGCTAAAGATACCTTCTTTTTTCACATCCTCTGCGGTGCGCACAATTTTACTTTCTTGGCTTACCTTCTGGATAAATTTTAAAACCTCTTTCTCCTGAGGTTTGCCTTTAATCATTTCTAAAACTAAAGGATGCTCCGGCGCTAAAACAATGTAGGTAGCGCCAAAAATTGTATCTACGCGCGTGGTAAAAACAGGAATTATCTTATCGCCCTCTTTGTGGCGAAAATATATTTCCACGCCCTCGCTCCTACCTATCCAGTTAGCCTGCATACTCAAAACTCTTTCTGGCCAATGCGCCAGTTGTTTTAGGTCGTCTAAGAGCCGCTCTTTATATGCGCTAATCTTCAAAAACCACTGCTCTAAATCTCTTTGCTCTACTGCGGTATTGCACCTCCAGCAACCACCAGCCACAACCTCTTCATTAGCCAAGGTGGTCTCGCAAGACGGACACCAGTTAACCGAGGCTGCTTTTTTATAGGCCAAGCCCTGCGCAAACATCTTTAAAAATATCCATTGGTTCCATTTATAATAATCGC
>CAYHAI010000033.1:0-2927 GCA_964354585.1 uncultured Planctomycetales bacterium
CCAGTTCGACCCCGAGCAGCTTGAGAAGGGCATCAAAATAGAGATGGAGCACACGAACGACCCAAAGGAGGCGGAGGAGATCGCCGTCGATCATTTGGCCGAGATACCGGACTATTATACCCGCCTCGAAAAGATGGAGGCGGAGGCGAAGTCTCATGAGGAGTGTTCGCTCTGCAAGGTCGCCTGCGAGACGCTCGGTGACGAGCAATACTGCAAGATAAAGTTCGACCAGATGACCAATGGCGAGATAACCAGGGAAGAGCTGGATAAGGCGCTGGACAGGAAGTACGGAGAGGACTGGATCGATAAGGTGATGAACAAACTGGGAGGTTGATTGCATGTGGCCGAAGAAAAAAAATCTTATGGAATATATAGAGATGGGTGACTTGGACGGGGTTAAAAAGCTTGTCGAATCGGGAACAAATTTCCGTTATGATCACGATTTCCCTCTTCAGATGGCTGCCTATTGGGGCAAACTCCCCATAGTTCGTTATTTAGTGGAGAAGGGATCCGACATTCACGCCCTTGATGACGAACCGCTTCGGAGTGCCGTTATGGCCGGTTACCTCGATGTTGTCCAATATCTGGTAGAGCACGGAGCAGACGTTCATGCCAATGGGATGGATGAGTCCGTTAAAGTAGCTGAGGAAAAACATTTTAGGGAAATTATAAATTATCTGAAATCCGTTGATGGGCAGACAAGCAAGGTCGAAGTCGATAAAACCGTCAAGGTAAATAGATTATGCGAATGCATCAAAACTTGCATAACGCAACACAAATGATTGATGAATAAACTTGGGAGTTGAGAACATGACATTCTATGGTACGAGGAACTCGATACATGAGACGGAGAAGAAGGGCATAATAAGAGAGAAGTTGGGAATACCGGGATTCGGCGCCCCTCTGGGGCTCTGGAATCACGGGCTTGGTCTGTGGAACCATGGACTCGGGCTCTGGAACCACGGATTGGGGATGTTCAGAAAGCGCTGAACGCATTGGATCGATGGGATAATGGCGAAACTGAGGTAAAAAACATGGATGATGGACTTGTCCTCCCCGAAAGAATGATGCGAATATCCGATATCAACACCGAGTTCAATAAGCCAATATGGGATTACACAACGGAGGCGATGATTAAACACTTGAGGCAGGGCGGAACACTACCACCGATTATGGTTTCAGAGAATGGTTACTTACATAACGGCCGTCATAGACTGGCAGCTTATATGTCTTTGAATTATAAAGAGGTGCCAGTTATCACAGGTCACGAAGGAAAAGAACTAGGAAAAAAGGTGAGAAACATGTCCGATGAATACGAAGAGGGCTTAAAAAAGTACGTTCGAGACAATTATGCTGAAATAAAGGCGTGCTCTCCCGAAGAAATAAGAACACGGTTTGGTTACACCGGTCAAGATATAGTTTTAAATGAGCTTAGAAAATTGAGGGGATTGGGAGGTAATAATATGGATGACTATGAAAAAACGATAAATGCACTTGAAGATGAGATAATGCGTCATATAATAAATTACGAGGAATTTATTCAAAGAATAGACTGCAAAACTACAAAGGAAGATATAGCCAATGCCATAGAGCTAATCGATATGAGGTTGGATCGATTAATAGATTCAGCACTTTACGAGATGTCATATCTCGATGCGAGGCACCCAACAATGGACCCTGTAATGATATCATCAAGACAATCTATACGTGAGCGAATCCAGATTGAACACCGAAAGCGAGTTAAGCTTATACGCATCGCACTCATAGAAAAGACAATAAACAATGCCATCAGCTGTAGAAGGTGACCGTCATGTCCCAGAAGACCATCCTGCTCGAACCGGATATATGCGACGAGAAATGCAAGAAGGTCAGGGAGATGCTGGAAGAGACCGTGGGCAGAGATAACATAATAATCGTACCTTTCGATTGCACGGTTGGCAGGAACCTGGTTGATGCGCTCAGGATCGAGGACACGAAGTCGCCAAAAGTTATCATAGTCACTGACGATATCGAAGTGCAGGAATTTGCAGGGGGAGAAGACAACGCAGAAAAACGGAACGAAAACAAGACTTGAGATCGTCAGGACGCTCGTGGAACTCGGGGAACCCGTCTCTTTCAAGCACGTCAAGAGCCGGAACAAGAGACTCGACAAGAACGACAGTGAAAGACAGCTGATTTATTACCATCTCGGGCAGCTCGTGAAGGAGGGAATACTCCTATCCGAGAAGGATGAAGATGGCGAGACTTACTACCGTTGTCAGCCCATCCTTTACGAGCCGGGCATCTTCGAGACTATTGAGAGCAATGTGAAACTCCTGCACTTATGGACGAAGACCAAGGGTTATTGCTCGGATGAGGACGCCTGGAAGTGCCTCAAATTCCTCATCGAATCTGTCAGTGGTCCCTGACACAACTTCTATATACGCCAGTGAGCATTATCAGTTCACAGGTCTATTAGGACCAGAAAGGAGGATAAAAATATGCCGAGATCACACAGGCACGGGCTAATGGTGTCGATAACCCCGAAGAGGGGACTGCACGTCTACTTCCAGAAGAGGGCTTCCGGGTTCAACCAGTGCATCGGAAGCAAGCTCCGGGGCGGACATGGCAACCGCGAGGCAAGGAAGGCCGCGTTCAAGGGCGCTGTCCAGCAATGCCGCGGCGGATCCAAGTAGATTCGGACCTTTAGTCCATGATGCGGGGTCCCCTGTGGGATCCCGCATCTAAAACAATTATAGAAAATCTAATGTAGAAAGAAGTATATATCACTTTTCAGGGGGATTCTGACATCACCGAGAAATACGACGAGACCATCATCCTGATAAAGCCCAAATATCCGAGCGCGACATCCGACGGAACGCATCTCTGTGAATCCATAATACGGTTCGCTGCTGAGAAGTCGGGCGAGAAAAGGCACGTTCATCTCA
>CAYHAI010000034.1:0-2617 GCA_964354585.1 uncultured Planctomycetales bacterium
AGCTACCTCGGCAAATCGCCAAAACCCAACTTATCCACAGTAGTAGTAGGGCAGGTTTAAACCTGCCCTACTACTAATTATGATCTAATCTTTTTATCACAAAAGGAGAAAAAAGCAAGTAGATTAAAAAGAACGAAAAAACAGCTGTTCCTGCCTTTCTTGAAAAAGCGGCCAGCATTAACAAAATAAATAAACCTAAAACGGTTAATTTTATTTTCCTGCCGAATAATTCCTTTAGGCCATCTAAATTCAAATATCTTACCCGCGAAACCATCAGGAAGGCAAGCAGTAAAACTAAAAAGAGAAATATAACCGGTATAAAAGGCGGTAACGGCGATATGTCTTTGCCTTTCCTATAGATCAAAATAAAAGAAGCTAATAATCCTCCGCTTACCGTGGTAGGCAAGCCATAAAAATAATTAATCATTTCTTCTTTAGGGGTAATGTTATATTTTGCCAGGCGCATTACGCTAGAGAAAAGGTAAATAAATAAAGCTAAGGTTGCCCAGAAATAAAATGCCCGATAGATAAAAATATATCCTAAGACAGACGGCGCGATGCCAAAAGAAACTACATCCACCAGGGAATCTAATTCCTTGCCGAATCCGCTAGGCGTGGGATTTTTTCTGGCAATCTGGCCATCCAAACCATCAAAGATAACCGAGAGAATTATTGCCCAAGAAGCAAAGGTAAAATGGCTCTCCAAGGAAAAAATAATGGAGACAAAACCAAAGAGCAAACTTAAACTGGTAAGAAAATTGGCCAATAAATTCATCTTGCCTCTTCCATAATTTTCATAAATAAATCCTGCGCTAAACCTAAATTAGGCAGGCGATGCTTACGGCTGGCGACTCTTAATCTGGTAGTAGCATGGGTTAACCTAATCAATTTAATCTCGACACGGCTTGAATCTACCCTTAATTCAATATAGCCCCTCGTGTAGTCTTCTTGTTTCATGGTCCCGCGAATTCTGCTTACCATTAAGGCGGCATTCCAAAGACTGTCATAAGGTTTATCTGTGTCGCCCTGTATAGTATCTTTACTGATGGCATAAGCGCCTAATCCGCCTGCAGCCGCGCCAATAATCAAGGGCGCGCAACCTGAAATACTTAAAAGCAAAAACGGGATCAATAAATAGCCGACTACCTTCTTCTTCATCTAAAGCTCCTTTTTGGAAAATACTTTTATAAAACAAAAAACAGTCAATCCCAAAATTATGCCCCAAGAAATCGCTAAAAATATCCAGCCGCCATTTTTCATTTGATTCTCTCTGCCTGTATTCTTTTGCGTCTCCAGGCAATCTTGACTAAAATCGCCAAGACTAAAAATATTAAAACTAAACCTATTCTGGTGCCTAAAATAAACGGCCTATTGCCCAAGGAAACATTTTTCATAAATATTATCGGTAGCCACTCCTGGACAAACCACATCCCTAAGATAAAGAATAAAAATAACGGCGTGATATACTTAATAATAAATTTATAAATCTTAGGGATCCGCATATCCGCGCCTTTATGAATTTCATCCCAGGCCTTCTCCATGCCAAAGACCCAGGCAAAAAGTATGGTCTCAATAGTGGCGAATAGAACTAAAAAGAATGTCCCGCCCCAGAAATCTAATTCGTCCACCACGCCGCGGCTTAAGAAAAAAATTGCCGGTTGGCAGAGCAAAAAGGAAACAATGCCAAATAGAGATACTGCTTTTTTCCGATTAATATCAAACTCATCTTCCAAAAATGCTACTGCCGGCTGGGCAAGTGAAACTGAAGAGGTTATCCCGGCTAAGAATAAAAGGAAAAACCACGCGAATCCAAATATTGCTGCCAAAGGCAATTTATTTAAAACCAAAGGCATAGTCACAAAGCCCAAATTAAATACGCCGGAGCGGGCAATGGACTGGATATTCACTGGCCCAAAAAAGACAAAGGCTGCTGGAATAACAATACTTCCGCCCAAAATAACCTCTGCCACTTCATTGGTGCTGGCAGCGGTTAACCCGGAAAGAACCACATCATCGCCTTTAGATAAGTAACTGGCATAGGTAAGAATTACTCCAATGCCTACGCTCAAGGTAAAAAATATCTGGCCTGCTGCCTCCAGCCAAACCTTAGCGGATTTTAGAGCGGAAAAATCCGGATTCCATAAGAAACCAAATCCATTAAAAATATTCCATGTAGGCTTGGTTAAATCGGGTGTACCCAAAGTCAAAACTCTAAGCATGAGCACTAAACCAAAGATAAATAAAAGGGGCATTGCCCATTTGCAGAGTTTTTCTATGCCGCCTTTTATGCCGTAATATATCACCCAGATATTCAAAATAAAGGTGAGCAGAAAAAATAGATATGCCGGACCTAGGCCAGCAAAATGCTCATTCCTTTCTATGCCTTGAAAACCCCGCAAGAAACTCTGCATTGTTGCCTGGTCAACGAGCTTGCTATATTTACCAAAAAGCGCAAAGAAACTATAAGCCAATGTCCAAGATTCAATATAGGTATAATATATAAATATCACTAACGGGCCAAATATTCCGATGACCCCAAAATATTTAATAAAACGGTTCTTCTGCCAGATGCTGTGGAATATACCGGGGGCTGTACCATGCTCAAAGCCTCCGCCAA
>CAYHAI010000035.1:0-2661 GCA_964354585.1 uncultured Planctomycetales bacterium
GTGTCGCACAAGCAGCACCAACTGTTGACACGTGGGTTGGAGGTCTTGGTGGTAAAGGAGGACAAGGTAGAGCATCAAACATTACTTTTACAGGTGGAATGATAACAACGGCTAATTTAGATTTATCTGTACCTTCAAATACTGATGGCGGTTCTAAAGTGACAAGTAATTTCGTTAATTATATGACTAGATATATTGTTGGGGCAACAAACTGGCAAATGACGCCCTCTATTGGAGGCGGTGGAGGTGCTAAATCAGCATTAGGAATAGGGGCGGTATCAGGAGGAGGAGGAGGTGGTGGAGGTGTGTGCTTCGTGGCTAGTCCAATCATATCAGGTAGCGGTTCTATAACTGCTAATGGTAATTATGGTGGGCAACCTACAGGAACAGGAGGTAACTTTGGAGGTGGTGGAGGTGGAGGAGGCGGTATTTGTGCTATAATTTGTAGAAGTATTACTAATACTTACAGTGCTATCGGAGGACCAGGTGGGGGAACTATTGAAACGGGAACGGGGGCTTATCCTATCGCCACAGCAAATGGTACAAATACTACATTAACAGGAACACTTACTTTAAATCCAACACAAGCACTTTCAAAAGGTAAATTATATATGCTTACTTTTCATTTACAAAAAACCGCCGGTATTGGGCCAAGTGGAATAAATGGTATTACTGGATATGGTATGACATGGAATTTAATAAGCGGTTCAAGAGTTGAATATAATAGCATTCTTCTACCGACACGAGTGCAGGAAACTTGGTATGGATATTATCAAACAGTAAACCCTGATTTAATTGAAAATAGGAATATTACTATACAACTTTCAGATATAAATACATCGGCGCGAGTAATTATAGATGAAATAACAAATATTACCGCAGATGCTATTAACAACCCATTTACTGGAAATATTGCTACAAACAGTTCAAACTCAGCGACTAGTTTAACAGTTACTTTACCAGCCCCAGTAACAGCAGGTAATATTGTTTATTCAGTATTTACAAGGTCAGGAGGTACAGCACCAGTAGCGGGGGCTAATAATACTTTGGTTAATAACATTACAACAGCCCCTTTAATGGTTTCAGAGGTTAACACAACAGGACAACAGGCAAACGCAATGTCACACACAACGGCCGCCGCTATTGCCGGTTTTTCAGTAGTAATTTTACAAACAATATACGGGGCTAATGGAGGTTCAAGCGGTTGGGATGGAAAGGTGGTTAGGATATATGGTTAAATATTATAAGTTTAAATTAAATATATTATATCTAATTTAAATATATATGTTGTATAAAGTAATTTTTTTAAAACCACATTGGACAGCCTCTGCTGCTATGGATTGGTTGACAAGTGTAAATGAAAAGTTTATAGGTTATGATGATAACCAACACTTCCATACATTCACAATTAACCATAGACTTTTAAATACATATGATTTAGAGGTTTTGGCTTTTGACTGCAATACCTTCTTGTTGTGTGACTGATGTTCGTGCTAAATATTGTCGATGTTGTCTAGATGCAAAATGTTTATGTTTATTTACTGTCTTATAACTTCCGTAACAATCACATTGGATTACTTCGGCTTTTTTATAATAATCAGTATGATACTTTTTTACGTAATCACTGCCAATAATCCATTTATTATTTTTAACTTTAATTGTTTCCATTATAATAAGTTTAGAAAATATATTCTTAAATGTTTTTTATTATATTTCTTTAAGTATTAAAATAAAAACTTTAAGAAAAATACTATTTAAGAATTTAATTTCTTATATATAATATATAATGTCTAATAATATGAGTAATATAAAAGCAAAAACTTTAAGAAAGCAACTAAATAAAACCATTGCAAACCATCCTTATTTATCTAATTTTTATTCTGCAGTAGATAGAGCCCAAAAGCCTAAACTATTGACGCTTCAAAAAGTTTTTGATGCATATATTAAAAGTGGATTAAAAAAGAATCTAACACTAAAAGAAAGTAAAATTATTTCAAATGATATTTTAAGTGGTGTTGCTGCTGATAAAAATATTATTAAACGTTATAAAGATGCTATTAAAAAGCGTAGAGATGCAAGAAAGGCTAAAAAAAATATTTATTATCCTTTAGTTGACTTAAAGAAAAAAATAGACCCTATTATTAAAAAATTTAAAGGGGCATTTGAAATTCAATTAAATAGTGGTATTACTACATTTAATAGAAAATTTCAATTTAATCATTATAATCATTTTGTGAATTGGTTTGAAAAGTTATTAGAAAATCCTGTTGATGTTGTTCACGAATCATTCGGCGTTGTTTATATAGAAGGACAAAACGAAAATTTATTTGCTTTAGTTTATGCCAATAATATTCACGCTATTGCCGGAGGTTGTAATAAGCACGCATCAAGCGTAAAAATAATTACATCTTATTATTATAAGTTTACTTGTTACAACCCTTCATCAATGAACAATAACTGCTTTTTTAGTTGTTTAAAATATTTAGGTTGTTCTTTAGATGTGAAAAGAATTAGAACTGAATTAAATTTACCATTTAATAAAATGATTGATACTGAAGACTGTGAAAGAATTTTAGGTTGAATCCACGAAAAGGCCTCCTCAAACCGCTGATAGAGATTCATGCTGCGCTGGTACATCTGTTTAGCAACATCATTTTTTGT
>CAYHAI010000036.1:0-4636 GCA_964354585.1 uncultured Planctomycetales bacterium
TGACCGTTTTTATAATGATGGTTTATTCGATCATTCTAAAGGTACTGCAACAATTAACATCGCGACTGGTACTCCAGTAGTATGGACAGCTTGTACAACTGGTAGTGAATTCACTCCTGGAACTACAGCAACTGCTTTTGACAGTTCAGTTAGAAAACAAATCTTAGAAGTTGAAGGATTCAGATCTGCTAATGCTGGTAGAATGGGTGATAACTTCCCTGGTTCTGATTCTCCTAACGGAAATGAAATGGACACTGAAGAATTTTTAGCTTCTTTATCTGTAGTAGCTGCTGACGCTATTTACGATAATGATGGTAAATTAATCCTTAACTCTGGTGATGAAGTTCCATTCCGTGTGGTAACTCAAAAATACGGTAAAGGTATCGTAGCTTATAACGACATCTGTGATGCTGTTGGTAAATTATACATTGAGGTTGATTTAACTCACCCTGCTTGTGTATCTTGCGGTACAAACACAATTGATGGTTATACTGGCGCTGAATCTGGTTGGACAGCGTCTACTGATTCATTCGTAGTTGGATGGAGACAATACAGTTCATTAGAACTTTCTACTGAAATGGGTGAGGTTTCTTTCCGTTTAGATGAGGTTGTAGTTTCTGTAACTGAAAGAAAGTTAAGAGCTAGCTGGTCTCCAGAATTAGCACAAGACGTTTCAGCGTTCCATAACATTGATGCTGAAGCTGAATTAACAGCTTTATTATCTGAACAAGTTGCTGCTGAAATTGACCGTGAGATTTTACGTGATTTACGTAAAGGTGCTGCTTGGCAATTACGTTGGGACTATAATGGTTGGAAACGTGTTGCAACAGTTGCGACTCCATACACTCAAAAAGAATGGAATCAAACATTAATTACTAAATTAAATCAATTATCTGCTCAGATTCACAAATCTACTTTAAGAGGTGGTGCTAACTTTATCGTTGTATCTTCTGAAGTATCAGCAGTATTTGATGATTTAGAATACTTCCACGTATCTAACGCAGCTCCTGAACAAGACCAATATAACATGGGTATTGAAAGAGTAGGTTCACTAAGTGGTCGTTACACTGTATACCGTGACCCTTACGCTCCAGCATATTCAATTATCATTGGACACAAAGGTAAGTCATTGTTAGACACTGGTTACATCTACGCTCCGTACGTACCGATGCAGTTGACTCCAACTATGTACAATCCGTTCAACTTTGTACCAGTTAAAGGTATCATGACACGTTACGCTAAAAAAATGGTGAACAACAGATTTTACGGGCATATTCGTGTTGATGGTTTACGTACTTTTGATGTAAGAGAATTACGTTAATAGTATTATACTATAAAATTAAAAGGGTGGTTTTTACCACCCTTTTTTATGCCTTATTTACAATAATACATAATATGGTTATATTTATAATATATGAAACGTAAAGAATTTTCACAGGAAGAAATCAATAAAATAATTAAATTGTATACTGAAGAATACAAAGGTACACCTAGTATTTCAGAAGAATTTAATGTTTGTAAGGCCGTAATCAATCGTATATTACGTGAAAATGGTATAGAGTTAGGCCCATCCGGCCGTAAATGGATTGGTGGTAAAGAAATGTCTACTAAAAAATATCATTCTAAACCTGAAGTAAAAGAAAGAAAAAGTAAAAATCACAAACAATGGTCAGAAAAAAATCGTGAACACCTACGTGAGTATCATAAAGAATGGCGTGAAGAAAACAGGGAATATTTAAATGAGTATAAAAAACATTACGAAAAAACTAAAAAAGATTCTGACCCAGCATATAAACTAGCCTGTTATACCAGAACTTCCATATATACTTGTTTAAAGGAAAGAAATGTAAATAAGTATAAAAACACTTTTGATTTATTGCCTTATACCTTAACTGAATTAATCAATAGATTGGAATCACAATTTAAAGATGGTATGACATGGGATAACTACGGTGAATGGCATGTTGACCATATTAAACCAATGAACTTATTTAATTTTAAACATCCAACCGATAATGAATTTCAGGAGTGTTGGTCGTTGGATAATTTACAACCTTTATGGGCAGTAGATAATCTATCAAAAGGTTCAAACTATTAATATTATACGATATTTATATTATATAAAATATGAAAGATTTAATTCGTAAAATATTAAAAGAAGTCAGAGTTCCAAGAGACGAAAAGGTTCAACTTTATAAAGATGATAACATTATTGTTGTTGTTCCATTAACACATAGAGCACTACAAAAATACGCACATCAATGTCAATGGTGTATTAATGATGATAAGGGTGAGTGGGAGGATTACCACAAAGAAAGGCATGCGGTCATCATTCAAAGAAATCCAAAGAAAGGTAAAAAAGGTATTACAGGTATGGAAACATACGGTGAAATATTTCTTTTATCAAAATTAGATAATAATGAATGGGATTGGAAATCTGTTGTGGATACTTTAGGTTATAATTTTGGTGGTAGTAAAGAAAAAGCTTTGGATTACTATGTTGATATATCTAATGATATTAATAACTTTAATTTAAATATAGTTTATTACTCACCTGAAAATGGTGTTTACGATATGGAAGACAATTTCCTATGGAATTACGGCATTGAAATAAAAGATATACCAAATGTAACACCAAAAGTTATTGAAATAATGGATGATTACCTTTGGAGAAGTTCTTCATTAAAAGAATCTGATGAAAATGAGTTTGATTGGATTGAATCCCCTTTTGGTATTAATGATATTGTTTTAAGTTATTTGGAAGATACGTATCCTGTACGTAAATACGAAACAGATTTTGAACCTTATGTTAATAGGTTTTATATTGTTGTTGACGATAAAGCAAACTTTGTTGAGGGTAATAAAAAATATTTAACCAATAAACTTTCTCTTGAAATTACAGATGTGTTTCCTGGTGTTAATGAGCCCGTTTTAAGAAGAACTATTAGGCATTTCTTAACTCATATTTAACAATCCTCATCATCGTCACCTAAATTCCAATCAGTATAATCTTTATTGTCTTGATGGGCTTTTAAATTAGCTAACTCTAAAGATATTCTTTTAATCTCATCATTAAGAATTTTAATGTCTTCCAGTTTTTCATGTAATAATTCATAACCAATATTAATAATTTGTTCCTCAACTTCAGTTAAGTCTTCTTTACTAACAGTTATTCTATCAATAACTAAATCTAAGTACTGTTCTTTTAATGTTTTAAACTTCATATTATGATATATTTTTTGTTGTTATAGATACCCATTGTAACATCCCAAAATTTTAACCCCCATACTAGTCATCCCCCTTATGGGTATCATCTTTAATACCTTTCTCAGTAGCAATTTCCTTATTAGATCTACCCTTTAAAGTTGTGTTAACTATTTTCATAACATCTTGTGGTAGTATTCCCATCAATTCCATCATACCAACCGCTGACACCAGAACGTCCTTAGAATCCCAAATGGTAGTTGCCTCGTGACCAGTTTTAGTTTTATCAATATGGAATGCCACCTTTGAGAATATATTATCACGAGTTTGTTCTTCTTTAACAGATTTATCAATTACAAAAACAAGTACACCATTTTCAGTATATTGGTTAAAATACTTTTTAAAATCATTTTGTTCTGATGATACACACCATTTTGTTGATTTACCATAAACATTGGAACTGCGAGAGGTGAGTGGTTGGACCACCAAAAATCTATCATCTTCATGCAAAGTTAAGGTCTCAAATTTCTTAACCTGACTTTTAGTTACTTTTTCACGAGCTAATTTTATGATATCCACAATTTCTTGATTGGAACCATAGGAATAAATATCTTTATTATCTAAAAGGTTTTTGGAAGAAAGTTCATCAAATTCTTTTACAATATCGAACATTTCTTTAAATGTATTTTTCTTAAGTTCTTCTTTAAGCCAATCAACCCAAGATTCAGCTTGTTTAACCATAAAGGGTAAATACTTATTTGTTGTTGATGGGTCGTTTTCTGCTAAAATTTCGACCAAATCAATTATAAATTTTGGGTTTTTTTCCTTGAGTTCTTTCTTTTTTGCCATATCTGATAATACGTTTTATATGTCTTACAAAGATAATATTTTTAATATACACAATCAATGTTTTAATTTTATTTATTTTGATGATATTTATATATAAAATGTAATTATGAAAAAAGTAGTTAGACTTAACGAAAACGATATAGAAAAATTGGTTAAAAAGATAATCAAAGAAGAAGGTGAACAACCTACTAAGGAAAAATCATTAGTGTTACTTAAAACAAGTAACGGTGAATTATCAACTGTTGATGAAATAGTTAGAGTGATTCAACAAGCTAAAATAGCTTTTGAGGATTTATGTAATTCTAAGTTAACAGGAAAAGATGGGTACAGTAAAGAAATTGATGGTATTGTAAATGATTTCACAAAACTTGAGGATAAGGTTCGTAAATCAAAAGAAACTATCAGTACTTTTGTTCAACAAAAAAGTAAACAAGATCATATGAGTCACGTGAAACAAAGAAAAATGGATTATATGAGAAAAAAACAAGAATCTGAAAAAACAGGTCGTTATTACGCATAAGGATTTTGAGAAATGTATATAAACAAAAAACCCCGAATTATCGGGGTTTTTTGTTTTTAAGGG